>CAIOJO010000568.1 GCA_903858635.1 uncultured Telmatospirillum sp. | reverse complement strand
CTCTTCGCGTCTGGGCCGCTTTGGGGTAGAGTCGAGATGTGGCGCGGTGGCTGTTAGGTTGGACATATCTGTTGCCGCCCCTTTCGTCTGGCGGTGCCTTAGTGGTCCGACCGTGACCCCGTTTCCACATCCCGCTCATCGAACCGGACATGCAGATTTCCCGCATCCGGCTCTCGGATAAAACATCACGCCTTCGCCCACGACTGGATGAATCCCCGCGTTCCCAGACTTACGAGTCCGTAGTACCCGTAAAGGTGCGAGAGTGGATATGTCCCGCCCTTGCGTCCTCTGGTCTTGTGCTTGAATTGCAACCACCGGCGCAACCGCATCGCTGTATAGCTGTCCAGTGCCCGGTACGCTTTACTGACGGTGCCTACGTTGAAGTAGTTCGCCCATCCGCGCAACGAGCGGTTCAACTTTCCTACCAACTCTGTGGTCCCTTGCCACGTACACTTTCGCTCCGTCAGCGCATGGATTTTCTCAACCATACGCTTGATGCTTTTCTTCGATGGCCGTCGCGCCAGGCGTGCCTGGCCGGTCTTCGCCGAATACATCCGCCCGAATGTGTAGCCCAGGAAGTCAAATTCCCCGTCCGGCACCCGGCAGATTCGTGTCTTCTCCTCGTTCACCGTGAGCTTCAGCTTTCCCATGATCGTGCGCAGTTGTCGCAAAGCCTCTTCGGCGCTGCCCTTCCAACACAGGATCACAAGGTCGTCGGCGTAGGTCACGATGCGCGCACCAAGGCGTTGCTCCAGTCCGAGTTTCTTCCATGCCAGCACAAACCGGCGCATATAAAGATTCGCCAGCAGCGGTGAGATGGGAGAACCCTGCGGAATGCCCCGCCGATTATCCCGTGCTTCGGTCGTCCGCTTCTTCCGCCCTTGATCGTCGGTTTCTTCCACGGCACATTCCAGCCAACTCTTGATTAGGTGCAGCACACGCGGATCGACGATCCGGCGAGCCACCGACTGCAAGAGTTCGGCATGGGGAATACTGCCGAAGTAGTCCGCGAGGTCGGCATCCACGACGTCCTCATGGCCACGGAACAATTGATCCCCCACCTCTTCCACCGCCTGCTGGGCATTGCGCCCAGGACGGTAGGCGTATTGTTCGGGCGGGAGATCAGCTTCGAAGATCGGCTCCAACACCAGCATTGCTGCCGTCATGCAGACCCGATCCCGAACGGTCGAAATGCCAAGCGGCCGCAATTTGCCGTTAGCCTTCGGGATGAACACTCTTCTGATAGGGTCCGGTCGGTAAGTCTCCTCCCGGAGCGCAAGCGCCAGTTCGCCGAGCCATCGTTCGACGCCGTACGCCGCGATATCCGCGAAGTCCTGGCCGTCCACACCCGGTGCGCCCTTGTTCGAGCGACACTGGGCATAGGCATGCGCCAGGATGTCTTCGCGGTAAATCTTGTCGTACAGCGCGTAGAAGCGATAACCGGCTTCGGCCTTCGCTTTCGCGTGTAACGCCATCTGCAGTTTCTGAACGCTTTTCGGAGTTGATAGGTTGCCCAATCTCCAGGTCCCTCACCACGTCTTGCGTTTGTCTTAAACTGAGGTCCCTTCCCTCCACCGGCATTACCCGGCTTCAGCGGTACTACGGACCTCTCCGCCACCTCAGGGCGCCCGGCCTGTCCCTCGCGGGCGTCCGGTTGGCCATCCCTGACCACGCCTTGAGGCTTCCCGTGTTGCGTACGCTTTCCTTGTGTACATGCTGCCGCCACTACCCCGGTGCAGCGGCTGGGCGTACTCTTCGCTCATTCAACCCAGCCGTATCAGCCTTCCCCGGTATGGCAGCCGGGTCGGCCTACACATCGTCCTTTTCGAGGCTTGCTCGGCGTTCACTCGCGTTGCGGCCTGCACACTCGCGCAGTCACCAATTCGTGACACGCTTAATCGAAGGCTTCAGCCACTTCGTTACCTCCATGACTGCTCCGATTGCTTCCGGCTGGAGCGGTTGCCGGGTGGGGCTTGCACCCACTGGAAAAGCGCCACCTTTTCACGGCGCACGCCAGGAGCGGCCATTCCCAATCTTCGACGCCGGTCACATGCACCGCGATAATCGCGATCAACCTACGGCGTCTGGTGTGGACGTCGGTTGCGCGACGACACTCCCGACGGTCACGGCGAAAACCGAGCCCTGCCCCGGCCGCGACCGCACCGCGACTTGGTGGCCAAGAAGTTTCGCTTCCCTCTGCACCACCGAGAGGCCGATGCCAAGACCATTTGCCTGAAGGCGGTGGTCGTTGCCGACCTGGTAGAAGTCGTCAAAAATGCGTTTCTGGTGTTCCGCGGTAATGCCGATCCCGGTGTCCCAAATCTCGATCCGCACGGCGTTGTCAACCCGTCGGCAACCGAACAGGATGCGGCCCCGCTTGGTGTACTTAACGGCATTGTCGAGAAGATTTCGCAGCAGCCGCGATAACAACACCGGATCACTGTCGACCGCAACCGACGACGGCACGACCGTCAACTTCAGCCCCTTTTGCCCCGCAAGACCTTTGCATTCACTGGCCAGGGCCAACATGATGGCGGAGAGACGAAAGGTTTCCCGCTTCGGCGTCACCGCTCCGGCGTCGTATTTCGAGAGGTCGAGCAGGGCATGGAGCAGGTTCTCGCCGCCGCTGAGCGCTTCGCTCGCCGCCTCGGCCACCTTGCGCGTTTTCGGGTCGCTGAGCTGTTGGTTTAGAATATCGAGGAAGAATCGCAACGCCTGGAACGGCTGGCGCAGATCATGGCTGGCGGCGGCCAGAAAGTGAGACTTGGCGGAATTGGCGCGCTCGGCCTCTTCCTTGGCCGCCACCAACAGGGCTTCGTTCATCTTGCGTTCGGTGATGTCGGCGAGGGTGACGACGCGGCCGATGATCTTGCCTTGGGCGTTCTTCAACGGGCCGGCGCTGGCAAGGAAATGCCGCAGCTGTCGCCGGCGCTTCATGGTGACCTCGACTTGGCGCGCATTCTCCTCATCGGCCGTGAACGATCGCCTGCGCCCACCATCGCCGTTGGACGCCAGACAGAGGGGAAAGGCTTGGGCAAAGGGGCGGCCCAGAGGGCTGATCCGACACAGGGCTTGCGCCGCCAGACTGGCGTGCGAGACGGTGCCGTTGGTATCGCAGACGATGATCGGTTCCGATGCCTGGTCAAGGATGGAGCGGGCAAATTCCTCGGCGGCGGCGACCTCTTCACTCCGCCGTCGCAGCGACAGGTCGTTGACGATGACCGCGATGCAAGACTGCCACTCATCGACGTCGATGGGCGAAGCGGACAATGAGACGGGGACACTGCCCAGTTTGCCGACCAGGTCCATCTCCTCGGTGGCCGTCGCCGCTCGCGCCAAAGTCAGGACAGTCGTCGCCCGCCGATGATGGTGCGGCGCCACAAATTCGCAGATGGGGCGTCCCAGCAAGGCGGCCCTGGCCGTGCCGAGCAAGCTCGCCAGACTGCGGTTGCAATAGAGGAGAATACCGTCCTCACCGCAAACGGCGGCGCCTTCCGACATCTGCTCGATGATGGTCCGGTAAGGGTGGTTGGCATCCTTCAGGGTAAAGACCGAAGGACCACAGTGTCCTTCGACGACCAGCGCGTCGACTTCACCCGAGGTGATCGCCCTCAGCGTTTCTTGGGCTTCCTCATCCGACAGCGTGGCCAGCGCGGTTTGCAGAGCCTGCGGGTCGATCATCAGGTATCACTCTGTTCCAACTCGGAAATGGCGGCGCCGAGGGCGGCGAGAAGCCGACTGCTGTCGGACATGTTGCCGACGAATATGCGCTTGGGCAGCGGCAATTTCATGACCAGGGTAGGGATCGCGACCACCTGCTCGGACCGGGCGGCCGCCGGCTGCTCGTAGACGTCGATGACCTCGAGGGCATAGCGTCCCGGCACGGTGGTCTCGCAGATGTCGCGGATAATGGCGATGGCCCGCAGCGAGCGCGGCGTCGAGCCGCTGACGAACAGGCGGAACTGGTATTCGGCTGCGACTTGTTGCTCAGTGCTGCCTTGCTGCGCCATCCGGGCCCCTCCTAAGTCGTTATAGGCTGGGCATCGATGCCGACCAGGACTTTCTCACGGTTCGACAGATCGCCGATGATCTTCTTCATCGGCGGCGGCAAGCGGCGGACCAGGGTGGGAATCGCCACCACCTGGTCGGCTTTGGCAAGTTCCGGATGCTCGATGAGGTCGACCACCTCGATTTGGTAACGTCCAGCCAGTTGGCTCTCGCAAAGCCTGCGCAGATTGCCTAGGGCGGCAATCGACTTGGGCGTCTGCCCGGCGATATAGAGCCGTAACAGCCACATCTCGCCAGCGACGGCGGCGTCTTCCCGCTCCTTGTCGATCTTCACGCTTTCACCTCCGAACCTCGGCTGACCGCCATCTGCCGACGCGACTCCGCATTACGCGCGTCGCCAGCGCTGCCCTGGGCCTCGACTCTGCCGAGATCGTCGTCCTGGGCCTCAAGTTCGGCGGTGAGGGCGGCAATCTGGCTTTCCAGCACTTGCCGCTTGCGCGCCCCGTCGCGCCGCAGGCGTTCGAGGGTCTGCTGGCGCTCCGCCTCGGCCTTCGCCTCTTCGGCTTCCTGCGCCAGGCGGGCCGAGCCGGTCAACACACCGCCGCTGCCCAGATAGACCTCGCGCAGGCGAATACCGTCATCGGTCAGCAAGAACTCACGGATCTGGTTGGAATGCTTCATGCCGCGCGACTTCAAGATATAGAGCCCGCGGTTGCGTTCGCTGCTGTGCTCGATGGTCCTGAGCTGCAACCAGGTATCCATCAGCGACGACACGTCGGCCTGCTCGGCGTCGCTAGCCTTGCCGCCGTCCAGGGAAATGAACAAGGCGGTCACGCTCTGGGCCTTCAAATAGTCGATCAGCCGCAGCAACATCGAATGCAGCTCGGCGGTGGTGCCGACGGCGCTGAGGTTGTAGATGGGATCGACGACCACGATCTCCGGCTTGAACTCGGCCACTTCCTTGTGCATGCGGGCGAGATGCATTTCCAGCCCCCACAAGGACGGCCGTGACGCCGAGAATTTCAGCAGTCCCCTATCGACCCATTGGCCGAGGTCGATGCCAATCGAGCGCATGTTGCGGACGATCTGCTGCGGTGATTCCTCGAACGCAAAATAGATGCAACGCTGGCCCCGGCGGCAGGCGGCGTCAACAAAATGGGCGCCGATGGTGGACTTGCCGGTGCCGGCGGCGCCGGACACCAGGATGCTGCTGCCGCGATAGAACCCCTTGCCCCCCAACATGTCATCGAGATGCGGAATCCCCGTGGACACGCGCGCATCGCTGACACCGTGGCCCAATTGGAGCGTGGTCACCGGCATCACGGTGATGCCGCCGGCGTCGATCAGGAAGGGATACTCGTTGGTGCCGTGGGTGGAACCTCGATATTTCACCACCCGCAGACGGCGCGTCGCCACCTCGCCGCTCATGCGGTGATCGAGAAAGATGACGCAATCGGAGACGTATTCCTCCAACCCGTGCCGGGTCAGGCCGCCTTCCCCCTTCTCGCCGGTGATGACGGCGGTCACTCCCTGGTCCTTGAGCCACCGGAACAATCGCCGCAATTCGGCCCGCAGGATACCGGTGTCGGAGAGCCCGGCGAACAGCGCCTCGATGGTGTCGAGCACCACCCGCTTCGCCCCTATGGTCTTGATGGCGTAGGCCAGACGGACAAACAGCCCTTCAAGGTCGTATTCGCCGGTCTCCTGGATCTCGCTCCGCTCAACGCGGACATAGTCGATGGCCAGTTTGTTGTCGGCAATCAAGGCCGCCAGGTCGAAGCCGAGCGAGGCGACGTTGCGATGCAGCTCCTCTTCGGTCTCTTCGAAACTCATGAAGACGCCGGGTTCACCGAATTGAGTGGCGCCCGCGACCAGGAAGGTCAGGGCGAACAGCGTCTTGCCGGCACCGGCACCACCGCACATCAAGGTCGGTCGACCGCTGGGAAGGCCGCCGTCGGTGACGTCGTCCAGGCCGGCGATGCCGGAGGGAGACTTGCCCAGTCCGAGAGGGGTAGATGTCAACTCGAGCCTCTTTGGCTAACAGGAAACAAACAGGAGCTCCGGCATCTTGCCGGCGAATCGACGGTCGCCGGCAAGACGCCGGCGCGACCCCAGTTTCATCCAGGG
>CAIOJO010000567.1 GCA_903858635.1 uncultured Telmatospirillum sp. | reverse complement strand
TTGAGGGCGCGGCCAAGGGGCCGGATGGCCCCGCCCGGCGAGGGCTATCGTAAACCCAGCACGTCATGACAGAGAGTGGCAGGCGCTGGCAATCCGCGCGCTGGCCTCGCGCAATTGGGCGGTCGAGGTTGCATAGGAGATGCGGAAATAGGGCCCCAAGCCGAAGGCCGAGCCGGGAACCACGGCGACCGAATGCGCCGTCAGCAGGAAATTGCAGAAATCGACATCGCTGGCGATGACCTCGCCCGCCGGCGTGCGACGCCCGATCAGGCCGGCGCAGCTGGCGAAGGTGTAGAAGGCGCCCTGCGGCTTCGGGCAGACGATGCCCGGAATCGCGTTCAGGGCATCGACCAGCTGGTCGCGGCGATACTGGAACGACTGGCAGCGCGCCCGCACCATCTGTTGCGGCCCGTCCAGAGCGGCCACTGCGGCGGCCTGGCTGACCGAGGATGGACAGGAAGTGGCCTGGCTCTGCACCGCAGCCATCGCCTTGATCAAGGTCTTCGGGCCACCGGCGAAGCCGATGCGCCATCCGGTCATCGCATAGGCCTTGGACACCCCGTTGACGGTCAAGGTGCGGTCCTTCAGCCCCGGCTCGACCTGGGCCGGCGTCACGAACTGCAAACCGTCGTAAAGGATATGCTCGTAGATGTCATCCGACAGCACCCAGACCTGCGGATGGCGCAACAGCACCTCGGCCAGGGCCCGATAGTCGTCGGCACCGTAGGCGGCACCCGACGGATTGGAGGGGGCGTTCAGCACGAGCCAGCGGGTCTTTGGCGTGATGGCCCGTTCCAGGGCCTCGGCCCGCAGGCGGAAGCCATCCGCCTCGGCGCAGGGCAGGACCACCGACTTGCCGCCGCAGAGACCGACGATATCGGCATAGGACACCCAGAACGGGGCCGGCAGGATCACCTCGTCGCCCGGATCCAGCGTTGCCATCAGGGCGTTGTAGAGGACCTGCTTGGCCCCGGTGCCGACGGTAATCTCGTCCGCCCCATAGGTCAGGCCGTTATCCCGCTCGAACTTACGGCTGATCGCCTGCTTCAGCTCGGGGCCGCCGTCCAGCGCCGTATACTTGGTCTGGCCGTCCCTGATGGCCAGGATGGCGGCATCCTTGATGTGGTCCGGGGTGTCGAAATCCGGTTCGCCGGCTCCCAGCACGATCACCGGCCGGCCTTGCCGCTTCAGCTCGTTGGCCAGGGCGGTGATCCGCAGGATCTCGGAAACGCCGATTTCGGCCAGACGCTGCGCCGGACGAAAGCCCGCAGTGAAATAGGACATCGATCTTCCCCCCGCCCAGCCGCGCCGGCCTCACTCCCCCAGGTCGAAGGAAATGCCCTGGGCGAGGGGCAGCTCGCGCGAGTAATTGACCGTGTTGGTGGCGCGGCGCATGTAGGTCTTCCACGCATCCGAGCCCGATTCGCGGCCGCCGCCGGTTTCCTTCTCGCCGCCGAAGGCGCCGCCGATTTCGGCCCCCGACGGACCGATATTGACATTGGCGATGCCGCAGTCGCTGCCCTCGGGCGACAGGAAGAACTCGGCCTCGCGCAGGTCATTGGTGAAGATGCAGGACGACAGGCCTTGCGGCACCCCGTTGTGCATGGCCAGCGCCGTCGCAAACGCGTCATAGCCCATGACATAAAGGATCGGCGCGAAGGTCTCCTGCCGAACCACCGCGGTCTGCGCCGGCATCTCGACGATGGCCGGCCGCACGTACCAGGCTTCGGGATGGGCCTGGTCGAACACCCGCTGGCCGCCGCTGACACGACCGCCCTGCCGCCCCGCTTCGGCCAGGGCGGCTTGCATCGAGTCGAAGGCAGCCTGGTCGATCAACGGCCCGACCAGCGTGCCCTCGGCCAACGGATCGCCGACGCGGATGCTGGCATAGGCCTTGGTCAGGCGCTCGACCAATTGCGGCTTGACGGCGTTATGGACGATCAGGCGGCGCAGCGAGGTGCAACGCTGGCCGGCGGTGCCGACGGCCGAAAACAGGATGGCCCGGGTCGCCAGGTCGAGATCGGCCGACGGGCAGACGATCATCGCGTTGTTGCCGCCCAGCTCCAACAGGGCGCGGCCGAAGCGAGCCGCCAGTTTGGGCCCGACGGCCCGCCCCAGGCGGGTCGATCCGGTAGCGCTGACCAAGGGGACGCGCGAGTCCTCGACCAGCGCCTGGCCAAGATCGCCGGCGCCGACCAGCACCTGCGACAGCCCGTCGGGGGCGCCGCCAAATCGGCCTAATGCCCGTTCGAACAGGCTCTGGCAGGCCAAGGCGGTCAACGGCGTCTTCTCCGAGGGCTTCCATACCACCGAATCGCCGCAAACGATGGCCAGCGCGGCATTCCACGCCCAGACGGCGGCCGGGAAATTGAAGGCGCTGATGACGCCGACGACACCCAGCGGATGCCAGGTCTCCATCATCCGGTGGCCGGGCCGCTCGGAGGCGATGGTCAGGCCGTACAGCTGGCGCGACAGGCCGCAGGCAAAATCGCAGATATCGACCATCTCCTGCACTTCGCCCAGGCCTTCCTGCAGGATCTTGCCGGTCTCGACGGTGATCAAGCGGCCGAGCAGGGGTTTGTTGGCCCGCAGCTCTTCACCGAACAGGCGGATCAGTTCGCCGCGCTTCGGCGCCGGCACCTTGCGCCAGGCCGTCCAGGCGTCGACCGCCCGGCCGACCGCCAACCCCATTTCGGCCGGCGAATGGCGGCAGAGACGGGCGATCTCGCTGCCGTCGATGGGCGAGCGGACCGGCAGGTCGCCGCCGCTCAGCAGCTGCAAGCCGAGGGCTTCCACAAGCTGGGCGATATCCATGGTCAATCCTCTTGGGCGACGGTCTTTACTCGGCGGCGCGGCGGGCGGCGTAGGGAACCACCCCGGGGCGCCAATCGAACACGTCGGAGAGACCGGCGGCCGCCACCTGACGACGGATCTCGGCGACATCGGTCAGGTACAGGCCTTTCTCCTTCATGCGCTCGAAATAGATCGAGCCGGAGAAGGTGTATTTGTAGCTCCTGCCCTTCTCGGTCTTCATCTCTTCCCGCACATGGTCGATGGCATCGCCGATCGACAGGCTGGTGGGAATCTCCACCAGGGCCTCGCCCAGGAACCAGCGGGCCGCGTTGTACCCGGCCAGGACGCCGGTCACCACCGCTTCCGTGTGGCCGACCAATAGCCCGGCCTTTTCGCCACCGCAGAACAGGTTCTCGACACCGTCGACCTTGAGGTGGTTGTCACGTGGGCTCATGCCCAGGTAACGGATCGAGTTGCCGATGCCGCCGGCATAGGGATCCTCGTAGCGGGCATGTTCGAGGCCGGGGACGCGCCGCAATGCGGCCAAGGGGAAATAGGGGGTCATCAGCTTGGCGTGGCCGGTGTCGAGGAGGACCACGTTCTGCTCGTATTCCGGCAGGGCATATTGCTGGCAGGCCTTGACCTCCAGCTTGTCGCCCGTGCCGTCGGCGCCCGGAATCGGCACCACGGCGACGCCGGTGCGGTTCAGCTGCTCGCGCAGATGGGGTGCCAGCGATTCCTTCAACAGCTTGCAGGAGCCGCTCATGGCGCCGACCTGGTCGCCCTTCTTGCCGATCATTTCCTCGACGCCGGCCTTGGCGGCGATGCTGATGCGGGTGCCGAAGGTGTGGCAGCGCAGGATGCACATGGCGCAGCCGTTGCCATGCTTGTTGCAAGCCTGCGGCAGCGCCGCGGTCCCGGTGGTCTCGACGAAGACGTCGCCCGCGAAGTTGCGGTTGCCGTGGTTCTTGTGGGTCGACACCGAACGGATGCGTCGGCCGTCCATCTCGACCTCGGTGATGCGGGCCTCGAGCACGATGTCGATGCCGGCGTCCTGCAACAGGGTCATCACCGCCGGTTCGATGGTGGCGACGTTGTACAGCGAGGAATGCTTGTGGCCGGGGAACTCGATATTGGTATGGACCGCTTCCTGGTCCATCACCTGGAACATCTCGCCGCCGCCCATGGCGATCAGTTCCTCGGCCGCCGTCCACCGCCCGTTATTGCGGAAGATGCCGCCGACCAGACCGGTGCCGAGCAGCATGTCGGTGCGTTCGAGCAGCGTCACCTGCGCCCCCTGTTTGGCGGCAGCCACCGCGGCCGCACAGCCCGACCAACCACCCCCGATGACGATGACCTTCATGTCGTCCCCTCTCGTATTTGTATGTCAGTGACCGCTTTTCAGCGGATCGCGCCCGGCCGCCTTCAGCCAGGAATACACCGGCGGCAGATCGCTGACCAATGGCTCGGTGACCACGTCGATGAAGGACGGCCCATCATGGGCGAAGGCTCCATCCAACGCGGTCTGCAACTCCGCCGGCGTCTCGACGTGCCAGGCCTTAAGGCCGAAGGCGGCGGCGACCCGGCTCATATCGCCCGGCATGAAGTCGACCGACATGAATTTCGATTTGTTGTGCAGCTTCTGCAGGGTCTTGATCCAGCCGAAGCAGCCGTTGTTGAAGTGGATCAGCACGGCCGGTATGTCGAGGCGGACCAGGGTTTCCAGCTCGCCGGCGGCCATTCCCAGCGAGCCGTCGCCGAACAGGCCGACCGGGCGCGCGTCGGGCCGCGCGAAATGGGCCCCCACCACCGCCGGAATGGCATAACCCAGGCCGCCGAAGGCGCGCGGGATGAGCACGCGGGAGCCGTCCCCGGACAGGCGCAGGAAGCGGGTCACATGCGGGGTCGGCGTACCGGCGTCGGAGATGACCATCGACGGTGATGGCAAGCGCTTGTTGAGCTCGTGAATGACCCGTTGCGCCTTCAACGGAACCGCATCGGACTCCAGCTCGGTGGCCGCCTGGGCCCAGAAATAGGCGCGTTCCCGATTCAGATCGTCCACCCAGGACCGCTGGGCGGCCTTGGCCACCAGCGGCAGCAGGTCTTCCAGCACCAGCCGGGCATCGCCCGCCACCGACAGGGTGTTCTCGAAGTTGTTGGCCAGCATCGTCGGATCGAGGTCGATCTGCAGGATCTTGCGGTCGGCCTTGGGGCTGGGCAGGGTCCATTTGATGGTCGACACCGACCCCATCTTGCAGCCGATATAGAGCAGCGTGTCGGCCTCTTCCACGGCGCGGATGGCATGCGGATGGAAGCCGTTGTCGCCGATCACGCCGAGGGCCAGCGCATGGCGGTCGGGCATCACCCCCTGACCGGAAATGGTGGTCACCACCGGTGCCTGCAGCAATTCGGCGAGACGGGTCACTTCGGCCCCGGCCTGGGAATGGTTGGCGCCGCCACCGACCACGATCACCGGGCGCAGCGCACCGTTCAGATGCTGGGCCAGGGCCGCCACCTCGGTCGCCGCGCCGCGCGTGCGATGGGCCGGATAGGCCGCGCATTCGGCCTCGGCATGCAGCGACGTCTTGGCCCGGTCGATGTGGTCGACCATGGTCTCGGTGGGAAAGGCCAGATGCACCGCCCCGGGGCGCCCGGTGGTGGCGATGCGGAAGGCGCGGCGCACGGTTTCGGGAATCTTTGCGGCGGTCTTCAGGAAGGACGAGAATTTGGTGATCGGCTCGAACAGCTTGTGATGCTCGACCTCGGTGATGGTGCCCTTGCCCTCGCCGGCCAGGGTCACGCCCGAGGTGAAGAGGATGACCGGGATCGACGAGAAATGCGCCTCGGCGACGCCCGGCACCGAATACATGGCACCGGCCCCGGACGGACATTCGCAAATCCCCGGGCGATGCGACAGACGGGCATAGGCGTCGGCCATGAAGGTGGCCGAGCGCTCGTCGCGCGCCATCACATGGCGGATCTTCGGCGCGGCGTCGTAGAGCGCCTCGTAGAAGGCCAGGCTGGTGTCGCCGGGCACCCCGAAAACCACCTCGACCTTGTATTCGACCAGCATCCTGACCAGCGCCTGGGCGCCGGACAGGGTGGCCGCATTCGGCGCATCGAACATGGTCCGCTCCCCTGAATGAGAGCCATCAGCGTATATTGTATACAGTATGGGCGTCAAGTTGCCGTTCGTTGTCGGGGCATTCTGCCAGGCCGCGCCCGACAGCCGATCCGATTGCGATAATGCCTGGCAATACAAAGTGCGCAATGCCCCCGGACTAGCGGCAGCGGGCAGCGCGACGGGATGAGAAGAAGATTGGCCCTCCTTGGTATTTAGTATACGATCTGCCCTTTGTTTGCACTGGGGTGCCATGGACGACACGGAAGATCAGGGGCCGGCTGACGATGCCATCCTCGAGTTGGCGGAACAACCGCTCGGCAGTTTGCACCGCCCCTTGAGCCAAGTGGTCGCCGACGCCATCCGTCAGGCCATTGTCGGCGGCCAATTCACCCCGGGCATGCGGCTGGTCGAGGACCGCCTGGCGGCGAAGTTCGGCGTATCGCGCAATCCGGTGCGGGAAGCGGTGCGCGCCCTGGCCGCCGAAGGCCTGATCACCGTCGTCCCACGTCATGGCGCCGTCGTCGCCGATCTGTCGGCGGAAGAAGTGCGCGAAACCGTCGAAGTGCGCGCCACCTTGGAAGGCATGAATGCGCGCCTGGCCGCCCGCCATTGCGACCAGGCAGTGGTGCGGCGGCTGCACGACATCCTCGCGGCCGGCCTGGCCGCGGTGCGCAGCGCCCAGGTCGGGGCCTTGCCCGTTTTGAACGCTCAGTTCCACGATACCCTTGGCTCGGCCGGCAGGAATCGCGTATTGACCGATCTGCTGCGGACGCTGCGCGAGCGGACCGGCCATTTCTTTCCCACCGGCGGACCCGACCATGCGGTCAAGACCTGGAACGAGCATGCCGAGATCCTCAATGCCGTGGTTGCGGGCGATGAGGAACTGGCCAGTCTGTTGGCCCAAAGGCACGTCAAGAGCGCCGAAGCAACGGCGGCGACCGATCAATGAAAGGGAGGATTGCTAGTTGATGTCTCGTATCGCCCGAATGGCCCTTTGCGCCCTGCTGTGGTCCGGCGTCACCGCCGCCGCCGGCGCCCAGGAGATCACCGTCGGCCTCGGTTCCGAGCCGACCACCTTGGATCCGCAAGCGCAGGAGGACGGCAGCGAGCGCGCCGTCAACGACAACATCTACGAGACGCTGATGGTGCGGACTGCCGATGGCAGCCTGGCGCCCGGACTGGCGGCGGCGGTGCCGACGGCGGTGGACGCCACCACCTGGCTGGTCAAGCTGCGGCCCGGCATCAAGTTCCATGACGGCAGCGCCTTCAATGCGGACACGGTGGCGTTCAGCATCAACCGCATCATCAATCCGAAGTTCAAATCGGCCCAACTGTCGTTCTTCAACACCATCGCCAACGCCAGCAAGGTCGACGACCTGACCGTCAAGATCATCACCAAGGGCCCCGATCCGCTGGTGCCGGTACGGCTTTACTGGATGAAGATGGTGCCCGAGGCCTACGCCGCCTCGGACAAGTTCGCCGCCGCCCCGATCGGCACCGGCCCTTACAAATTCGTCGCCTGGAACCGCGGCAGCAACATCACCATTGCCGCCAATCCCGACTATTGGGGCGCCAAGCCGCAGATCCAGAAGGCGACCTACCGCTTCGTGCCTGAATCGGGCACCCTCCTGGCCGGATTGATGGCCGGCGAGCTCGACCTGGTGCCTAACCTGCTGCCCGAATTCATCGGCCAGGTGCCGAAATCCGCCCATATCCAGAGCGTGCTGCATCCGGTACTGATCCTCAACGCCGATGGCGGCATCACCAAGGACCCGCGGGTCCGCCAGGCGCTGAACTACGCCATCGACAAGGAGGCGTTGACCAAGGCGCTGTTCGAGGGCTACGGCAAGATCGACCAGGGCCAGCTGTTGTCCTCGGACGACTTCGGCTTCGACAAGACGACCACCGCTTATCCCTACGACCCGGCGAAGGCGAAGAAACTGCTGGCCGAAGCGGGCGCCGCCAACGGCACGCTGCAGATCGTCGGCACCTCGGGTCGTTGGCTGAAGGATCGCGAGACGGTGGAGGCGGTGGCCGCCTTCTGGGAACAGGCCGGCCTGCATGTCGACCTCAAGATCCTCGAGTGGAACGAATATCTGAAGCGCCTGTGGGACCGGCAGAGCCGGCCCGACGCGATCTATGTCGCCTCGAAGGATCCGCTGCTCGATCCCGACCGTCCGTTCTCCACCTATTACCAGGCGGGTGGCATGGGCGCCTCCAACACCGACCCGAAACTGGCCGAACTGGTGACCAAGGCGCGGACCGAGATCAACAACGAGGAACGGGCCAAGCTGTATCGGGAGTCGATCCGGATCGCCCATGACCAGGCCTATCTGGCCTGGTTGCTGACCTACGAGGACCTTTACGGCCTGTCGCAGCGGCTGACCTTCAGCCCGCGCCCCGACGGCAAGATGCTGGTCAGTACAATGTCCGTCGCCAAATAGGGGGCTGCGCGGGCTGATGGGACGGTACCTGCTCAATCGACTGTGGCACGGTGCCATCGTTATCTTCGGGGTGACGGCGATCGTCTTCGTCGTCACCCGCCTGGTGGGCGATCCGGTCGGGGTCATGCTGCCGATCGAAGCGACTGCCGAGCAACGAGCCAGCTTCGCCCATGAACTCGGCTTCGACCGGCCGATCATCGAGCAATTCGGCAGCTTCGTCGCCGACGTCGCCCATCTCGATTTCGGCGACTCCCTGTGGCAACGCCGTCCGGCCATGGACATCGTCTTCGAGAAACTGCCGGCGACCCTCGAACTCACCCTGGTCGGCGTCGGGTTGGCGGCGCTGCTGGCGGTGCCCCTCGGCATCATGGCAGCGCTGCGGCCCGGCCGCCTGGCCGACCAGGCGACGGTGTTCATGAGCCTGCTCGGCTTGTCGGTACCGCAGTTCTGGCTCGGCCTGATCCTGGTCTATATCTTCGCCGTGCGCCTGCACTGGCTGCCGACCTCGGGCGTCGGCACCCCGGCCCATCTGGTCATGCCGGCCATCACCATGGCCCTGCCCGCCCTGGCCCGCCTGGTGATGACGGTGCGCTCGGCGATGATCGAGGAGCTCAATCAACAATATGTCAAGGTGGCGCGGGCCAAGGGGCTGCCCGCCCTTCGCGTGGTCGGCGCGCATGCGCTGCGCAATGCCGCGGTGCCGGTGCTGACGATGACCGGATGGGAGATCATCCGCGCCCTGGCCGGCTACTCGGTGGTGGTCGAAACCGTCTTCGCCTGGCCCGGCCTTGGCCTGACCGCGGTCCAGGCGATCACCCGCCATGATCTGTTCCTGTTGCAGGCGGTGGTCTTCACGGTGGCCGTCATGGTCGTCTTCACCAATGTCCTCCTCGATGCGATGTATCAGATGGCGGACCCGCGCATGAAAATGAGGTGACGGGTGGCCGCCGATAACCAAGCCAACTGGGCGGCCCGCCGACGGATAGCGGCTGGCTGGGCGCACCATCTCTGGCATGACAAGGCCGGATTGTTCGGCCTCGCCATCGTCGTCCTGTTGATCGTCGTCGCCGCTGCCGCCCCGTTATTGGCGCCTTACGATCCAGCCGCCCAAGCCCTGCGCGACCGGCTGTTGCCGCCGGCCTGGCTGGCCGGCGGCCAGCTGGCCCATCTGCTGGGCACCGACCAGCTCGGCCGCGACGTGCTGTCGCGCCTGATCTTCGGCTCGCGGGTATCGCTGGTGGTGGGCGCCGGGGTGGTCCTGCTGGCCGGGGCGTTCGGTACCGCCTTGGGCATGCTGGCCGGCTATTGTGGTGGACGGGTCGACGATTTCGTCATGCGCTGGGTCGACACCCAGGTCGCCTTCCCCGGCCTATTGCTGGCCCTGGTCATCCTGGTGGTGGTGGGGGCCAATGTTCCCTCGCTGATCATCGTGCTGTCGCTCAACGGCTGGATGGTCTACGCCCGCATGGCCCGCGGCTCCGTCCTCGGCCTGCGCCAGCTGCCTTATGTCGAAGCGGCCCAGATGATCGGCTGCCGCGGCCGACGGGTCATCTTCCGGCATATCCTGCCCAATCTCACCTCGCCGCTGCTGACCCTGTCGATCCTCGAATTCGCCCGCATCATCCTGGCCGAGGCGGCCCTCAGCTTCCTCGGCATGGGGGTGCAGCCGCCCGGCTCGTCCTGGGGCTTGGACGTCGCCATCGGCAAGGATTACATGTTCCGCGCCTGGTGGCTGGTGACCTTCCCGGGTGCGGCCATCGCCCTCACCGTGCTGGGCGTCAACCTGCTGGCCAGTTGGCTCCGCGTGGTGACCGACCCGCGCGAACGGGAAAAGCAGTTCGCCCGCCGCATGGCCCGCAAGCGCCATGCCGAGCCGGTTCCCGCAGCGGCCGCATCCGTCGAGGCCCGTCCATGACCGCCCCCACCCAGCCGCTGCTCGACATCGAGGACCTCAAGGTCCATTTCGACACGCCGACCGGCGTCGTGCAGGGAGTCCGCGGCGTCACCATCCATGTCGGCTACGGCGAGACCCTCGGCATCGTCGGCGAATCCGGTTCGGGAAAAAGTGTCACCGTGCAGGCGGCGATGGGCCTGATCGGGTCGCCCGGATATGTCGCCGGCGGCGACATCCGCTGGCTTGGCCAGTCGCTGCTCGGTCCGGCCGGCCACAAGCTGCAGGAGCAGGTGCGCGGCAAGGAACTGGCGATGGTCTTCCAGGACCCGATGACCTCGCTCAACCCGGTGTTCACCATCGGCGCCCAAATCACCGAGGTACTGCGCCATCATCTCGGCATGACCCGCAAGCAGGCCTGGAAGCGCGCCGAGGAACTGCTCGACCTGGTCCATATCAGCGCCCCCGGCCGCCGCCTCAAGCAGCATGCCCACGAATTGTCGGGTGGCATGCGCCAGCGGGTGATGATCGCCATGGCCCTGGCCTGCGAACCGCAACTGCTGATCGCCGACGAGCCGACCACCGCCCTGGACGTTACCATCCAGGCGCAGATCCTCGACCTGTTGGCCGAGGTGCAGCAGCGCCTGAAGCTCAGCATCATCCTGATCACCCACGATCTCGGCGTGGTGGCGCAGGTTTGCCATCGGGTGGCCGTCATGTATGCCGGCAAGATCGCCGAGTCCGGCACCGCCGAGACTCTGTTCCGCCGGCCCGGCCATCCCTATACCCAAGGCCTGCTGCGGGCGACGCCGCGGCACGATCTGGTCGTCGACCGCATGGTGGCCATCGACGGTGCCCCGCCCAACCTGTGCGCCCCGCCCGACGGCTGCGGCTTCCAGCCGCGCTGTCCGCTGTTGTCGCCCGAATGCGCCAGCCTCGGCGTCTTGCGCCGTTACGAGGGCGACCAGAGCCTGGCCTGCTGGCATGCCTTCGAGCCGGCCTGGCCGAGCACCGGCCCAACCGGCCCGGCGATGAACGAGGTGGTGGTCGAAGAATACGGGCTGGAGGTTCGCAGCCTTGTCGGATAGCGACGCCGCCGCCCCGCTGCTCGAGATCGACCATTTGACCGTGCATTTTCCCGGCGGCCGCAGCGGCTTCTGGGGGCAGGAACGGCTGGTGGTCCACGCGGTCGACAATGTCTCGCTGGCGGTGATGCCGGGCGAGACCCTGGGCCTGGTCGGCGAATCGGGCTCCGGCAAGTCGACCATCGGCCGGGCCATCCTGCGCCAGCTGCCGACCACCCAGGGCCGCATCCGCTTTCGCGGCGAGGACATCACCAAGGTCACCGGCGAGCCGTTGCGCAACTTGCGCCGCCATATGCAGATGGTGTTCCAGGACCCCTATGCCAGCCTCAATCCGCGCCAGCGCGTCATCGACATCATCAGCGAACCGCTGATCGTCCATGGCCTGGCGCGTCACCGCAAGGACACCGCCGCCAAGGTGGCCGACCTGCTGCAACGGGTCGGCATGCCGGCCGATGCCGCCAGCCGCTATCCGCACGCCTTTTCCGGCGGCCAGCGGCAGCGCATCGGCATCGCCCGCGCCCTCGCCCTCAGTCCCGAATTCATCGTCGCCGACGAGCCGGTGTCGGCGCTGGACGTGTCGATCCGGGCCCAGGTGGTCAATTTGCTGATGGACCTGCAGCGCGACTGCGGCCTGACCTACCTGTTCATCGCCCATGACCTGGCCACGGTGCGCCATATCTCGCGCCGCATCGCCATCCTCTATGCCGGCAAGCTGATGGAACTGGCCGACCGCGATGCCATTTACGAACGGCCGCGCCATCCCTATACCGAGGCCCTGCTGTCCGCCATCCCGATCCCCGATCCGGTGGCGCAGCGCAACCGCCGCCGCCTGGTCAACGACGGGGAGCCGCCCGACCCGCTGCATCCCCTGCCCGGCTGTCGTTACCAGTCGCGTTGCCCCTATGCCACGGCGCAATGCCGCAGCGTCGAGCCGCCGCTGGAACAGAAGGCGCCCGGCCAATGGGCGGCTTGCTGGAACCGTTGACGGCCAGCTGCATCCGATGCCATGGGGGCGCAAGATGTCGATTGACTCTGACGGCCCGCTCTATACCGTACTCACTTGCTGGCATTGAGTAACGTCGGCTCGGCCGTGTGTTACAGATGAAATATTTGAGGCCGAATGCCTTATCACTCCAGTTGAATGATGCGGCGCCCAGAGGTTGACTATGGCTCACCGTCAACGTTTTGCTGTAGCGCCGATATTATTCTTTATATTCCATATGCTTATCGCTCTCTCCGCCCTTGGCGGCAGGGCTTTGGCACAAACCACCCCTGCAAATGCCCCAGTCGCCGAGCATAAACACGTCCTGGTCCTCTATTCGTACGGCTACGGGGGACGCGGCGTCGAATTGTTCAGCACCGGGCTGTTGTCGGTGCTCAACGGTGAAGGCCTCGGCGTCAACGATCTGTTTCCCGAGTATCTTGACCTCGAACGCAACAAAGCCACCGATTACCGTCCCGGCCTGCGCGATTTCCTCACCGAGAAGCACCGCGACCGTCGATTCGATCTGATCATCGCCGTGCAACAACCGGCCTTGGATTTCCTTCTGCATGACGGCCGAGGGATCGCAGCGGGCGTCCCGGTCATCACCGTCCAGGCGCCGATGCCGTCGCCGACAGAACTCGATGGCCGCTGGTTCGTCAGCCAGCTGACCCAGTTCGACATCCCGGGAACCATTCAACGAGCCCTCGAAGCCTTTCCACAGACCAGGCGCTTCCTGTTCGTCTCCGGCAGCAGCGATGCCGACCGGCAAATGGCCGCCGCTGCCGCCCAGGCAGCGGCCCCCTGGCAAGGGAAACTCGACTTCGAATTCACCACCGGCCTTTCCGCCAATGAGATCCTGCAACGGGTCGCCCATCTTCCGGCCCAGTCGATCATCGTCTTCACCCAATACAATGTGGACACCACCGGTCAGGTCGCCCTGGCCTATGAAATGGAAGAAAGGATCATCAAGCTCGCCAACGCCCCGGTGTTCGGGCTTTACGACTTCAATCTGATCAATGGCGGCATTGGTGGATCCGTGGTCGGGGTCCGCAAGCTCGGAGAGACGACGGGACAGCTGGCGCTCGACATCCTGAATGGAACATTCCAACCGCGGCAGCCGATTACCGCCGTCAACAACGCCGCCCTGCCGATGTTCGATTGGGCCCAAATCATCCGCTGGGGTGGCAATCCCCATGCCCTTCCGAAGGGCACGGCCTTCGTCAATGTGCCGAACACATTGTTCGGCCAATACCGCGATTCGTCGGTTCCATCGTCTTCTTCCTGGCGCAATCGGTCCTCATCGCCGCCCTGCTGCTCAACCGGCGCCGCCGGAAGGTGGCCGAGAATTTGCTGTCGGCCAGCGAAACCCGATTCCGCGCCCTGGTCGAAGAAGCGCCTGACGCCATCGTCGTCTATGACGTCGACCTGGCGCGTTTGGTCGATGCCAATCCCAGGGCCGAGGAGATCTTCGGCTGTCCCCGCGAAGAACTGCTGACGGCCGGGCCGGAACGGTATTTCGTCCCGTCGCAGCCTGATGGCATACCGGTCAGCGCCAGCTTCGCCAATCACATCGAATGGGTCCTGGCCGGAAATCCGTTGCTGGTCGAACGACATATTCTCAATTCGGCCGGCCAGGCGCTGGTCTGCGAGGTCCGGCTGGCCAATTTGCCGTCGACCGGCCATCGGCAGATCCGCGCCAGCTTCATCGACATCACCGAACGAAAGGCGGCGGAAGCGCGAATCGAGTTTCTCGCCAACCACGATGTCCTGACCGGACTGCCCAATCGCCTGCTGCTGGCCGATCGGCTGGACAAGGCCATTGCCCAGGCCGATCGCGCCGGCACCAAGCTGGCCTTGCTGTTTCTCGACCTCGATAACTTCAAGTCGATCAACGATTCCCTTGGCCACTCGATCGGCGACGCGCTGCTGCAGGCGGTGGCCGCCCGTCTTAGTCACTGCGTCCGTGAAACCGATTCCATCGGCCGCCAAGGCGGTGACGAATTCCTGATGTTTCTCACCGGTTTGTCCGTGGCCGACGCCACTGCCGCGATCCTGCAGAAGATCATCGACACGTTGCAGACCACCTTCGACATCGAGGGAAATGAAATAACCACCTCGGTTTCCATCGGCGTGGCGATCTATCCCGAGGACGGCCGGGATTTCGACACCCTGCGCAAGAAGGCCGACACGGCAATGTATCGCGCCAAGGACGCCGGCCGGAACACCTATGCCTTCTTCGACGAACAGATGAACGTGGAAGCGGTCGAGCATCAGCGCCTGCGCGGCGATCTCCGCCGCGCCCTCGATCGCGACGAATTCGTCTTGCATTACCAGCCGCAGATCGACCTGACCAGCGGCGCGATTGTCGGCGCCGAGGCATTGATCCGCTGGAGCCATCCGCAACTGGGCCTGCTGCCGCCCGGACGGTTCATCGCCCTGGCCGAAGACTGCGGCTTGATCGTGCCCATCGGCGAATCGGAACGTGTCAATGATTTTGGAACAGATGGCCGCGCGAGTTTAGGCACTTTGGGGTTGTCGTCGACCGCGATGTTTGCCGGGCCGATGGCTATGCGGCG
>CAIOJO010000566.1 GCA_903858635.1 uncultured Telmatospirillum sp. | reverse complement strand
TGTCGAGCTTCAGGCCGCCATCAAACGCTTCCTGGCCGAACATAACCAAAGCCCGAAGCCCTTTGTCTGGACCAAAGACCCCGACAAAATCATCGCCGCCGTCAAACGAGGGCACCAAGTGTTAGATTCTATCCACTAGCACAGCAGGCCGTCAAGATGCGGCCGGAATTGCGAGTGCTGTACACGACCGGCAACACCATTACAGAGAAGATGAAATCATTGTTTGTCGAAGGCGCGCACTGCCTTGTCAAGCCGTACACTCCAGACCAACTCCACAACGCTCTTGAAGATATGCTTGTGGCGTAATTCCGAAATCTCTCGATCTTATTGAGGAGCGACGGCCATCACAGAGATTTCGCCGAAAAAAGCCTTGGCCAACATCGATGCCGGCGACATCGTCGAAACCATACCCAGCGCGCTCATCGTTCTCGACAAAGACCTCAACATCACCTCGGCCAATCGGGCGTTCTACCAAACGTTCCGCACCAGCGCCGATGAGACCGAGGGATGTCAGATCTATGAACTCGGAAACCGGCAGTGGGACATCCCCTCGCTTCGCAACCTGCTTGAGAGTGTGATCCCGCACCGGGCATCGGTCGAAGGGTTCGAGGTCGAGCATGATTTTCCGACCATCGGTCGCCGCACAATGCTGGTCAATGCCAGGAAGATTCTGCGCCCCGGCGACCATGACGGGTCCATCCTGCTGGCGATCGAGGATGTCAGCGAGGAGCGCGCCGCTCGGGCCGAGAGCAAGCGCAACTGGCAACTCACCCAAGGTATCGTCGACACGATCCGTGATCCCCTGGTCGTCCTTGAAGAGGACATGACGATTGTCACGGCGAGCAAGGCTTTCCTGACCATATTCGGCATCAGCGAGGCAGAGGCGCGGGGCTTGCGTCTTTCGGAATTGGGCCAGCACCAATGGGACGTGCCGGCCCTGCGACATTTGATGGAGAAGGTGCTCCCGGAAAACAGGCCAATCGAGAGCTTCGAAATCGAGGATGACTTTCCGGGGCTCGGGCGCCGTGTCTTCAACCTGAATGCTCGAAAAATCTATCAAGTGGGGAACCACGTTACCCGAATGCTCCTGGTCTTCGAGGACATCACCGACCGCAAGCAACGGGAACGCGACGCCCTGAGCTTGACCAATGAAATCTCTCATCGAATCAAGAATAACTTGCAGATCATCGTCGGTTTAATCGCTTACGAAGCCAGATCGACGGCACAGCAATGCGTTCAAGGTTATCAAGCCATGCAGGCCCGCATTGGAGCGATAGCCCAGCTTTACGACTTGATATCGCAATCCAGCCGCGGTCCCACCATCGCTGTCGACGCATATCTCGGGGAAATCGCCAAGAACTTGTCTGCCAGCTTGCTTGGAAATAAGTCGGGCATCAAAATCGAGGTCAAGGCCGAGGCGTTGGATATCGACCCTGATCGCGCCGTACCCTTTGGCCTCTTGGTCAATGAGTTGGCCACGAATGCCATCAAGCACGCCTTTCCCGGTGGCACGGGTCTCGTCGTGCTGAGCGCCAGCCAGGTCGGCGACCAGATCGAGCTGACCGTCGCCGATGACGGCGTCGGGATGAAGGATCTGGATTCGGCGAAGAGTCCCGAGAAACGTGGCACCGACTACGTGGCGATCTTCGCGCGTCAGCTTGGCGGTACGATCGTCTCATCGGGATCGGCAGAAAGCGGAACCCTCGTTACCACCCGCGTTCCCTTGTTGCCGCTCCAGCCGCGCAATTAGGCGCCGCTTCGGCCGCAGCCCAGAGGAGCTTTGGCCGCGCCTCAGTCACCGGCGGCGCGACGCAGCCGCTCGATCCGCACCGGGACTGGCGGGTGCGAATAGCGGAAGAGGACGTACAGCGGGTCGGGCGTCAACGTGCTCGCGTTGTCCCGACTGAGCTTGAGCAGTGCCGACGACAGGGCGTCGCCGCCCCCGGTCATCGACGCGGCATACTGGTCGGCGCGGCTCTCCGCCCGGTTAGAGAGCCAATTCCCCAACGGCGCCAGGATGACCTCCAAGGGCGACAAGCAGATCATGGCGACGACCAGCCCGACAGCGTCGCTTTGCGGCAGGCCCAGAGCGGCGCTCAGCCACGGAGCCTTCGCCGCAACGCCCAGCCACCAGAAGACGGCCAGGGATAGAAGGGCCAACCGGGCGAAGGAGACCAGGATGTCTCGATGCTTGAAGTGGCCCAGTTCGTGGGCCAGGACGGCCTCGATCTCGGCGACGGTCAGCCTCTCCAGCAGGGTGTCGTAGAACACGATCCGCTTTGCCTTGCCGAAACCGGTGAAATAGGCGTTGCCATGGGTCGATCGCTTGGACCCGTCCATGACGAACAACCCCTTGGGCACGAAGCCCGCCTTGGTCAGCAGGGCTTGCGACCGATCTTGAAGCGCTGCGCGCCGACCTTATGGCCGATCTCACTATCAACCGAGTGCCATCAATGTTACCCGAACGGAGAAAGACCGCTCTGGCCTTTCATGCGAAGGACGACATTCCTGAAGTCCGCCGCGACGTGTTCCGCCTGCTAATGCGTCACGAGGTAAAGTTCTACGCCATCATCAGGGACAAGGTTGCTCTCGCAACTGCGGTGCGACTGCGCAATGAAACCGATCCTAACTACCGTTACAACGAAAACGAGGTTTACGACGCATTGGTTTCCCGACTCTTCCGCGATCGGCTCCACAAGGCAGGCCACCATGGCGTTGTGTTCGCCCGGCGCGGCACAAAAGACAGGACTCACGCCCTGCTCGTCGCGCTGGACAAGGCGCGAGCCAACTTCTTTCACAAATGGGGCGTTCGGGGTGACGGTGCCATAACGGTCCGCGCAGCCAGCCCATTCGAGCATGGAGGGCTTCAAGCCGTGGACTATTTCCTATGGGCGCTCCAACGTCTCTATGAGCGCCGCGAAGATCGCTATCTGTCCGTGATCTGGCCGAAGTTCCGCATGATCATGGACATCGATGACGTGCGCGCCAAGGCGTACGGCGAATGGTATACCCAAACAAACGCGCTGACGCTGGACCGTCTTCAGGAAGGACCGGGGGATATAGGTACCAGCGGACAAGCCACCGAACACACGGCATGAAGCCGAATTTCATCCCCCGATATTTCTGATATGCGCTGCCGTTGGCGCCATGTCAACATTCAACGGCCGTTTAAGCAGGGCAATCGGGTGAACGAGAGCGTGACAGGGCGAAGGAACCGTGAATCAATCGATGGCCTCCGATTCGGCATTGGGGGTCACGATGGAGATGGATGCAGCGGTCAGCGACGGTCTTGTTTTTCTAGAGTATTTCCGCGA
>CAIOJO010000565.1 GCA_903858635.1 uncultured Telmatospirillum sp. | reverse complement strand
TGTCGAGCTTCAGGCCGCCATCAAACGCTTCCTGGCCGAACATAACCAAAGCCCGAAGCCCTTTGTCTGGACCAAAGACCCCGACAAAATCATCGCCGCCGTCAAACGAGGGCACCAAGTGTTAGATTCTATCCACTAGCATCACCGTGGTGAGTGCGCTGGTGACCAACAGCAGGACGACGGTGAAACTGAAGACGAGTCGCCCCCGCAACCCGATCTGCGCCAGACGCAGCCCAAACGAATCCTTCGACATTTTGTTTCTTGCCCCCAAGAGACTCTGTTCTTGAACAAAGTACGTCACTGGGGGTAGGGCTTCAACCTTAGATTGCACATGGCAGTCATGTATAACGTGACCTGCAATGTGTAGTTTTTAACAATCCTTCTCGTTCATCTACGCCTGACTCTAATAATTCAAACCAGCCGCCGCCGCTCGACCGTTACGCCCAGACCGCTTTGATTTGTTGCGGCGTGAACGGCACGCGGCGCAACCGCACACCGGTCGCGTCGAAGATGGCGTTGCCGATGGCCGCGGCGACCGGTCGCATCGACGGCTCGCCGGCGCCCGAGGGGGCGATCTCGGGGCGGTTGATCAGCACAATGTCGACCGTCTGCGGGGTCTCGCTGATGTCGAGGATCGGATAGGTATCCCAGTCGACGCTGGTCACCCGGTCGGGTTGGAAATTGACCTGTTCCCACAAGGCGCGGCTGGTCCCCTGGACGATGTTCCCCTCGATGGCGAGGCGCAGCCCGTCGGGGTTGATGATCAGCCCGCAGTCATGGGCGACGACGAAGCGCTTGGCCCAGACCTTGCCGCTCTGCCGGTCGACCTCGACCTCGGCCACCACGGCGACGATGGTGCCGCTGCGCCGGACATAGGCGATGCCGCGGCCCGCCGCCGTTTCACCATGCTCGTCGCGCCGGCTGGCCGACGGCCGCGTCTGCCAACCGGCCCGCTCCGCCGCCGCCTTGACCACCGCCACATCGCGCGGCGCGGACAGGTGCCGCAGGCGGAACTCCACCGCGTCGCTGCCGGTGGCGGCGGCCAACTCATCGATGAAGGATTCGGCAGCGAAATGGATCTGCGGACCCACCGGGTCGCGCAGATGCGAGGTGCGCAGCGGCGATGCACGGTCCAACAAGGGGGGAATGGTCTCCCAGGCCATCAACCGGTTGGGAAAGTCATAGGCCTCCTGCGGCACGCCGAAGCCCTGATGCGGTTGCAGCGGCAGCCCCATCAGATGACCGGCCAGGCTGTCGCTGGGATGGCTTTCGTGGCTGTTGATGTCGATCCGCGACAATCCTTTGCTTTCAAAGCGATAGGAAACAATTTTGCCTTGCTGGTCGAGGCCGGCACGGATCCGGTGCACCGAGGCCGGCCCTTTGGGATCCCAGGCATGGCCTTCGTGACGCATGCCCTGCAAGCGGACCGGCCGTCCCACCGCCTGGGACAACAGCGCGGCGTCGATGGCGGCGTCGCCGGCATCGTTGCGCCCGTAGGAGCCGGGCCCCAGCACCCAGATGCCGTGCACCTTCTCGGGCGGCAGGCCGAGGATGGCGGCCACCCCGTCGCGGGCGTAATGCGGTTTTTGCGATCCCGTCCACACGGTGGCGCCGCCCTCTCTGACGTCGGCCACGGCGCAGGCCGGCCCCATGCTGGCATGGGACTGGAACGGCCACTCGTATTCCGCCTCGATGACCCGCGCCGCACCGGCCATGGCCGCCTCGACATTGCCCTTCTCGGCCTCGACCTGGCGCTTGACCACCGGCGCCCGGCGGATGTGGTCGTACAGAGACGGCTGGTCGGGGAAGGGCGGCTGCGGCGTCGACCAAGTCACCGCCAGCATCTGGGCGGCGCGGATGGCGTCCCATTCGCGCGGCGCGACGACGCCGAGAAAGCCGTTCTTCCACACCAGGCGGGCACCCTTGATCGCGCGGATCGACGACTCATCGACCGCCTGCGGCATGGCACCGGCGGCCGGCGGGCGAATCATCCGGCCGTGCAGCATGCCCGGCAGCTTGACGTCGGTAACGTATTCGGCCCGGGCGAACACCTTGGCGGCAACGTCGCGGCGCGGCACCGGTTGGCCGACCACCTGGTACTGGTCCGGCCGCTTGGGAACGGCTTTGCCCTTGGCCACCAGATCATTGCCCAGCTTGCCGTTCCAATCGAGCTGCCGGTCGAACGGATGGTTGCCGAGGATCTGGCCATAGGAAAGCCGCTTCACCGCATCGCCGGGCAGCCCCACCACGCCGTCGGACACCGTCAACTGCTCGGGCGGCACACCCATGCGCAGGCCGGCCAGTTCGACCAGCACGCGGCGCGCCTCGGCGGCGACGTTGCGCAGCGTCACGCCGCCCTTCTGCACGCCGGTGCTGCCGCTGGCGCCGCCCTGGTTGACGGTGCGCGCCGTGTCGCCCATCACCACCTGGACCCGGGCAACCGCCAGGTCGAGTTCCTCGGCGACCATCTGGGCGACGGCCACGTCCAATCCCTGGCCGCCGTCGATCTTGCCGAAGAAGGCGGTGACATTGCCGTCGGCATGCACGGCAATCCACGAATCGAGCTGGTCGGCGGTCGGCGCCGGCCGGGCCGCCGGGCCGGCGGCCAGGGCAACCGACAACTCGCCCGCCATACCGAGGGTGACGACCAGGGTGGCGGCCCCCTTCAGGACGTCACGGCGGCTGACCTGGGAGGGTTGGGAGTGGACCATCGCCGGATCTCCCTTCATGCCTGTTGGGCGACGCGCTTGATCGCGCGCAGGATGGCCAGATGGGTGCCGCAGCGGCATTTCAATCCGGACAGGCCCTCCTTGATCTCCGCCTCGCTCGGATGCGGCGTCTCTTTGAGCAGCGCCGCCGCCGTCATGATCCAGCCGTTGATGCAATAGCCGCATTGCGGCACCTGCTCCTCGGCGAAGGCGGTCTGCAGCGGGTGGGGATGCTCCGGTGTGCCGAGGCCGGCCAAGGTGGTGATCCTGGCGTGGCGGGCGGCCGAGACCGGGGTCGAACAGGAGCGCACCGCGACCCCGTCGAGATGCACCGTGCAGGCGCCGCATTGGCCCAGGCCGCAACCGAAATGCGGATTGGCCAGGCCCAGATGATCGCGCAGGGCATAAAGCAGCGGCATTTCCGGATCGTCGACGGCAATCGCGTGCGACTTCCCGTCGACATGAAGGACGATGCGCTCCGTCATGGTGATATTCCTCCCGCTGCGACCGGCTCTTATTTGGCCATCAGCCTAGCCCCGGTTCAATGGGGGCGCAACCGGAGGGAGCTTGAGGATGTTTCCTTGTTCCGACCTCGAACCCTTTGCGTCTCTGCGCCTCTGCGGTTCTCTTTCAATGTCACAGGGTGACTTCGGCGCGGTCGTAACCCTTGACCTTGTAGACGATCAGCGACACCACCCAGCCGCCGGCGAACAGGGCGACGATGGCGTAGCCGAACAGGCCGAAATTGCCGTTGATGGCGGCCACCAGGGACCACAGCGCACCATCCAGTTGCAGGCGGTCGCCGATCAGCCCGAGGGTTTCCACCCCGCCCACCAGCACCGCCACCAGCACCGATAATGCGGTGATGGTGAGGTTGTAATAAAGCTTGCGCAACGGTTTGACGAAGGCCCAGCCATAGGCCCCCAGCATCAGGATACCGTCGGCGGTGTCGATCAGCGCCATGCCGGCCGAGAACAGGGCCGGGAACACCAGGATCGCCCAAGGCGACAGCCCCTCGGTGGCGCCCGAGGCGGAGATCCCCAACAGCCCCACTTCGGTGGCCGTCTCGAAGCCCAAGCCGAACAGCAACCCCAATCCGTACATCTGCCAGCCATGTTCGATCAGGCGAAACAGCCGGCGGAACAGGCGGCACAGCAGGCCGCCGCCGGCCAGCATGGCGAGGGGATCCTGCTCCGCCAGGGATTCGCCGCGGCGCAGCGCCCGAAAACTGCGCCAGGTGGCGGCCAGGATGACGATATTGGCGCCGGCGATGGCAAACAGGAAGAACGCCGACACCCCGGTGCCGATCAATCCGCCCAAGGCCTTGAAGTCGGCAAACCGCTCCTGCAGCACGCTGGTGGTGGCGGCCAGCGCCACCGACAGGGCCACCACTACGGTGGAATGGCCGAGCGAGAAGAACAGCCCGACGCTCACCGGGCGGCGTCCATCCTGCATCAGCTTGCGGGTGACGTTGTCGATGGCGGCGATGTGGTCGGCATCCACCGCGTGCCGCAGCCCGAAGCTGTAGGCCAGCAAGGCGGTGCCCATCAGCAGGGGATGGTGGCGAAAGGCGGCGATGGCCCAGGCCCAGGCCGCCAGATTGAAGGCAAGCAGCAGCAGACCGATGGCGGCCACCTTGCCGCGCAGGCCGATCTGCAGAAGAATCCGCATCGCAAGATCTCCCCTCCGGCACCCGCCGTGCCGGCCCTGGGGCATGCGAAAGGCAAAGGAGATCAACCGATCCCGCCGCCCGCCGCAGCCGGTTACACAGTGACGGGCAGGTCTCCTGGCTCGCGGGTCTCGGTCTATGGCGTCCGGCCTTCCCGGTTTCCCAGTGGCCCAGTTGACGCCGACTCGCCGCTCACAGTTGCGGGGGCAGCCACGGATCGGGCCCCTGTTGGGTCGTCCCTACCGTGTTCCCTTTTGATCCAGCAGGCTTGGCCTGCAATGGAACCCATCTGCCGAGCATCATGGGTGACGGCGCGTGGGCTGTCCAGCGGCGGTTGCAGTGGTGCGGCCAACCGAGTCTGCAAATTAAGCGCGTGATCCTCCCCAGAGTTGCTGTCGCATCTTCTACCGGTAGTGAGCCTGGGTCGGGCGACTTTCATTGAAGACGGATTAAATGGATTAAAATGGATTAAAAAGCGCCGCAGGCAGTCATCTCATCGATCCGCATATTGCGGGGACTTAAATAGATTGCCTGCCGCGCTTTGCATCTTCTTTAATCCGTTTAAATCCGTTTAATCCGTGTCTAATGTTGAGCCGGTTGCACCGGCGTTTCTGGTCCAGTCACTTCATTTTATATCGACGTTAGTGGCCAGGACGTAACCACCGCCACGGACGGTCTTGATCAATTCGGGATTCTTGGCGTCGGGCTCGATCTTGCGGCGCAGCCGGCCGATCTGCACGTCGATGCTGCGGTCATAGGGGCCGGCCATCCGACCGCGGGCCTGGTCGAGCAGCTGATCGCGGTTCAACACCGCCTGCGGATTCTTCAGGAAGGCCAGCAGAAGCTCGTATTCACCGCCGGAAAGCTCGACCAGCACACCGTCCGGGGCATAGAGGCAGCGCTTGGCGCTGTCCAGGGTCCAGCCGGCGAAGTGGAAACGGCGGCCGCGCGGCGCGCCATCGCCGGCTTGCCCGGCGCCGCCGGTCCGCCGCAGGACGGCCCGTACCCGGGCCAACAGCTCGCGCGAGCTGAATGGCTTGGCCAGGTAGTCGTCGGCCCCCATCTCCAGCCCGACCACCCGATCGGCCTCGCTGCCGGCCGCGGTCAGGAAGATCACCGGCAGGCGCGGGCCGGCCTGCAATTCGCGGCAGAGGGACAACCCGTCCTCGCCGGGCAGCATCAGGTCGAGGATGACCAGGTCGATGGTCGACTGCGCCAGGACCCGCCGCATGCCCTTGCCGTCGGCCGCCGTGACAACCCGGAAGCCATGCGGCTCGATGGACTCCTTGACCAATTGGCAGATCTCGGGGTCGTCGTCGACGATCAGGAGATGCGGTAGCACGCTCATGCCGATGGCTCCTCGGTGGCCGTCGCGCCCGAATCGTCGGGCAGGCTGACGATCGCCCGCAAGCCGCCTTCCACCCGGTTTTCCAGGCTCACATCGCCGCCATGGGCGCGGGCGATGGTGCGGGTGTTGGCCAGTCCCAGCCCCATCCCCCCGGTCCGCCGGTTACGCGACTGTTCCAGACGGAAGAACGGCTTGAACACGGCTTCGAATTGCGCCTCCGGAATGCCCGGCCCCTCATCCTCGACCAGCACGCGCACCCCGCTGGTCTGGCGCACCGCGCTGACCTTGGCCCGGCCGCCATAGCGTACGGCGTTCTCCACCAGATTGGTGAACAGCCGCTTCAGGGCAAGCGGCCGGCCGCGATAGACCAGACGGCCGTCCCAGGCGAATTCGGCGTCCTGCCCGGCATCGCTGGCCTCGTCGCAGATGGCGCCGAGCAGGGCCGACAGGTCGATCGCCTGGCGCGGCTCGCTGGTCGCCTCGTCCTTGGCGAAGGCCAGGCTGGAGGCCACCATCCGTTCCATTTCGTCGAGATCGGCCAGCATCTTGGCCTGCGGTTCGGGGGCGACCGGCAGTTGCTCGGTGCGCAGCCGCAGCCGCGTGATCGGCGTCCGCAAGTCATGCGAGATGGCCGCCAGCAGCTGCAGGCGGTCGTCGACGAAGCTGCGGATCCGCCGCTGCATCTGGTTGAAGGCGCGGGCCGCCGCCCGCACCTCGCTCGGCCCGTCCTCGGGCAGCGGCGGGGCGCCGACATCCATGCCGAGACGTTCGGCGGCCCGGGCGAAGCCGGCCAGCGGCGCGGTGATCCAACCGGTGGCCCAACACGACAATACCAGCGTGGCGGCCACCATGACCAAGGTGGACAGCAGGGAATTCAACGACCAGCTGTTCACCGCGCCGGGCAGGTGCTGCCGGAAATTGATCCAGCTGGCATCGGTCAAGCCCACCGCGACTTGCAGCACCTGGCCGTTTGGCAGGCCGTGCAGGAGATGCCCGGCGGCGGCCGGCGGCGGCGCCGACGACAGGACGACGTGCAGATTGCTGTCGTCGAGCCGGCCGAAATGCGCTCCGAGCGAGCGTTGGATCAGCCCATAGGGTTGGCTGTCGGTATGGGCCGGCGGCACCGCACTGGCCGGCCCCCAGGACACCTCGAGGTCGGGGCTGCTGATCGCCGCCGCCACCTGCGGCCGCACCGTCGGCGGGGCGTTGTCGATCAGTACGGCGAGGACGGCCAGCTTGTCGGCGAACGACTGCTCGGTGGCGGCGACCAGGGCCTGGTCGCGGTCGGTGGAGTAGACCAGGGTACTGCCGATATGCGACACGGTGAGCCCGACCAGCAGCACGAACACCGTCCTGGTCCTGATGGAATCCGGCAACAGCTTCATTCTTCGCGCCGCTCCTGCGCCACAGGGCTTTGATTTCGATAACAGCAATGCGGCCGGAAATCGAGCGGCGGCACGACACCGTTACAATTCTTTACGTCTCGGCCAATCAGGCCATGAGACACTATGGAACCTGTGAGGAGCGCAATGAGCGACCCGGCGATACCGATAACCAGGACCATCCCGCTTGCCTGCGGCGCCGAAACCGGCGCGTTGGCGGCCCTGTCGGATGCGCCCTTCACGGCCCGGCTGCTGCCCGGCGGGCGGCGGCTGGCGGTCACCTACGACCTGCGACGCATCGACCGGGGAGGGGTAGAAGCAGCCCTGGCCGCCGCCGGGCTGGTCCTGGCCGACGGCCCCTGGGTCCGCTTGAGGCGTCGCTGGACCGCCTTTCGCGAAGGCAACCTGCGGGCTCAGGCCAGCATCGTGCATCGCTGCTGCAGCGATCCACCGGAATGAACCGGGGCGCCGGCCATTCCATCGGATTGGGGTGACCCGTCGACGACATTGTCGAATGTTACAATTCCTTACACTGCCTTACGCGGTGGCACATCGACCATTTACCGGCGCCTGCTCAAATGACTTTACGCCGCGCGTGCGCGGTCAAATGTCCACACTTGCTCAAGGAGATAGAGCGACATGCCGGGTTTCGTTTCGTCCCGTCTGGCCAGCGCGCTCGCCGCCGGTGCCACCGCATGGATCCTTACCACCGGGGTGGCCGTGGCCGGACCGGCGGATTACCGCTTCGAGGCGGTGCAGCCGCATGTCAAGGCGGCGAGCGACACCGTGGTCGCCGTGCGACTCGTCCACCTGCCAGACAACCAGCCGGTGAAGGACGCCGTCATCTTCTCCAGCAAGATGGAAATGCCGATGCCGGGGATGGCGCCGATGGCGACCAAGGTCTCGGCGGTCAAGCCGAGCAATCCAGGCGAATATCCGTTCCAGACCGACCTGTCGATGGGCGGCTCGTGGACCCTGGTTCTGGCGGCCAAGGTGCAGGGCGAAACGACCACCATCACCGGGTCGGTGCCGTTCATGGCGATGAAGTGATATTCGGGCAGGGGAACTGACGATGGCGATCACCCGACTCGGGTCGCTCTGCGGGGCGGCTGTGTTGCTCGTGCTGTTGCCGGTGGCCGGATGGGCCGAGGACATGGCCGGCCATGGCGAGGCTGCCCCGGACCTCGACGAGTTGATTGCCATCGCCCGGCGAATGAACCCGGACCTGGCGGTGGCGGCCCTGGAAAGCGATGCCGCCGCCGCCAAAATCGCGGGAGCCGACAGCCTGCCCGATCCCAAGCTGATCTGGCAGCCGATGGATATCCCCCGCGGTGACTCGACCTATCTGCCCAGCCGCTTGCCGCGCACCGACAAACTGTTCGTCCAGCAGGAGTTCCCGCTCTGGGGCAAGCGCGACCTCAAGCGAGAGATCGCCGAAGCCAACAGCCAAAAGGCGGCGGTATTGCGGGTCGTCGCGGAGAACGAATTGGTGGCTCGGGTCAAGGCCACCTACGCGGAATATCACGAAATTCACCAGGCGATCGACATCGACCACGAGCTGCTGCCCCGCCTGACCACCATCGCCCGGTTGGCCACCGCCCGCTACGCGCAGGGTCTCGGCCGCCAGCAGGAGGCGACCAGCGCCGAGATCGAGCGGACGCAGCTGGCGACCGAACTGGTCAACCTGGAGGCCGAACGGCGCAAGGCCAAGGTTCGGCTCAATACGCTTCTCGGGCGTCCACCGGGCGCGCCGATCGTCGAGACACCACATTTGCGGCCCATGCCGGCAACCCTTGATTTGACCGACCTGAGCGAACGAGCCCAGCGGCTCAATCCCGAACTGCGAGCCCAGGACTCGGAGATCCATTCGGCCGACCGCAGCGTCGAATTGGCCGAGAAGAGCTGGTATCCCGACATCGGTGTCACCGTCGGCGGGGTGAAAACCAACGGCCGCTTCGATGGCTACGAGGCCATGCTGGAAGTCAACATCCCGATCCGCGGGGGCTTGCGCGACTCCGAGATCGGCGAAGCCAAGGCGATGTCGGGCGCCGCGCGCGCGAAGCGCCAATCCAAGGAACTCGATATCGGCAACGAACTCAACGACGCCTATTGGAGCCTGGAGGCCGCCCGCCAGATGGAGCGGCTGATCCTCGACAGTTCGCTCCCCCAGGCAAAACTCGGCTTCGATAGCGCGGCGAGTGCGTACCAGGTCGGCAAAGGAGAATTCATCATGGTGCTGACGGCCGAACAGCAGTGGCGGAAGACCCACCTCGACCGTTTGAAAGCCCAACTCGACCAGCAGATCCGGCTGGCGGAGATCGAAAAGCTGGTGGGAGGCGAGCTGTGAGCCGGAGCCCTCCGATCAAAGGCCTGGTCATCGGCGGTATCGCCGTCGCCGTCGCCTTGGGTGGCGGCTATTGGTTGGGCCAGGCGACCCATGCGCCATTTCCCGGCGCTCCGGCCTCGACCGCCGGCCATGTCGATCACGGCGCCGCGCCGGTGCCTCGTGCTGCCGCTCCGACCGAGGCGCGCCAGGTGGCCTATTACAGGGACCCCACCGGCAAGCCCGACTTCTCGCCGGAGCCCAAGAAGGACAGCGAGGGACGGGACTACATTCCGGTCTACACCGATGAAGAAGCGCCGCCTGCGGCCGAGGCTGCGCCACCGCCCGCCGCGCCCCAAGGCAAGGGGAAGATCCTGTTCTATCGCAACCCGATGGGGCTGCCCGATAGCTCGCCGGTGCCCAAGAAGGATCCCATGGGCATGGATTACGTGCCGGTTTACGAGGGGGAGGACGACGGCGGAGCGGTGTTCAAGATCTCTCTGGACAAGATCCAGAAGCTGGGGGTCAGGACGGCATCGGCCGAGCTGCGCCACCTGACCCACACGGTACGGGCGGTCGGCACGGTGCAGGTCGACGAGAGACTGCAGCGCCTGGTGACTCCCAAGTTCGAGGGCTATGTCGAGGTGCTGCACGTCAACACCACCGGCCAAGCGGTGCGCCAGGGCGAACCTCTGATGGAGGTCTACAGCCCGGATCTGGTGCTGGCTCAGGAAGAATATCTGGCCGCTTCGAAAAGTCTGCAGACGCTCGACGGCGCGGCCAGCAGTGAAGCGCGCGATTCGGCGCGCGCCCTGGTCGACGGCGCCCTCCAACGCCTGCGCAACTGGGACATCCCGGCCGGCGAATTGGCCAAGCTCAAGGGGCGAGGGGTCGTATCGCGAACGCTGGCCCTGCCGTCTCCGACCAACGGGGTGGTGATCGAGAAGAATATCGTCAGCGGTCAGCGGTTCATGCCCGGCGAGGTGCTCTACCGGATTGCCGATCTGTCCAATGTCTGGCTGGTCGGCGAGGTCTACGAACAGGAACAGCCCTATATCAGCATCGGCCAGACCGCCAAGGTGAGCTTCAGCGCAATGCCCGGAGAGATCTTTACCGGAAAGCTCACCTTCATCTACCCGACCTTGTCGGCCGAGACCCGTACGGTGAAGGTCCGCATCGAATTGCCCAACCCCGACCTGCGCCTGAAACCCGCCCTTTATGGGTCGGTGGACATTGCCACAGCCGCGGCCGACCACGATGCGCTGGCCGTACCGGACTCTGCGTTGCTCGATTCCGGCACCCGCAAGGTGGTCCTGGTGGACCGTGGCGAAGGACGATACGAGCCGCGTGAGGTAAAGACCGGGGCGCAGGCCGACGGCTATGTCGAGATCCTCGACGGCCTTTCGGCCGGTGACACCGTGGTGGTCAGCGCCAACTTCCTGATCGACGCCGAGAGCAATCTGCGCGCCGCGCTGCAAAGCTTCCATCACCACTGATCGCCGCGGGGGCTCCAGTCATGATTGCCAGCATCATCCGGTGGTCGGTGCGCAACACCTTCCTGGTTCTTCTGGCCACCGCGGCGGTCATCGCCGCGGGTGCCTACGCGACCGAACACATGCCGCTCGACGCCTTGCCGGACTTGTCCGATACCCAGGTGATCCTCTACACCGACTACCCCGGCCAAGCACCGCAGGTGGTCGAGGATCAGGTCACCTATCCGCTCACCACGGCCATGCTCAGCGTGCCGAAGTCCAAGGTCGTGCGTGGGTTTTCCATGTTCGGTACCAGCTTCGTCTATGTCGTGTTCGAGGACGGCACCGACATCTACTGGGCCCGCTCGCGCGTCCTCGAATATTTGAGCTTCGCCGCCAAAAGGCTGCCGCCGGGGATCACCCCGTCGCTCGGGCCGGACGCCACCGGGGTCGGCTGGGTCTATCAGTATGTGGTGCAGGCGAAGAACAAGAGCCTGGCGGAACTGCGCACCATTCAGGACTGGTTCCTGCGTTACCAGTTGGCCAAGGCGGAAGGCGTCGCCGAGGTTGCCGGACTCGGCGGTTTCGTCCAGCAATACCAGGTCGTGGTCGACCCCCAGAAGCTGCAGTCCTACAACATTTCGTTGGACAAGGTGACGGCGGCGATTCGCAAGAGCAACACCGACGTCGGCGGCCGTTCCATCGAAATGGCCGAAACCGAGTTCATCGTGCGCGGCCGCGGCTACCTGCGGGGTATCGACGACATCGGCAAGATCGTGCTGAAGGCGCAGAGCGGCACGCCGATCCTGCTGCGCGACGTGGCCCGGGTGGAACTGGGGCCGGACGAACGGCGCGGTCTGGCCGAGCTGAACGGCGAGGGCGAGGTGGTCAGCGGCATTGCCGTCCAACGCTACGGACAGAATGCCCTCGACGTCATTCAGAACGTCAAGGACAAGATCGCCGAGGTCGCCAGCGGCCTGCCCGAAGGGGTCGGCATCACCTCGGTCTACGACCGTTCCGACCTCATCCTCAGGGCCGTGCACACGCTGAAGCGGACGCTGGTCGAGGAAAGCCTCATCGTCGCCGCCGTCTGCATCCTGTTCCTGCTGCATCTGCGCAGCGCCTTCGTCGCCATCCTGATGCTGCCGGTGGGCGTACTGATCTCCATCATCGTCATGCAGATGTTGGGGCTGACCTCGAACATCATGAGCCTGGGCGGTATTGCCATCGCCGTCGGCGCCATGGTCGATGCCGCCATCGTGATGATCGAGAACGCCCACAAGCATCTGGAACGGATGAAACCCGGCGAGTCCCGGGTCCAGGCCCTGATCGACGCGGCAATCGAGGTGGGGCCGTCGCTGTTCTTCGGCCTCCTGATCATCACCGTATCGTTCCTTCCGGTGTTCACCCTGGAATCGCAAGAAGGCCGGATGTTCAAACCGCTGGCCTTCACCAAGACCTTTTCCATGGCCGGCGCGGCGATCCTGTCGATCACCCTGGTGCCGGTGCTGATGGCCTTGTTCGTCCGCGGCAAGATCCTTCCCGAGCACAGGAACCCGATCAACCGGGTCCTCATCTGGCTCTACCGGCCATCGATCCGGATGGTGCTCAACTGGAAGGTGACCACCATTGTTCTGGCTGTGGCCGTCCTCGGCGTCTCGGCCTATCCGATCACCCAGGTGGGCTCGGAATTCATGCCCAGCCTCTATGAGGGTACGCTGCTCTACATGCCGACCACCTTGCCCGGCGTGTCGATCACCAAGGCGGCGGAATTGCTGCAGACCCAGGACAAGATCATCAAGAGCTTCCCGGAGGTGCTGTCGGTGTTCGGCAAGGCTGGACGGGCCGACACGGCGACCGATCCGGCCCCGATCGAGATGTTCGAGACGACGATCACTCTGAAGCCGCAGGAGGAATGGCCGGATGGCATGACCGTCGACCAATTGATCGCCGAGATGGACAAGGCCTTGCAGATCCCGGGGGTCAGCAATGCCTGGACCATGCCGCTGCGTGGCCGTATCGACATGCTGTCGACCGGTATCCGCACGCCGATCGGCATCAAGGTGTTCGGCAAGGACCTGAGCGAAATGGAGCAGCTGGCCAAACAGATCGAGCAGGTGGTCAAGGCGGTTCCCGGCACCACCAGCGCCTATGCCGAACGCATCATGGGCGGCTATTACCTGGAGATCCAACCCGACCGCGACGCCCTGGCCCGCTACGGGCTGACCGTCGGCGATCTGCAGGAGGTCATCCTGACGGCCATGGGCGGCGAGATGGTGACCACCACCGTCGAGGGCCGCGAGCGCTTCTCGGTCAATGTGCGCTATCCGCGTGATTTCCGCAGCGATCCGCAGGCCATCGGCACGCGGGTGCTGGTGCCGACGATGGACGGCCAACACATCCCCTTGGGGCAGCTGGCGAAGATCCAACTGAGCAAGGGCCCCGCCACCATCCGCACCGAGAACGCCCTGCTGTCGGCCTATATCTATATCGATATCCGCGGCCGCGACATCGGCGGCTACGTTGCCGACGCCCGCCGGGCGGTGGAAACACAGGTGAAGATGCCGCCCGGCTACTATGCCACCTGGAGCGGCCAGTTCGAATACATGGAACGGGCCAAGGCAAAGCTGAAAATCGTCGTGCCGGTGACCCTCTTCATCATTTTCCTGCTGCTTTACGTCAACTTCAAACGACTGACCGAGACTTTGATCGTCATGCTGTCGCTGCCGTTCGCCCTGATCGGCGGCGGCTGGCTGATGTATTGGCTCGGCTTCAACATGAGCGTGGCAGTTGCCGTCGGCTTCATCGCCCTGGCCGGGGTGGCGGCGGAAACCGGGGTGGTCATGCTGATCTATCTCGATCACGCGCTGAACGCCCTGCTGGCCCAGCGGCAACAGGCCGGCCAGCCGTTCACCCGGACCGATCTCTATGCGGCCATCATGGAAGGGGCGGTCGAACGAGTGCGACCGAAAATGATGACCGTGGTTGCCATCATGGCGGGCCTGTTGCCCATCTTGTGGAGCAGCGGGACCGGCTCCGAGATCATGCGCCGCATCGCCATGCCGATGGTCGGCGGCATGGTATCGTCGACGGTTCTGACACTGATCGTCATCCCGGCGATCTACGCCCTGGTCAAGGAGTACGCCCTGCTGAGGAAGAAGGGCGCGCCAGCCGCGACCGAAGAACGCAGCAGCCGGGAAAAGATTCCACTGGACTCCAATTTCGGTTGAGCCGCCCGCATCTACGCCGTTGTTACGATCGGCGGGAGCGCCGGCAACGGCACCGGCGCTCCCCGAGCTTCGCTTTACGGCTTAGAAGCGGTAACCGACGCCGACGCCGACCAGCCAGGGATTGATGTCGACATTGGCTTTCACCGGGCCGACGGCCGTGCCCAGCCTGACGTCGGTGCTGAGGAACAGCTTCTTGACGTCGACGTTCAGGTACCAGCGTCCGGTCACATGGTAGTCGGCGCCGAGTTGCAGGGCGGCACCGAACGCGTCGGAGTAATGGGTGCTCTGCATCGGCCATGGCCCATTCTTCACGCCATAGAAGAACGTGTAATTGATGCCGGCCCCGACATAGGGATTGATCGGCCCCTTGGGCAGGAAATGCCACTGGGCCGCGCGAGGAAAGTCCCGGGGCAGGGGCGGCGTTCTACTTGGTATTCTCGATGGCGGCGATGACCTCGGCACCGAACATCTTGGCGTATTCGGGCATTACCGGCTGCACAGCGGCGGTAAATTTGGCCCGGTCGATCCGTTCGACCACTTCCATTCCTTGTTTCTTCAGCAAATCGACGCCGTTTTTCTGGGCTTCGGCGGCATAGGCGCGCGACGCCGTGGCACCCTGCTTGGCGGCTTCCAGGAAGATGGCCTTGTCTGCCTCGCTGAGCCCGTCCCAGACATTCTTCGACACCAGGATGACGGCCGGATCATAGACATGGCCGCTCAGGGTCAGATATTTCTGCACTTGAGCAAACTTCGACGACAGAATGGTCGCTATCGGGTTCTCCTGCCCGTCGAATTGTCCCGACTGCAGGGCGCCATACACCTGGGGGAAGGGCAATGGGCCAACGTCGGCGCCGAATGCCTTGAAGCCGGCCAGCATCACCTCGGATTGCGGCAGGCGCAGTCTGATCCCTTTGAGATCGTCCGGGGTCCGCACCGGCCGCTTCGAATTGGTGATATGGCGGAATCCATTTTCACCCCAGGCCAGGGCCATCATGTCCTTGGCCTTGAATTTTTCCAGATAGCCCTTGCCGATCGGACCGTCGAGGACGGCGTAGGCATGGGCCGTGTCGCGGAACAGGAACGGGATGTTCAGCACCCCCACATCGGGCACGATGGCGGGGAGCGGCGCGCCGGTAATGAACGCCATGTCGACGGTGCCCTGCTGCATACCCTTCAGCATGTCCACCTCGCCCCCGAGGGCGGCGTTCGGCGCCTGCTCGATGCGGATCTTGCCGCCGCTGCGCTTGGCGACGTCGTCGGCGAAGGCCTTGGCGCCAGCCCCCAACTGCGAGTCGAGCGACAGGATATAGCCGATCTTGTAAGACTTCTGCTGCGCCTGGGCCGGCGCCGCCAAAGCCAGTGCAAGAACGACTCCGGTCAACAGGGAAGCGCGGATAAACATGCGGGTCATGACTCCACCTCGGAATTGCGCGATTGGCAGGATAGCGCAGGGGAAGGGAATGCCTCCGACGTCATCCGTCTATTGAGCGGCGGCGAATGCAGATGTCCGAATGGATATCGCCATGGACGGCCGACTCGGTCTCTCGCTTGTTGACATCCATGTGCAAGTTTATCGCGTCTGGCCACATGGCTGGTCTTGAGGGGGCGACCATCGAATGCTTGAGATCTGACCACAAAACCATTCGCGCTAAGATGACGAAAATGTCTTTCCACGATTTGTCGTTTGAAATCTCTAGGGTAAATGCTAATCTTACGATAATTACCATCCCGGAATATAAAAATAGTACCAGTCGGCAATCGTGTTACGTGCCAGAAGCAACAAGTTGCAAAGCAACAGGCGGCACCAAGCCGACGAACGGTCCCCAGGAGGAACCGAAGTTGGTCGATTTACCCAGTCTTGACAATGCGGGGCATGCCTTTGCCGTGCGGTTGATGCAGCATCTGGTGGTTCCCAGGCCGGGGTGATCGGCGAGAGGGTATTCCGCCCCGCCGACCTGGCGGCCCGCTACGGCGGCGAAGAGTTCGCCATCGTCATGCCGATGACCGATCTCGAAGGCGCCTGTCAGGTTGCCGACCGCATCCGCGACGGCGTGCTGGAACTACGAATTCCGCACAGCGGCTCGGACACCGGACAGTGGGTGACGCTCAGCGTCGGCGTCGCGGCGGCGGTCCCGGCCAGCGACGTCGAACCCGACTGGTTTCTGGGCGTCGCCGACCGCGCGCTCTATTCGGCCAAACGGGCCGGCCGCAACCGGATCGCCATCGGCGAAACCGCGGAGGCATGGCCGCGACCTGACACCCTCGGCCAGGGACGGGAAGGCCCGCACCATTAGAGCTCTGCTCTCGACGATCTGATGTCGACCCGGCTTTTCGGCCTGCGCTATCTGGTGAGCGGCGACGAGAGAGCGGCCGACCAGCCCCGCCGCTCAGGAATTGTTGGACGGCCAAGGCGGGTGCGGGGCATCACTGCGTAAGTTGCCAATTCCTGGCACACCCGACATAGTGGCGCCGGGTGAAGGAGATGCGCGGATGGATGGTTCGGCCGAATCCGTCGACTGCCCGCTCGTGGTCGATCTCGACGGGTCCCTGACCAGGTCGGACCTGTTCCTCGAGTCCTTCCTGTCCCTCTTGGCAAACAAGCCGTTGCGCGGCCTCGCCGCGTTGTGGGCGCTGCGCCATGGCCGTGCCGCAATGAAGGCGCGGGTGGCGGCGGAAGCGCCGCTGGACGCCGATGGCCTTGCCTTCAATGAAGAGTTCATAGAGTACCTGCGGGCCGAAAAAGCCAAAGGGCGGAGCCTTTATCTGGCTTCGGCGGCCGATGCCGCCTATGTCCGGACGGTAGCCGAGCGGCTCGGCCTGTTCGACGGCGTGTTCGCCTCGGATGGGCAGCGCAACCTCAAGGGAGCCGCCAAGGCAAGCCTGCTGCGCAACCTCTTCGGCCATGGCGGCTTCGGCTATGCCGGCAACGAGGCGGCCGATTTCGCCGTATGGCGCGAGGCCGGCGAAGTGGTGGTCGTCAACGCCTCGCCGCACCTGCTCGGCTTGGTCCGACGCAGTTTCCCCGCCGTCACCGTCATCGCGCCGCGCCGCGTCCGGTTGGGGGATTATCTCGAGGCCCTGCGCCCCCATCAGTGGCTGAAGAACCTCCTGGTCCTGGTCCCGGCCTTCACCGCCCATCGTTTCGACGTCGCGGCTCTGGTCGCCTGCCTGTTGGCCATCTGCAGCTTCAGCCTGTGCGCCTCCAGCGTCTACCTGCTGAATGACCTGCTCGACCTGCGGCACGACCGCAACCACCCGACCAAACGCCACCGCGTATTGGCTTCCGGCCGCATCGATATCCGCCACGGCATCGCCTTGTTCCCGCTGCCGCTGTGCCTGGCGGGGCTGCTCGGCCTGTTGCTGCCGCCTGCGTTCCTGCTGACCTTATGCGCCTATTACGCCTTGACCCTGGCCTATTCGCTTTACCTGAAGCGCCAAACCACCCTGGACGTGGTGGTGCTGGCCTGCCTGTACGGGATGCGCCTGGTGGCGGGCGCGGCGGCGGTGACGGTGCCGCTGTCGCCCTGGCTGCTGACCTTCGCCCTGTTCCTGTTTCTCAGCCTGGCCCTGGTCAAGCGCTGGGCCGATCTGGCGGCCCGCCTGGACGAGGGCAGCGCCGATCTGGCCGGACGCGGCTATCGCGTCTCCGATCTGCCCATCGTGCAGACCATGGCGGCCGCCAGCGGCTACATCGCCGTGCTGGTGTTCTGTCTCTACATCGACAGCCCGGTGGTCAGCGCCCTGTACCGGAACGCGCCCTTTCTGTGGGGCATCCCGGTGATCCTGCTCTATTGGATAAGCCGTATCCTGATCGCCACCCACCGCGGTGCCATGGACGACGATCCGGTCCTGTTCGCGGTCAGCGACCGGGCCAGCCAGGTTTGCGCGGCATTGGTCCTACTGGCCGTCGCCGTGAGCATATGAGATCGGGAGCAGCGCCATGAGGCTGGCCGGCTGGGGCAATTATCCGCGGATCGAGACGCGCTGCCTGCGGGCCCGCGATAGCGCCGAAACCCTGGCGGCCATCGCCGCCAACTCCAGCCTGATCGCCCGGGGCAACGGTCGGGCCTATGGCGACGCCGCGCTCAACCGGCAGGCCACCCTGTCGATGCTGCCCTCCGATCGAGTCCTTGCCTTCGATGAGGCGACCGGCCGCCTGACCTGCCAAGCCGGCATCCTGCTGTCCGACATCATCGACCTGTTCCTGCCACGCGGCTGGTTCGTTCCGGTCACCCCCGGCACCAAATTCGTCACCTTGGGCGGGATGATCGCCGCCGACGTGCATGGCAAGAACCATCACGGGGCCGGCTCGTTCGGCGACCATGTGGAGAGCCTCGATCTCGCCTTGGCCGATGGCCGCGTGCTGCGCTGTTCGCGGCGGGAAAACCCGGCGCTGTTCGACGCTACCCGAGGCGGAATGGGACTGACCGGGGTCATCCTGGCCGCCACCATCCCCCTGATCCCCGTCGAGACCGCCTTCATCCGGCAGGAGACCTTGCCCGCCGACAATCTCGCCGCAACCATGGATCTGTTCGAAGCCTCGCAAGGCTGGACCTATTCGGTGGCCTGGATCGACTGTCTGGCCGGCGGCGCCAGCCTGGGCCGCTCGCTGCTTTATCGCGGCGAGCATGCCCTGCGCCGGGACCTCCGGGCCCAGTTCAGTGGCGATCCTCTCCACCCCATCGCCAAGCGGAACCACCGGATTCCCATCGACTTTCCGGCGATGGCCCTCAACCGCTGGACGGTTCGCGCCTTCAACGAGATCTATTACCGCAGGGCGCGTCCGGGCCGCGCCCTGATCGACTGCGACAGCTTCTTCTACCCGCTCGACGCCATCCTTGAGTGGAACCGCATCTACGGCCGAGCCGGTTTTCTGCAATACCAATGCGTCCTGCCCAAACCGGCCAGCCTGGCCGGCATGACGGCCCTGTTGCAGCGCATCGCCGCCTCGGGCAAAGGGTCGTTCCTGGCGGTCCTCAAGCTCATGGGGCGCCAGGACGGCCTGTTGTCCTTCCCCCTCGAGGGATACACGCTGGCCCTCGACTTTCCCGCCGACGGCCAAGCCTTCGGCCTGCTCAACGAGCTCGATGCCATCGTCGCCGACCATGGCGGACGCCTTTATCTGGCCAAGGACGCCCGCGGCAGCGCCGCCATGCTGCGCCGCGGCTATCCGCGCCTCGATGAATTCCGGGCCATCCGCCACGGCGTCGATCCGGGCGGACGGTTCTCCTCCCTTCAATCGCAGAGGCTGGACCTATGACTGGCAAATCTTCCACCGTGCTGATCGTCGGCGCCGCCTCCGACATCGGCCGTGCGCTGGCCCGGGAATACGCCAAGGCGGGCGCTTCCCTGATCCTCGCCGCCCGCCGGGTCGAGCGCCTGGCGCCGGATGCCGAAGACCTCAAGCTGCGGCACGGCACGACGGTGCGCCTGGCCGAATGCGACCTTCTCGACCTGGCCGGCCACGAGCGTTTCCTCGACACCCTGGGCGAGCCGCCCGATATCGCGCTGTGCGTCGTCGGGCTGCTCGGCCAGCAGCAGGCGGCAGAGGCCGACGCGGCCGCCGCCGACCTGATCATGCGCAGCAATTACAATGCTCCCGCCCTGTTGCTGAATGCCGTGGCGGCGCGCATGGAACGGCGCGGCAGCGGGCATATCGTCGGCATCAGTTCGGTGGCGGGCGATCGTGGCCGCGCCAGCAACTATGTCTACGGCTCGGCCAAGGCCGGTTTCACCGCTTTCCTGTCCGGCCTGCGCAATCGCCTGGCCGGCAAAGGGGTCGCGGTGCTGACGGTGAAACCGGGCTTCGTCGACACCCGCATGACGGAGGGAATGGCCCTACCGCCCCTGCTGACCGCCAAGCCTATCGAAGTCGCCCAGGCGGTGCGCCGCGCCCAGGAGCGGGGCAGGGATGTCCTCTACGTGCGACCGATCTGGCGCGTCATCATGCTGGTCATCCGGCTGCTGCCCGAGGGGCTGTTCAAGCGCATGAGGATCTAGCCCCTATTTCTCTGCCGATCATCGGCGGGCGTATGCGACGTAGTGGGCATTGCTGGCAACCGGAACATAGTATCGCGCGATGAAGCTCTCAAGTTCCGGGAAGTCTCCCAGATAGGCACGCGACGTTTTCTGCATCAGATTGTTGTCGTCGTTATCCTCGACCAGCAGGCCACCGCCGACGACCGCCGCCAGGAGCAGCAGGCGCCGCCTTCCCCGGTCCGGCGCCTGCAGAAGTTGCAGCAGAGGCACCAGTCCAAACAGCAGATAGAGCGGCTTGATCGAGGTGGCGACGCCGATCAACAGGCAGGCCCCCGCCATGCTGGCCAGGGAGACACGCCGGCCGATCAACAAGGCGCCGGACCACACCAGCAGGATGCCGGCCCAACCGTCCGGCTGCGCGCTGTCCCACCACGACCCGCTGATTCCGGCGCCGACCGCTATGGCGAACCCCATCACCCCGGCCAAGGGACGCCCCTGCGACAATCCGATCCGCAGGAATGCGGCCAAGCCGGCCAACTGGAAGACGGTATCGAACCAGCGGATTCCCTGCTCGGTCGGTCCGAACATGGCGATCGCCAGGGCGTAGAGCGCGTGCGCACCCGGCCCTTTGACGTCCCAGGCATCCACATAGGGCAGGCCGCCCCGCAGAATGGTTTCCCCGACCCAGGCGAAAATGCCCTGATCGCGGCCGAGCGGCAGATCGATCGAGGCCATCAGCCATGCGGCCGTCATGACCACCGAGGAAATCACCACGCCGCCAATCGCAAGACGGGCGACTCGCCTCATGTCGAGCATGGCCGCGGGGCCCTTCAGCTTTTGTGGCGGATGGGGTGGGATTCGAACCCACGGAAGGCTTGCACCTTCGCCGGTTTTCAAGACCGGTTCCTTAAACCACTCGGACACCCATCCATACCCAGAGGACCGCAGGACACGGCCGTTCTGTGGATATACTGCGGCGCCTCGGCAGGGCTGGAAACCGCTTTGATCATAAATCGGTTCTGAGCGGCCGAGGCTGGCTGTGCTGATACCGCGGCAAGCGTCGAAAGGCAAGCGCCCGGCCTATAAGGCGGTCGCCCTAATGCCGCCTGGACCGTCGGCTGGTGCAGCGGCCTCCTTGTTGCCTTGGCGGGCGGCGGCCTGTATCACCGGATCATGAGCTACTTCGCCACCAAATTGCTCGGTACGGCGCTGACCCCGGGCACGCTGTTGTGGCTCGCCCTGATCTTCGCCGCGGTCCTGGCCTGGACTCGCTGGTGGCGGGGCGGCCGCATCCTGCTGTCGCTGGTCGTCGTCCTGTTCACCTTGCTGGTGGTGTCGCCGGTTCAGCCCTTCCTGACCCGCACCCTGGAGGATCGCTTCCCGGCCAATCCGCCGCTGCCCGCCCATCTCGACGGAATCATCATCCTGGGCGGCGCCATCGATCAATATCTCAGCCAGGCACATCAGCAGATCAGCCTCAACGACGCCGCCGAGCGTCTGGTCGAAGCGGTGCTGCTGGCCAAGGCCCATCCCGAGGCAAAGGTCCTGTTCACCGGCGGCAGCGCCGACCCCTTGCGCCCCGAACCGCGCGAAGCGCCGCTGGCGGCCAGCCTGCTGATCCAGCTGGGAATCCCGGAGGATCGCCTGCTGGTCGAGGACGAGTCGCGCAACACCTACGAGAACGCCATCTACAGCGCCCGCCTGGCGGATCCCAAGCCCGGTCAGAGCTGGGTGCTGATCACCTCGGCCCGCCACCTGCCGCGCTCGGTCGGCGCCTTTCGCCGGGCCGGTTGGCGAATCATTGCCTATCCGGTCGATTTCAGCAGCGGCGGCGGTCCCGAATGGGCCGATATCGACCTGCCGGTGACCCGCCTGCGGCTGCTCGCCCAGGCGTTGCACGAATGGATCGGGCTGACCTTCTATCGTCTGGCCGGCTGGAGCGATGCCCTGTTCCCCGGACCCTGAGGGTGATTTTCACCACGGAGGCACGGAGAACACGAAGGAAGAATAATAGCTTAGCCAGGGTCCTTGAACGGGCTCGACAGTTTGACCTCTATCACATCATCAGATCTCCATGCTCTCCGTGTCTCCGTGGTGAGACCTCTTTCGAGCGCCGACGCAAACGCGTTGCGGGGGCGGAACGGCTGTGGCAGAAGGGGGGTGACGGTGGGGACCGAAGGGAACAGGCGCATGAGGGCAAGGTGGCTCGCCGTGATCACGGCCGGCGTGATGATGCTGGGGCAGGGGCTCGGGCGTCCGGCCTGGGCCGAGCCGACGCAGGATTTTCCCACTTGGCTGGCGGCGCTCAAGGCCGACGCCCTGGCCCGCGGCATCCGCCCGGCGACTTTCGACCAGGCCCTGGCCGATGTGCAGCCGATCGACCGGGTCATCGAGCTCGATCGCAAGCAGCCGGAATTCACCCTCAGTTTCGACCAATACATGGCCAATGTGGTCAGCCCGCAGCGCGTCAAGAACGGCCGCCAGCGGCTGTCCCACCACAAGAAGCTGCTGGGCGCGGTGGCTCGCCGCTACGGCGTTCCGGCCCCGGTCATCGTCGCCATGTGGGGCATCGAGTCCGACTACGGCCGCCTGACCGGCGGTTATTCGGTGGTGGCGGCGCTCGCGACACTGGCCTATGACGGACGGCGCAGCCAGTATTTCCGCGGTGAACTGATCAATGCGCTGACCATGATCGACGGCGGGGTTCCGGCCGAACGGATGCGCGGTTCGTGGGCCGGCGCCATGGGGCAATGCCAGTTCATGCCGTCCACCCATGTCAAGTATGCCCGGAGCTGGAGCGGCCAGGCCAAGCCCGACATCTGGACCTTGCCGCCCGACGTCTTTGCCTCGGCCGCCAACTATCTGGCGCAGATCGGCTGGAACCCGCACCAGCACTGGGGAAGGGCGGTCAAACTGCCGAAGACGGATCTGGCCCCGGCGCTGTTCGGCCTCGACGTCAAGAAAAGCTTGAACGAATGGCGCCACCTCGGCATCCGCCAGGCCAACGGCAAACCGTTGCCGGCCAGCCACAGCATCATGGCCTCGCTGGTCCGGGCCGAAACCGGCAAGGGCGACGATGTCGGCCGCGGCCCGCCCTACCTGGTCTATGACAATTTCCGGGCGCTGATGAAATGGAATCGCTCGGTCTTTTTCGCGGTGGCGGCGGGAACCCTTGCCGACCGGGTAGCAAGCAAGTAATCTACCATATCTTCGGTATCTCGGCGTGGGGACCACTAAATGATGGGACGGGGCTTGCGGCCTGTTCACCTGCTGGTGGTGATCGCGGGCTGTGCCTGGTTGGGGGCCTGTGCGGGAACCAAGCAGGCCAGCTATCCGATCAAGGACGGAGCGGGGACGGAACGGCAAGGCGCCTATAAGATCGGCAAGCCGTACCAGATCCAGGGCGTCTGGTACTATCCGGGCGAGGACTACAATTACGACGAGTCCGGCGTCGCCTCGTGGTATGGCCCCGACTTTCACGGCAAATTCACGGCGAATGGCGAGGTCTTCGACCAGAACGAGGTCACGGCAGCCCATCGCACCCTGCCGATGCCAAGTTTCGTTCGCGTAACGAACCTGGATAACGGCCGCTCGCTGGTCGTCCGGATCAATGACCGGGGCCCCTTCGCCCATAGCCGCATCCTCGATCTGTCGCGCCGGGCGGCGCAATTGCTCGGCATGGAATTGCAGGGCACGGCCCGCGTGCGGGTGCAGATCATGGCCGACGAGACCCGCTCGCTGGCGCTGCGCCTGAAGACCGCCCAGGGTGACGAGCCGCAGGTGGCGGCGGCGCCGCGCCCCAGCGTCCAGGCGGAAACCCTGGCCGCCCCCGCCGGCCTCCGCGAATCCGCCAAGCCGGCCAACCGTCCGCTGCCCGGCGCGGCGCGGTCGAGCGTGCCGCCGCCCGCCGCCGCGGCGGAACTGGATGCGCAGCATCTGGAGGCCCAGCAGGTCAGGCTGGTGCCGGTCAAGCCGACCCAACTCTATATCCAGGCCGGCGCCTTCAGCCGCTTCGACAATGCCAATCGCTTGAGCGCCTCGCTGTCGCCGCTCGGCCAAGCCAACATTTCCCAGGTCAAGACGCCGTCCGGCACCTTCTTCCGGGTGCGGATGGGGCCCATCGCCAAGGTCGACGATGCCGATGCGCTGCTTGAGAAAGTCATCAGTTCAGGGTATCCCGACGCCAAGCTCGTGGTCGATTGACGTGCCCCGATTTGGGCGCAATTCCCTGTTAAGCGTCCCGGGCCGAGACTCGCGCCGACCGCCACCCCTCATTGAGGATCCATGCTGACAATGTCTCCGACCCTCCTTAGCCGCCCGCTGCTGTTCGGCGCGGCACTGCTGCTGGCTTGGGCGCCCGTCGCTCGCGCCACCGAAACCATCGAGACGGCCGCCAAACAGGCCGTGGTCATCGATTTCAACACCGGCGCCGTGCTGCTGGAGAAGAACGCCGACGACCTGATGACGCCATCGTCGATGAGCAAGCTGATGACCGTCTATATGGTCTTCTCGCGGCTCAAGGACGGTAGCCTGAAAATGACCGACCAGCTTCCGGTGACCGAGACGGCGTGGAAGAAGCACTATAAGACCGAGGGATCGCTGATGTTCCTGCCGGTCCATTCGATGGTCCGGGTCGAGGATTTGTTGCGCGGCGTCATCATCCAGTCGGGCAACGACGCCTGTTCGGTCCTGGCCGAGGGACTGGCCGGCAGCGAGGAAGCCTTCGCCGAGCAGGAGACCCGCAAGAGCCGCGAGATCGGCCTCACCAAGTCGACCTTCCGCAATGCCAGCGGCTGGCCCGAGAAGGGGCACCAGATGACGGCACATGATCTGGGGGTTCTGGCGCGCCGCCTGATCATGGATTTTCCCGAGTATTATCCGATCTTTGGCGAAAAGACCTTCACCTTCAACAACATCAAGCAGGACAACCGCAATCCGCTGATCTGGGAGAATATCCCCGGCGCCGACGGCCTGAAGACCGGCCATACCGAGGACGGCGGCTTTGGCGAGGTCGGCTCGGCCATTCGCGACGGGCGGCGGGTGATCGTGGTGATGAATGGCATGACCTCGATCAAGCAGCGGGCCGAGGAATCGCAGCGCCTGATCGAATGGGCCTTCCGCGAGTTCGACGACTATCATCTGTTCAAGGCCGGCGACGTGGTGACCGACGCCGATGTGTGGCTGGGCCTCGACAAGACGGTGCCGCTGGCGGTGCCGCAGGATCTCACCATCACCCTGCCGCGCACCGCCCGGCACGAGATGAAGGTGACGGTCAACTACACCGGCCCGTTGCCGGCGCCGGTCAAAAAGGGCACCCAGGTCGGCACCCTGGTGATCACCGCGCCGGGCATGCCGGCCACCGAGCTTCCCCTGGTGGCCGCCGCCGATGTCGGCAAGCTGGGCTTCGTCGGGCGTATCGGCACCGCGGTCAAACACCTGCTGTGGGGCTCGAAGGAGTAAATGACCAAGGCCGGCCGCTTCATCACCTTCGAGGGCGGCGAGGGGGCCGGCAAGTCGACCCAACTCGGCCTGCTGGCCGAGGCCTTGCGCGGCCGCGGAGTCGACGTCCTGACCACGCGCGAGCCCGGTGGCGCGCCGGGCGCCGAGCAGATCCGCCGGCTGCTGGTGGAAGGGGCGGTGGAGCGCTGGGATCCGCTCACCGAGGCCCTGCTGCATTACGCCGCGCGGCGCGAACATCTGGTGCGCAGCGTATGGCCGGCCCTGGCCGAAGGCCGCTGGGTGGTCAGCGACCGTTTCGCCGATTCCACCCTGGCCTATCAGGGTTACGGCCACGGCCTGCCCGAGGCGGCGTTGCAGCGGCTGTACGACGTCACGGTGGGCAGCTTTGCCCCCGACCTGACCATCATTCTCGACCTGCCGGTGCAAGACGGACTGGCCCGCGCCGCCGGACGGGGCGGCGTCGAAGACCGCTACGAACGCATGGGCCACGACTTCCACCACCGCCTGCGCCAAGGCTTCCTGGCCATCGCCGCCGCCCATCCGGAACGCTGTGTGGTGATCTCGGCCCTGGGCACGGTGGACGAGGTGCAGGCGGCGATCTGGCAGGCCGTAGAGACCCGACTGTTGCCCGCCTAAGCGCCGCAGGCATACAGTTTAAGTGAACCGCCAAGACGCAAAGGCGCCAAGGCCCTGAGACCCGGAGCTGCAGCAGTGCATACCCCCTTGGCGTCTTGGCGCCTTGGTGGTTCATATGAATGCCTGCGGCGCATCCGCTTTGACGCGGGCATTCCGCCGATTAGACTGGCCCGATGAACGCACTCCTCGACCCTGCCGAACTGACCTCCCGCAACAATCCCGAGCTGTTCGGCCATGCGGCGGCCGAGCAGGCGTTTCTCGATGCCTGGACCTCGGGGCGGCTGGCCCATGCCTGGCTGATCTGCGGACCGCGCGGCATCGGCAAGGCCGGCCTGGCCTATCGCATTGCCCGCTTCGTCCTGGCCGGCGGGTCTCCGCCGGCCACCGGCGGACTGTTCGGCGACATGCCACAGACGCCCCCCAGCCTGGCCATCGACCCCGGCCATCCAGTGTTCCGGCGGGTCGCCTCGGGTGGCCATGCCGATTTCAAGGTGGTGGAACGGGGGTGGACCGACGACAAGAAGACCAAGCTGAAGACCGAGATCACCGTCGACGACGTGCGCGACGTCGGCGCTTTTTTGTCGCTGACTCCGGCCGAGGGCGGCTGGCGGGTGGTGATCGTCGACGCCGCCGACGAAATGAACCGCTCGAGCGCCAATGCCATTCTCAAAGTTCTCGAAGAACCACCGCGTAGAGCCTTGATGCTGCTGGTTTCGCACAGCCCCGGACGGTTGCTGCCGACGATCCGCTCGCGCTGCCGCCGGCTGGCGTTGCGGCCGCTGGCCCAGCCCATGGTGGTCGACCTGTTGCACCGCTTGCGGCCGGAGCTCGGCGAGGCCGACGCCCAGGCCATCGCCGGCCTGGCCGAAGGCAGCATCGGCAAGGCCTTGGGACTCGAAGCCGAGGGTGGCTTGGAGCTCTATCGCGAGATGGTGCGCCTGCTGTCCGGCTTGCCGCGGCTCGACGTCGCGGCCTTGCACGCCTTCGGCGACAAGGTGGCGCGCGGCGAAGAGGCGTTTCGCACCGTGTGCGAGTTGTTCAGCTGGTGGCTGGCCCGTGCCGCCGCGGTGGCCGGCATGTCCGGCGCCGGCGAGGTGGTGGCGGGCGAGGCGAGCCTGCAACGCCGCCTGGTCGACGCGGCCGGCCTTGCCCGTTGGGTCGAGGTATGGGAAAAGACCAATCACCTGTTCGAGCGGGCCGATGCGGTCAATCTCGACAAGAAGCAGGTCGTCTTGAACGCCTTTCTCGCATTGGAGCGCCTTGGCGGCTCTTGACCGGGAAGGGTGCCGCCATAAGGTTTTAGGCAGCTTCCTGGAGATCGTCGATGACGTCGCAACAAGGGGAAAAACCCCGGTACTACCTGACCACGCCCATCTACTACGTCAACGACAGTCCGCATATCGGTCATGCCTACACCTCGCTGGCCTGCGACGTGCTGGCCCGCTTCAAGCGCCTGGACGGGTACGACGTCAAATTCCTCACCGGCACCGACGAACATGGCCAGAAGGTCGAGAAATCGGCCCAGGCGGCGGGGGTCGACCCGCAGGCCTTCACCGACCGGGTGTCGCAGAGCTTCCGCGACCTGGCCCGGGTCATGGGCTTCACCAACGACGATTTCATCCGCACCACCGAGCCACGCCATATCCGCGCCTGCCAGGCCCTGTGGCAGGCACTGATCGACAAGGGCGAGATCTATCTGGGCAGCTATGCCGGCTGGTATTCGGTGCGCGACGAGGCATTCTGGGGCGAGGACGAGCTCAAGGAGGGGCCGGGCGGCAGCAAGCTGGCTCCCACCGGGGCGCCGGTCGAGTGGGTCGAGGAACCCAGCTATTTCTTCCGCCTGTCGGCCTGGCAGGAGCGCCTGCTCGAACTCTATGAGCGCAATCCGGATTTCATCGGGCCGGTGTCACGGCGGAACGAGGTGATGAGCTTCGTCAAAGGCGGCCTGCAGGACCTTTCAGTGTCGCGCACCAGCTTCAAATGGGGCGTCCCGGTGCCGGGCGACACGGCCCATATCATGTATGTCTGGCTCGACGCCCTGACCAACTACATCACCGCCGTCGGCTATCCCGACACCAGCGGCGATTATGCCCGTTACTGGCCGGCCGATCTGCACATGGTGGGCAAGGACATCGTGCGCTTCCACGCGGTCTACTGGCCGGCCTTCCTGATGGCGGGCGGCCTCGAGCCGCCCAAGCGGGTATTCGCCCATGGCTGGTGGACCAATGAAGGGCAGAAGATCTCCAAGTCGGTGGGCAATGTCATCGACCCGGTACAGCTGGTGGAGACCTACGGCCTCGACCAGGTGCGCTATTTCCTGCTGCGCGAGGTGCCGTTCGGCAATGACGGCGACTTCGGACACCGGGCCATGGTCAACCGGATGAACAGCGAGCTGGCCAACGATTTAGGCAATCTGGCGCAGCGCTCGCTGTCGATGATCAACAAGAACTGCGACGCGCAACTGCCTGAGCCGGGCCCATTTTCGCCCGAGGACCAGGAGCTGTTGGGGGCCGCCGGCGGGCTTCTGGCCCGGCTCCGCGACGCGATGGACCGCCAGCAGTTCCACGACGGGCTGGAAGCGGTGTGGCAGGTGGTGCGGGCCGGCAACGGCTATGTCGACCGCCAGGCGCCGTGGGCGCTCAAGAAGACCGACCCGGCGCGGATGAACACCGTGCTCTACGTGCTGGCCGAAACGGTGCGCCGCCTGGCCCTGTTGCTGCAGCCGGTGATGCCGGCCTCGACCGCCCGTCTGCTCGACCAGTTGGCGGTGCCGGCCGGCAGCCGCGATTTCGCCGCGCTCGACCAGGCCTTGCCGGCGGGCATTGCCCTGCCCAAGCCGGAAGGGGTGTTCCCGCGCTATGTCGAGCCGGAGGAGGTGGTCCGCTAGATGCTCGTCGACAGCCACTGCCATCTCGACTTTCCCGACTTCCAGCCGGATTTCGACCAGGTGCTGGCCCGTGCCGCGGAGGCCGGGGTCGGCCTCATGTTGAGCATCGGGACCCGGCTCTCCGCCTTCGACCAGGTGCTGGCGGTCGCCGAGCGCTACGACCAGGTCTATTGCACGGTCGGCATTCACCCGCATGAGGCCGGGCGCGAGCCGGGCATCGCCGCCGAGCGGCTGCTGGCGCTGGCGGCCCATCCGAAGGTGGTGGGGTTCGGCGAGACCGGCCTCGACTATTTCTACGAGCACAGCCCGCGCGAACAGCAGCAGGCCAGCTTCCGGGCCCATATCGAGGCGGCCCGGCTGACCGGCCTGCCGGTGGTGGTGCATACCCGGGATGCCGACGACGACACCGCGGCGATCCTCGCCGAGGAATACGCCAAGGGACCGTTTTCCGGGCTGATCCACTGCTTCAGCTCGGGCCCGCAACTGGCCCAACAGGCGCTGGCCATCGGCTTCTACATCTCGCTGTCGGGGATCATCACCTTCAACAAGGCCGATGCCTTGCGCGACACCGTGCGGGCCCTGCCGCTGGACCGCCTGCTGGTGGAGACCGACGCCCCCTATCTGTCGCCGGTGCCGAAACGCGGCAAGCGCAACGAACCGGCCTTCGTCGCCCATACGGCGGCCAAGCTGGCCGAGTTGAAGGGCTGTGGCGCGGCGGCGATCGCCGCGGCGACCACCGCCAATTTCTTCCGCCTGTTCGGCAAGCTGCGGCCAGACGCGGCGTCATGCGAGGCGGCGTCATGAAGGTTACCATCCTCGGCTGCGGGGCCGCCGGCGGCGTGCCGATGATCAGCATCGGCTGGGGCCACTGCGACCCGACCAATCCGCGCAACCGGCGGCGCCGGCCGTCGATCCTGGTGGAGGAGGCGGGACGGACCATCCTGATCGACAGCGGCCCCGACCTGCGCGAGCAATTGCTCGATGCCGAAGTGCGCCATCTCGACGCCGTGCTCTACACCCATGCCCATGCCGACCACATCCACGGCATCGACGACCTGCGCGAGGTCAACCGCGCCATGCGCGGGCCGATCTCGGTCTACGGGACGGCCGCCACCCTCGACGAAATCGCCGAACGCTTCGACTATGTGTTCGGCGAACTGCCACCCGACAGCCAGATCTTCAAACCGTGGCTGCGCCGCCACATGGTCGACGCGCCGTTCATGGTGGGGCCGGTCGAGGTGGTGCCGTTCGACCAGGACCACCATTATTGCCGCACCACCGGCTATCGGATCGGCCGTGTCGCCTATTCGACCGATGTCTGGGACTTGCCCGAAGAGTCCTTCGCCGCCTTGCGCGATCTCGACCTGTGGATCGTCGGCTGCCTGGTGGACACGCCACACCCGACCCATGCCCATCTCGACAAGGTGCTGGGCTGGGTCGAGCGGATCCGCCCCAAATTCACCCTGCTGACCCATATGAGCCCCGGCCTCGACTACGCCTCCCTGAGCGCCAGCCTGCCGGCCGGCATCGCTCCGGCCTATGACGGCCAAGTGATCGAGATTTAGGGATTTGATCCGCAGATGGCCCAGATAAGCGCCCGATTAAAGCGGTTCGTGTGCAGAGCGAACGATCAGGCCGCGCAGCAGGCGCCTTAAACCACCTTTGGCAATCTGCGCCATCTGTGGATGATCGGCTCTTTCGCCTTGGCGCCTCGGTCGTTCTCGATTTTCGGCGTTACGCTGGCCTGCGCTCGACGCGGTCGCGCGAGCGGCGGTCGACTTCTTGGGTGGCGGTGCGCACCACCCGGACCAGGTTGTTGCGCAACTCGTCGACCGATTTGGCCACCTGCGCCGCCATCTCCTCCAACTGGCGGGCTCGTTCGCTGTTGGTGGCGGCCTCTTTCGACACCACAGCGATACGGCTGCTGACCTCCTGGGCGGCGCCGGTGGTTTGCGACACGTTGCGGGTGATCTGGCCGGTGGCGGCGCCTTGCTCGTCGATCGCCGAAGCGATGCTCGAGGATATGCCTTCGACGTCGCGGATCGCCGTGGCGATCCCCTGGACGGCCTGCACCGCATTCTGCGTCGTGGCCTGGATCTCGTTGATTTGCGACGATATTTCCTCGGTAGCCCGGGCTGTCTGGGTGGCCAGGTTCTTGACCTCGCTGGCCACCACGGCGAAGCCCTTGCCGGCCTCGCCGGCGCGCGCCGCCTCGATCGTCGCGTTCAACGCCAGCAGATTGGTCTGGCTGGCGATGTCGTTGATGATCTGGGTGACTTCGCCGATGCGGCCGACCGACTGGGCCAGCCTGTGGATGGTCTCCTCGGCTCCCTCGGCGGCGGTGACGGCATGGCTGGTGATGCCCGAGGCGGTGGCGACCTGCCGGCTGATTTCGCCGATCGATGCCGACAGCCGTTCCGAGGCGTCGGCGACGCTTTGCGCATTGCTCAAGGCCTGGTTGGCGGCGGCGGCCACGCTCTCGGAATTGGTGCCCACCACCTCGGCCGATTTCGCCATTTCGGTGGCATTGCCGGCCATCCGGCCGGTTTCGGCGGCGACCCGCTCGACCGCCTGGCGGCTTTCCTGTTCCACCGTATTGGCCATCGCCTGCAGGGCGGCAACCTTGTCCCGCTCGGCCTGGCGACGGCTGTCCTCCTGCGACTGGCGCAGGCTTTGGGCGTCGGCGGCGTTGGTCTTGAATACCAGGACAGAGTCGGCCATGACACCGATCTCGTCCCCGCGGCCGGCATAAGGCAACTCGACCGCCAGATCGCCATCGGCCAAGCGCCGCATGGTGGCCGCGATCGCCGCCAGCGGCCGGACGACATGTCGCGACACCATATGGGCGGCGGCGGCGAAGCCCAGCGCCAGGCCGAGAACCAGGGTGCCGATCAGCTCCTGCAAGCGATCGTCGTATTCCGCATCGAGCCGGGCGCGCAGCTGGCCGACCTCGCTTTGTCCTTCCGTGGCAAGGACTTGCAGCGCTTTATTGAGCATGGCATGGGCGACCTCGTCGTAGGAGCGCAACGCGTGCAATCCCATCAAGGCGACCGCGATCGCGACCACGGCCATGATCAACCCTGCCATGGAGATTCTTCCGGCGATTCCAAAGCGAAACATGTTCCCTCGCGCCAAGAGACGATCCCGCCATCCTAGCGGAACGCGCGCATTTTGCCCTGGAAAGTTGCGTTGCAGCAAGGCTCGTCGGACCAGCCGTCCGGCCGGGGAGGGGGCTCGGCTTAGGGAAGGGGGATCAGGCCGCGGCATCCTCTTCGGGGGGGCGCTGCGATTGCCGGTATGAGAACAGAACGCAGCCGACGATGCAGACGGCCAACACCAGCGACGAGTCGATCCGGCTCAAATGAAGGCCGCCTTCGGCCCGCGGTTTGGTCAGCAGATCGCCAAGGGTGGCGCCGAGCGGCCGGGTCAGGATAAACGCCATCCAGAACAACACCGTCCGGGACATGGCGGAAGTGAAATAGGCAATGGCGATGATGGTCAGGGCGCCGCCGAACAGCAAGGCGCCACCACCGAAGCCGAGCCCGGCATCGCTGGCCACGAAGTCGCCGAGGGCGGTACCGAGGGTGCTCGACACCAGAATGGTAACCCAATAGAAAAGCTCGGCCCGCCGATCGGCAATCCGATTGACCGCGACCGAACCGGTGACCGCCCGCCACAGCCCCAGGACGGCACACAAGCCGCCGAACAGCAGCAGCGAGGCCTTGATGTAACCAAGGTCGAGGCTGCGATCCAAATAGTCCGAAAGGGTGGTGCCGGCGGTGGTCGTGGCCACGATGACGGCCCAATAGACGAACGGGTGGTAAGCCCGCGCGGCGACCTGGGCGGCCACGGCGATGACAAAAACGCCGAAGAAGATCAGCGTACTGACGGCGTAACCGAATTGCAGGGTCATCGACAGCGCATCGCCACCGGTTTCGCCCAAAGTCGTCGCGATGATCTTGATGAGCCAGAACAGGATGGTGACTTCCGGCACCTTATTGGCCAGCGATTTCAAACCCATATGGCACCTTGTTGGTGTTCGTGTCGGACCGTGACGGACTTATGACGTAACACCCGGTGGCGGCGCAGACAACCCGCTCGGACAAAGTTTGTCAGATTCGGCTGCTCCAAGGGACGGGCGGGTCGCCGCGATCGACTGTGGTATGATCGCCAGCAATTGCTGTGAGAATTGAGACATGGCCGAAATCGATATCCGTTTCTTGGGCGAGCAGATTGCGCGGATGCAATCCGAGTTGCGTGGGGTGAAAGCCGACATTGCGCAGCTTCGGGCGGAGCAGTTGCGCCTGGAGGCCGACCAGGCGCAGCTCAAGATCGACTTGTTCGAACGGATTGCCGATTTTGAACAAGGGGTTGGAGCGCGATTCGACCAGGTCCACCAGACCATGGCCAGCCATCTCGAGGTGGTGTTGTCGGCGATCGGCGCGAAAAAGTAATCGGCGGAAGCTGCATCTCTGACACCGCTACGCGCCATAATATACATTATGCGACATTTGGACGCAGCCAAATCGACTGCCATGCCACCCGTTTGCTGCGCGGCATCTTCCGCCCGATCGGCATTTGGGGTATTTTTCCGTGGAAAAAGAAACGGATCGGCCATTCATCTGGGATGAACCAAGTGGGCAATGACAGGGAAAAGCTGGACACACATCAAACTTTGCTCAGAACGTTGTCTGCAGCCGAGGAAAAACGGCTAGACCTTGAGCGTCTTGTTGGCACTGACATCTTCCAGCACGATAAGTTGATTGATATCACCGAGGATGTCTGGCTGCGCGTTCCGCAGAACAAGCTGGCATCCTACACCTCCGAGCAATGGCTCAACGAAGTTTGGGAACGCTGCAGTAAGACCATCGAAAAGGCCCTTGCCAAGCTTCGCGAGACAAATTCTGAAGACCGGATCTACGAGGCAAAGGCACGGCTCCTGAAGAATGGCATCGTGCGCCAGATTGCCCGGGCGATGACCGACGTCACCAACAAATACAAGAGGAAGTCCGGGATCCCCGTCGCATCGACCACCGCGTCCGAGTACAGTCGGCCGCCCCATCCCTGGGAAGAAACCTGACCCGCGGTGCCTCAGCGGCCGGTAGATAGCCCACCCTGTAAATCCCTCGCCCGCAAACCATCTTACAATCCTCCACCCTGGGGATTGCCGTGTCGACGCTCGCCCTTCGCCTTTTGCCACTCTGCATGGTGGTGACCTTGTCCGGCCCGGCCGCGGCCGGCCAGGCCGCCTATGCCATGTCGATGACGGATTGCCTGAAAGCCCTCGGCGACACGGCACAGCAGCTCAGCCTGCCCCTCGCCTACAGCGTCGACACGCCGGCGCGCCGGGAATTCTCCATCGCCACCACCCAAGGCCCCGTGGTGATGCGCTGCGAGCCCAGCCCGGGCGGCGGCGCCTACGATGCCCTGCTGACCGTCATCACGCCGGGCGCCACCAGCATTGCGCCCTACGTCGCCGACGGCACCCGGCAGTGAGACGGCGCCGCCTGAAGGTCGAGCTGCTCCGACGCCTGCTTGGTGCCGCCCTGTTCGCCCTGCTGCTTGTCCCCTCCGCGGCGCAAGCGGACCAACAGGGCGCCCTGCTGACGGTCACCGGCGCCATCGGCAAACCGAACCGGCCGCCCTTCTCACCCTTCGCCGATGGGATCTTCGCCCATTACGGGGTCAGCTTCGACAAAGCCCGCGCCTTTTCGTTCCGGGATCTCGCCGATCTCGGCATGCACCGCCTGCGGCTGCGCTATCCCGATTGACCCGCCGCCATGACCTTTCGCGGCCCGCGTCTGCGGGACGTGCTGAAGGCATCCGGCGCCGCGGGCCGCAGGGTCACCTTCCAGGGCCTCGACGGCTACGAATCGCGATTCGATGTCGCCGATTTGCCGGGCGACCAGACCATCCTGGCCCTTGAGGTCGACGGCAAGCCCTTGTCGATCGGCGGCCGCGGTCCCCTCTGGTTGGTGTTCCCGGCCGGGACCGTCGCCCATCAGGATCCCGCCAGCGACGCCGGACTGGCCTGGGCAGTGTTCCACATCAAGGTGGAGTGACGCCTGGTCCGTTCAGCGATGGCCGAGCTCGCCGCCAAGGAAAGGTCAGGAGACCTGGATCTACGGCGCTGTCCCCAGAGGCTCAACGGGTATAGCATATATTCTGCCTTGCTTAGAAAAGCTTCCATGCGCGGAGGAAAGTATGGAGGAGTCCGCCCGTCTCCGTGCCTTACTCGGTTACGCGGTCCTCGACACACCGCCGGAGCCTAACTTCGATCGCATCACTTGTCTGGCGGCGACTATTTTTGACAAGCCGCTGTGTACGTTGAGTCTTGCCGATGCCGAGCGGCATTGGTTCAAGTCACGCTACGGAGTAAGCGTGACAGAGATGCCCCGCCGGATGTCTTTCTGCGATGTGACGGTCAACGGTGACACTGTCTTCGTCGTGCCCGATGCCAGATCCGATTCCCGCTTCGCCTCCGCGCCAATTGTCGTTGGCCCCGCCAATATTCGCTTCTACGCAGGCGCGCCGCTGATCTCCCTGGACGGCGCGCGCATCGGTTCCCTCTGCGTGCTCGATACGAAGCCGCATACAGATTTTGACGAAAAGGCGAAGAATATTCTGGCCGGTCTCGCCTGCACCTGCGTCGAATTGCTGGAGGCCCGCTCGCGACAAGTGGAACTGGCCGAGCGCACTGCACAGATCGCCGATCTGGCGCGCCACGATCCGCTCACCGGACTGGCAAATCGGCGGCTGCTGCGCCACCACATGGAAGACGCAATGGCCGGTGTCCATGAAGAAGACCAGATCGCCGTACTCTATCTCGACCTGGATCATTTCAAGGAGGTCAACGACGCCCTTGGACATGATGTGGGCGATGCGCTCCTGTTGCAGGTAGCGGAACGGCTACGCGCCAATGTCCGTGTCAGCGATGAGGTCGCCAGAATTGGTGGTGACGAGTTCGCGGTTGTTCAATCCGGTGCCCAAGCCCGCAAGCAAGCCAAAGTCCTGGCCACGCGGCTGATTCGGGCGCTGAGCGCGGCCTATGAGGTGGAAGGGCAAACCCTGAAGATTGGCGCCAGCATCGGTATCGCCGTCGGTACGGGCAACCTGGCGCGCCCGGACGAGCTGTTAAGGAATGCCGACCAAGCTATGTACGCGGCCAAATCAGCCGGACGCGGCACCTACTGTTTTTTCGATCCAAGCATGCGGACCGCGGCTGGAATAGGATGATGTCTCTTCGGCTGGGCCGCCAGGCAAGCCGCAATCGGGGCAATTCAGCGCGTTACCGATCGGTTCGAGGCGGCGCCGATGCCGACGATGGAGATTCTGCCTGGTGCAGCAGTTGGGCCAGCCGCCGGCGCAGATCGTCTGGATCCAGCGGCTTATGCAGCATGCCATAACCGCTGGCCTCGACCTCGGCGATGCGCTCCTTGGCCGTATCGCCGCTGACCACCAGGGTGGGAATGGAGCGGCCCGCCCGGCGTTCGATTTCCGTGGCGGTGGCGGTGCCGGTAAGGCCATGCCCCAGGCGATGGTCGGCGATGACGGCATCGAACCGCCAATCCTCGGCTGCGGCCAGGGCCAGGGCGTTCTCGCCGCTGGCGGCGGCCAGTACACTGTAGCCCCAGCGCTCCAGCATGATCTGCAGGCATTGGCCGAGGAAGACGTCGTCTTCGATGATCAGGATGCGGCCTCCCCCCTGCTCCGGTTCATGGGCTTTGACCGGCGATGCCACGGCCGGATGCGCGGCACGGTCGCTGGGCAGCAGCACCGAGAAGCGCGACCCCCTTCCGATCCGTGAGGCGAGCTCGACCTCGCCCTCCAGCAAGCTCCCAAGGCGGGCGACGATGGCCAGGCCGAGGCCCAATCCCTGGCTGCGGTCGCGGCCCGGATTGTCGACCTGGTAGAATTCCTCGAAAACCTCCGCCCGCTGGTCGGCCGGGATGCCGATGCCGGTATCGACCACATCGATGCGCACCCGCTCGCCGCGTTGCCGGAGGCCGACCAGGATGCCGCCCTTCGCCGTGTAGCGAACGGCGTTTTCGATCAGATTGCGCAACAGCCGCTGCAGCAGGGCGGGATCGGTCCGGGCATGCAGCGGGCGCAGCACCACACGAATCGCCACACCCTTGGCGCTGGCCACCGGGACATACTCGTCGGTCAACTTGCCGACCAGCAGGCTCAGATCGACGCATTGCATCACCGGCGCCACCACCCCGGCATCCAGACGCGAGATATCGAGGGTGCTGGACAGCAGACCGTTGATGCTGTCCACCGCCGACTTCATCATGCCGACCGTCTTGGCCACCGTCGGCTGGGTGCCCACCTCGTCCTCGATGGCCGCCAGCAGCAGCAGCAGGGACTGCACCGGCTGCCGCAGGTCATGGCTGGCCGCCGCCAGGAACCGCGACTTGGCGGCGTTGGCGCGATCGGCTTCGAGTTTGGCCGCCCGAAGCAGCTGTTCGGCCTGCTTGCGTTCGGTAATATCCTCGACGATCCCGATGGAGGAACGTGGATTTCCGTCAAGATCCCGGACCAGGGTGGCGGTCACTTGCGCCCAAACGATTTTACCATCGCCGCGGATATAGCGTCTCTCGACATGAAAATCCGGATCTTGCCCGCTCAAATAGGCTGCCAAGGCGGCCTTCGCCGTCGGCCGGTCCTCCGGCGACAGAAAGTCTATTGGAGTCAGACGGGATAATTCTTCCTTGTCATAGCCGATAAAGCGGCAGAATCGATCGTTGGCATTTATAATTCTTCCATCAATAGCGAGCTCCATTGTGCCAACTCTGGAGTTATCGAAAAAGATGGAGTATTTATCCTCGCTCGTCCGCAGGGCATCCACGGCATGCTTGTTCTTGGCTTCGTGCAGCGCCAAAATCCCGACGAAGGCGCTTTGCCGCCGCTGGTGCACCGTGAGGGCCGTGCCGGCAATAAGCGCCAGCAGCCCGAACAGCCCACCCTGTCGGTAGGCGCCCTGGCGCCACTCGGCGAAGACCGCCGACAGATTGCGACTGACCGAGATGACCAGGGGCCTGTCCATGGGCAAATCGGCCGGCCGGAAGCTGCGCTGCGCCAGCATGCGCTCGTCTTTGTCGCCAAGAAGGATTTTGCCGGTCAGAACATTCGCGGACTGGCCACTTTCAATGAAAAGGCTGAACGGGGAGCCGGGCTTTGCCAAGTCCTGGCCCGCGGCATTCAGCTCAGGGACCGTGACGAAAAGCTTGCCATCGCCGTGGATAAGGCCGCTCCACATGTCGGGGGCATATCGCACCGACTCCATGAGGGTGCTGGAGAACACGGGGTCAATGATTGCCAGCACGATGCCGGCGAACCGGCCCTGAGCGTCGGGAATCACCCTGGCCAGACTGATGGCGACGCTGCCAAGATAGGCCTTGAAGGGCGCCGAAACGTAAAGCACATCCGGGTCCGCGCCTCGGCGGGCCACCTCGAAATACTTGCGATCGCGAAAATTCTGCCCGATGAGTTCGGCTCGATCGCCGGCGACGACGACACCTTGATCATTCAACACCACCAGGCCGCGCGCCCCAGGTATGGCCGCGTGCAAGGATTTGAGATGGTGATTGATCCGCGGGCCGTCTTCCCTGGGGACTGTCAGGTCGGGCAGGTCGCTGCGGATCGAGGTCAGCGCATTATCGACCGCGACCAGTTGGAGGGCCAGGTTCTGGTCGATGATCTTGGCTTGGGCGGCCAGTCGCTCGCCCTCCTGGATTTCGATCCGCCGATGGCTGGAATACAGATGCCAGCCCAGATAGCCGCCGAGAACCGACAAGGCCACCACGAGAATGATGCGCTCATAGAAAGAATGGACGAGATTCTGCTTTACGAGCATTCAAGCAGCGCTTCTGCCCAGGAGGCGAAACGACAAACGGAGTTGAACGAATATCATCTGACTTAATTCAATCTACAAGATCGTCCAATATAAGGATATCAGGTGGCGATAAAGAGCCTCAACACATTACGTCATTAAGCCTGGTTTTCGCCTGCCGGCGCCAAAGCCCCATCCTGCCCCTTCCCGGACGGCGTCGAGCCCCCTATTCTTGTCGCAAGACGAGCGTTGGGAACGCTCCGAAAATCGTCGATCCGAACGGCTTCCCCATCGAGCTGCGGCAGTGGCTGCGCCCCTACCCCTGAGCGGCTAGTACCCCTGTCTCAGACCACGGCGGCGCCAACCGCATCCCGGACGAACCCATGCCGCCGCCAGTAATCCTCGTGGCCGATGGCGGCCAGCAGGAAATCGACGAATTCGCGGACCTTGGGGGCCAGATGCCGCGATGACGGATAGATGGCGTAGACGGCGTCATCCGCCACTTCGAGCGGTTCCAGCACCGGCCGCAGGTCTCCCTGGCGCAGCTCGTCGACCACCATGAAGGCCGGCAGCCGGGCCAGACCCTGGCCGGCGACGGCGGCCGCCTTGAGCACGGCCAGGCTGGTCGACTGGATGCGCCCGCTGACCCGCACCCGCTCGCGCACGCTCCACCGCTGGAATTCCCATTCCTGCGGGGTGCCGTCGACCACGGTGGTCAGACAGTCGTGCCGGGACAGATCGGAGATGGCGGCCGGGGTGCCGCGGCGGCCGAGATAGGCCGGGCTGGCCAGTACCGCCACCCGCAAAGGGGCCAGGCGCCGCGCCACCATCGCCGAGTCCTTCAGCTGGCCGATATGGATCGCCACGTCGACGCCCTCGTCGACCAGGCGCGGCATGCGGTGGCTGAACACCACGTCCAGGGTGAGCCGGGCATGCCGGGCCAGGAATTGCGGCAGCAGCGGCACCAGATGGGTCTCGCCGAAGGTGACCGGCGCCGCCAGGCGCAGCACGCCGGAGGGCTCGCTGGTCGCCTCGCCGACCGAGCGTTCGGCTTCTTCCAGGGCCAAGAGGATGGTGCGGGCCCGCTGGCAGAAGCTGGCCCCCACATCGGTCAGGGCCAGTTGCCGGGTCGAGCGCTGCACCAGCCGGGCCCCCAGCCGTTCCTCGAGGCCCGACAAGCGCCGGCTGACCGCCGACACCGACATGCCGAATCGCTCGGCGGCGGCGGTCAGGCTGCCCGCATCCACCACCTCGACGAGCAGCAGCAAGTCATCGAACCGGTTCATCGGCGACCCCGCATTCTTGCGCTGGTTGCAAATATGATGTTCCTCTAAGAACGATTATCACATCCCGCTGCAGCCGTCATCCTGGCCCTACCGAATAAGGGGTAGAGACGGATGATCCTCCGCCAGCATCTCAAGGCGATCAACGACCGGGCCCGAGTGGCGATGAATCCGCAGCATCTGGCCGCCATCCGGCATGCGATTGCCGATCTCAAGACCTTGGGCGTCGAGTGGGCGACACTGAAGCCCGGGCAAAGGGCTCCCGATTTCGCCCTGCCCGACGCCCGCGGCGGCCAGGTCAACCTCGGCGAGCGGCTCAGTCGCGGCCCGGTGGTGGTGAGCTTCTACCGCGGCGGGTGGTGCCCCTATTGCTGCGCCGAATTGCGCGCTCTGCAACTGGCCCTGCCGCATCTCGCCGGTTACGGCGCCACGCTGATCGCCGTGTCGCCCGAGCTACCGGACAACAGCCTGTCCCTGGCGGAAAAGGAAGCCCTGGATTTCGACATCCTGACCGATCTCGGCAATATCGCGGCCAGGGCCTATGGACTGGTCTTCCACGTCCCCGACTATTTGCGGGCCACCTTGCTGGCCCTGGGCGTCGACCTGGCCCGGCTGAATGGCGACGACAGCTGGGAACTGCCGATCCCGGCGACCTTCCTGCTGTCGCCGAACGGCATCATCCGCCTGGCCTTTGCCGATGCGGACCATACCGAGCGGCTGGATCCGAGCGTGATCCTCGAACTGCTGGCCGAGGTGTCCCCGGCCAATTCTTCCCTCGGCACCGGTTCGCTACGGGCGACGGCCGGTCCCGATCGCAACCTCAATTCGCCCGAGGAGACCTGAGATGAGCCCCCGTTTTGCCCCGCACGCCATGGCCACCCTGCTGGCCGGCGCCTTCCTCGCCGCCGCCGCCACCTCCGCCACGGCCGCCGACGAGATGAGCATGGAAAAATGCTACGGCGTCGCCAAGGCCGGCGAGAACAGCTGCGCCCACTGGAAAGGCCTGCATTCCTGCGCCGGTGCCAGCACGATGAATTTCAACGGCGGCGACTGGAAGTTGGTCAAGGCCGGCGACTGCGATCGGGTCGGCGGCGCCAAGGCACCGTTCGAGGGGCCCAACCCCAAGCTGTCGAAGGGTCTGTAACCATGACCCGCGACGGGGCGGCCAAGGTCGTCGCGACCTCGGTCGAGGATTGGGCCGCCCCCTGCGGCGTCCTGCCGCCGGTGGCCGGAGCCGGCTATCGCGAGGCGCATGCCGCCGCCTTCGCAGCCCTCGGCCGCCCCGTCGCCTGGGTCGAGATCCATGCCGAGACCTATATGGTCCCCGGTGGCCCCCGCCTTTCCCGCTTGCTGGCCCTGCGCCGGTGCTGTCCGCTGTCGGTGCATGGGGTCGGCCTGTCGCTGGGCGGCGCCGAGCCCCTCGACCAGGACCATCTGCGGCGCCTCGACCACCTGTGCCGGCTGGTCGAGCCGGCCCTGGTGTCGGAGCACCTGGCCTGGAGCGGCGTCGACGGCGCCTATCTCAACGACCTGCTGCCGCTGCCCTACACCGAGGAAACCCTGGCCCTGATGGCCGATCACGTCGACCAGACGCAGGAAGCCCTGGGCCGCCGGATCCTGGTGGAAAACCCCTCCGGCTATCTGGCGCTGCCCGGCTCGCTTCTGGCGGAACCGGAATTCCTGGCCGAACTGGCCCGCCGCACCGGCTGCGGCCTGCTGGTCGACGTCAACAACATCCATGTCTCGTCGCGCAATCTCGGCATCGACGCCGCCGCCTATGTCGATTGCCTGCCGGCCGCCGCCATCGGCGAAATCCACCTGGCCGGCCATGCCGATCTGGTCCTCGACGACGGCGAGATCCTGGCCTTCGACGACCATGGCAGCGCCGTGCGGGCCGAAACCTGGGACCTGTTCCGCCGCTTGGTGGCCCGCATCGGGGCCCGGCCGGCCTTGGTGGAATGGGACAACGATCTGCCGACGCTGGACCGCTTGCTGGCCGAAGTCGACCGGGCGCAGCGGGAAATGGCGGCCGTCGTGCCGCGGGCGCCACATGTCCATCCTTGACTGGCAACAGGGCCTCGGCCGCTACCTGCGCCTGGGCGACCCCACCGGATTGGGCCCGGAACTGGCGACGCCGGCGCTGTGGCGCCGTCTGCAGGTCTATCGGCACAATGTGGCCGGATCGCTGGCGGCGACCATCGCCGCCGCCTTTCCCGCCACCCGCCACGCCGCCGGAGCGGCCTCCTTCGCCGCCTGGGCCGAGAGCTTCGTGGCGGCGGCACCACCGACCCAGCCGAGCTTGTGGACCTACGGCGCCGGCTTCCCGGCCCATATCGAAGTTCAGGCCGCCACCGCCGGAAGCCCCTGGCTGGCCGCCCTGGGCAGACTGGAATGGGCCTCGCAGGAGGCCCTGTTCGCCGCCGAGGCGGAGCCGCTGTCGGCAGCCAGCCTGGCCGCCCTGGCCACCGCCGATCCGCTGCGGCTGCGCCTGGCCTTCCATCCGGCGGTGCAGCTGCTGCGCAGTCGCTGGCGGCTGCTGGACGCCTGGCATGCCTGGCGCGACGACCGTCCCTGCCCCGAGCTGTGGGCCGAAGACCAGGACGGCTGGGCCATCCTGGTCGGCCGCCCGCGGGGCGAGGTGGCGCATCGCCGCCTCGGCCCATGGCAAGGCGGCTTTGTCGGCGCCCTGCTGGCCGGAGCCAGCCTGGGCGAGGCGGCCGCCACCTGCCCCGCCACCGCCGAGGTGGCAGGGGAATTGACCGCCCTGCTCGGCGCCGGCCTGTGCGTCGGCTATTCCATTGCCACCACCCGGGAGCCACCCCCATGATCGCCCCCTCGCTGCCCCTGCCCTTGTCGCTGCCGCGGCTGCGCCGCCATTGGGAAACCCTGACCCTGGTCCTGGCCGGGCGCCTCGGCCCGGTGATCGATCTCGGCCTCCGCCTCGCCCTCGGCAAGGTGTTCTTCGCCTCGGCCCTGACTAAGCTGGCCGACTGGGACGCCACGCTCTATCTGTTCCAATACGAGTACCAGCTGCCGTTGCTGCCGCCCCAATTGGCCAGCCTGCTCGGCACCGCGACCGAACTCGGCATGTCGGTGCTGCTGGTGGCCGGGCTGGCCACCCGCTGCGCCGCCGCCGCCCTGCTGATGCTGTCCCTGGTCATCGAGTTCGTGGTCGGCGGCGCCAACCCGGCCTACCACGCCTACGAGCATTACTTCTGGATCCTGGCGCTCGGCCATCTGCTGGCGCGGGGGGGCGGCCCGTTGTCCTGTGATCACCTGGTCGGACGGTTGCTGAAGGGAAGTACGCCATGACCATTTCCCGCCTCACCTGGCTGATGGCCGCGGCCCTGGTTCTCGCCTCGCTGGTGGTGGTCGCCGTCGGCGTCGCCCTGACCCAGGGCATGGCGGCGGTTTCCGGCCGCTGGGAGGACTATGACCTGGGCGCCGCCGCCAAGGCCGATGCGCTGTCCGAACTGCGCTCGGCCTTGGGTTTGGGCGGCGTCATCGAGCTCTACCGCGACTACCAGATCATCGGCGACGCCGATCATCGCAACCAGGTGGAAAAGAGTCTGGGCCTGGCCCGGGCCAATCTCGAGGTCTACCGCACCGCCGCCAGCTTGCAGCCGGAGGAAAGCCAGGCCGCGGCGACGGTGGCGAGCTTCCTCGACGGAATCGCGGCCAACCTGCCCAAGGTGTCCGACGACTTCGCTCAAGGCAGGCCGGCCACCGAGATTCTGGCGCAAAGCGACGTGGCGGCGGGGCCGGCGGTGGAGGCCCTGCACCGCTTCGATCGCGTGCTGTCGGTCGAACGAGCCCGCCTGACCGAGGCCAACCGCGACGGAATCGCTCAACTGCGTAGCGTCATCCTGGTGGGGGGCTCGATCGAGGTGCTGCTGGTGCTGGGCCTGACCATCCTGTTCGTCGGCGCCTCGCGGCGTCGCGTCGTCCGGCCGCTCGACGCGCTGCGCCACACCATGCAGCGGCTGGCCGAGGGCGACACCGAGATCGCCATCGCCACCCGCCACCGGCCCGACGAGGTGGGCGACATGGCCGAGGCGGTCGAGGTATTCCGCCAGGGATTGCTCGACCGCCGCCGGCTGGAGGAGGCTCAGCGGACCCAGGATGCGGCGGTGCGGCGGCGCAGCGAGCGGATCGAGACCCTGGCCCATGGCTTCGACCAGGCGGCGGTGGACACCGTCAACCAGGTGGCCGCCGCCGCCCGCTCCCTGCAAGACACCGCCAACAGCATGAACGGCGCCGCCACCGATACCAGCAAACGGGCCGGCGCCGTCGCCCTGGGCGCCACCCAGGCGTCGGGCAATGTGCAGACGGTGGCCGCGGCGGCCGAGCAGCTGTCGGCCTCGATCACCGAGATCAGCCGGCAAATGGGGCAATCGGCGCAGCTATCGGAGCAGGCGGTGGATGAAGCCGAACGGGCCGAAGGGGTGGTGGTGGCCCTGTCCGATGCCGTGCAGCGCATCGGCGACGTGGTGCGGCTGATCAACGACGTGGCCTCGCAGACCAATCTGCTGGCCCTCAACGCCACCATCGAGGCGGCGCGTGCCGGCGAGGCCGGCAAGGGGTTCGCCGTGGTGGCCAACGAGGTGAAGAACCTGGCCAACCAGACCTCGCGCGCCACCGACGAAATCACCCTGCAGATCGGCGACGTCCGCGACCAGACGGCGCGTGCCGTCGCCGTCATCCAGGACATCGGCCGCGCCATCCGCGAGGTGAAGCAGATCGGCGGCTCGATCGCCGTATCCTTGGAGCAGCAGACCGCCGCCACCCGCGAGATCGCCCACAGCGTCGAACAGGCGGCGGCCGGCACCGGCGAGGTCAGCACCAATGTGGTGGCGGTGCAGAAGGCGGCGGACCAGACCGGCCAAGCCTCCGGCCGCGTGCTGGACGCGGCCGGCGACCTGTCGCACCAGGCCGACAGCCTGCGCAGGACGGTCGACCGCTTCCTGAGCGACCTGCGGGCGTCATGAGGCACGCCCCGTTATCGAGTGCGTTAGGAACAATTAGTGGCGCCGGCGTCCCGAGCCTGTGAAAAAAGTTAGTGGCACCGGCCTCCGTGCCGGTGTTCCGGCGGAGCCGGAAGACCAGCATTTCCGCCGCTCCGCGGCGGAGGCCGGCGGGGACGCCGGTGCCACTAGAAAGCATTTCCTCTCACAACCCTTATCGCGCCATGACGCTCTTGTGCACGTCGATGGTGAGGGCCTCCACCCGCTCCGTCAACGCTTTAACAGTCTCGGTTAGAACCGTGTTTTGTTTCAGCATTTCCATCAGCATCAGGGTTTGCTTGGCGGCCACCGCCTGTCGTTCCTCGCTGGCGTTGTACAGGCATTCGCGGTGTTCGGCGTCGGCGACGGAATGCGCCTTGTCGCGATCCGCCTGGCGGGTCTGCGCCAGCAGGATGAGCGGCGCCGCATAGGCGGCCTGAAGGCTGAACGCCAGGTTCAGGAGGATGAACGGGTAGACGTCGAAGGAAAAAACGCCGACGGCATTCAATAGAATCCACACCGCGACGATGACGGTCTGGGCAATCAGAAAAACCGGTGTGCCGAAGAAGCGGGCAAATGCCTCGGCCTTCAATGAGAACCAGTCGTCGCCAAACACCGAATTCAAGGGCAGATGGGGGAGATGAAACCGGTAGAACGGTTGTTTCACTTTTTCGCCATGACTTGCGGCGGTGCTCGGGTCCTGGGCATCGGTCATCTCGGCGTTCCTCATTCCAAAGGCCAAACCCACAATCCCTCACGGCAGCTTGCCTCGCGCCAGCGCCGGCAATTCGGCCGCGATGCCCTCGGCCGCGACAAAAGCCAACAGGGTGGGCTCGAAGCCCAGGATGAAGTCAAGGACGCCGCCGAGAAAGGCGTCATCGGCGATGCGGCGGCGCATGTCGTCGAGATCGCAGCCGGTCAGCGCGACAAAGCGGGGCAGCAACTCATCGTCGTCGGCCGCGATGAAGACCACGGCCCGCAACGCCAGCGCTCGGGCGTCCTCCACCGTCAGGCCAGGTGGCGCGCTGCGACGCGTCTTCGGCTCCCAGGGTTTGAACGGGTCCACGGCGCGGCGTCAAACGGCTGTTTCGGCGGTCGACACGGCCGGCCAGTGGACCCGGTCCCGCCCCGCCGATTTGGCCTGGTAGAGCTCTTTATCGGCGTCCAGCACCAGCTTGCCCGGCAATGTATCGCGGCGCGGCACGGCCGCGGTGGCGCCGATGCTCAGGGTCACATAGGGCGCCACCGGCGACGAATCGTGGGCGATATTCAACCCCCGCGCCTCATCGATCATCCGCCGGGCGATCACCAGCGCCCCCTCGAGTTCCTGCTCCGGCAACAACACGGCGAATTCCTCGCCGCCGTACCGGGCCACCAAATCGGATGGGCGGTGCAGGCAGTGGGCCAGACAGTCGGCAACCGTCTTCAGGCAGTCGTCCCCCGCCTGGTGCCCGTAGCGGTCGTTGTACGCCTTGAAACAGTCGACATCGATCATCATCAGCGCAAGCGGCGTGCCGAGCCGCTCGCAGCGACGCCATTCGCGCTCGAGGGCCTGGTCGAAGCAGCGGCGATTGGCGATCCCGGTCAGGCTGTCGGTCAAAGACAATTGGCGCAGCACGTCGCTCTGCCGCTTCAGGGTCAGATGGGTCTTTACCCGCGCCACAATCACGGCGGCATGGAACGGCTTGGTAATGAAATCGACCGCCCCCGCCTCGAGGGCGCGTTGCTCGTCCTCGGGCTGGTTGAGGGCGGTGACGAAGATCAGCGGGATGTCCCGGGTCAGCGACGACGACTTGAGCACGGCGCAGACCCCGAAACCATCCAGTTCGGGCATCATGGCGTCGAGCAGGATCAGCTCCGGGGGTTGCTCCTGCACCAGGCGCAGCGCCTCGGCCCCACTGCGGGCGAAGATGACTTCGTAATCATCCTTCAGGGCCGCATGCAACATCCGAATGTTGTCCAGGGCGTCATCGACCACCAGGATCCGTCCGCCATCGCCAAGGTCAGGCCAACTCATGCTTGCCTCGTGCTTCCACGGTGGTGGCCATGCTGGCCAGATAGATGTCGGCGGCGTCAAAGTCGAAGCCGTCGAGGGCCCGCCCCAACTCGTCCACCGGAGCCGCGCCGAAACTGGCGGCAAGGCTCGCCCGCAGCCCGCCGAACACCGCCAGCGCTTCAAGATTGTTGCGCTGCACGAGTTGGCGCAGGCGATCCAGTTCCACCGCCAGCACCGCGGCCGGCAGCGGCTCGGCCGCAATGGCCGCGCTGTCTTCGGGAATGGCGGCAAGGACTTGGCTCAAAGCGGCGATGGCGCTCTGCAACGCGTCGAGCGCCGCTCCACCGGCCCCTTCGCGGACCGCCGTCTGGGCCGCCGCCGCGGCCTGCACCACCGCCTCGGCGCCAAGATTGGCGCCGCTGCCCCGCAGACCGTGCAACAGGCGGTCCATGGCATCGAAGGCCCCTTCGGCCAGCCGTTGGCGCAGTTCGAACAGACACTGGCGGCAGGATTGCTCGAACCCGCGCAGCAAGGTGAGGTATACCCGCTGGTCGCCGCCAAGCTGGCGCAACGGGACCTCCGGGGCCAGCCCGGGGATGCCGGCCAGGAACCGATCGGGCGGCGCTGCCTCGCGAGCCGCCGGCGTCACCGGCATGGCCGGCGAAATGGCGGCCAGCGTGGCGATCAGCTGCTCGACATCGATCGGTTTGGCGACATGCGCGTCCATGCCGGCTCGGCGCGTCGCCGCACGGTCGCTGGCCATCGCATTGGCGGTCATGGCGATGATCGGCAGGTCGGTCAGTCCCAGCTCCTGTCGAATTGCCCGCGTTGCCTGATAACCGTCCATGCCGGGCATCTGAATGTCCATCAGAACGACATCGAAACGATCCCCGGACTGGCGCAGCAACTCGACCGCCGCATGGCCGTCGCCGGCGATGTCGACCACCGCCCCGGCCCGTTTCAGTATGGCCCGCTCGACCTCCTGGTTGATCTCGTTGTCCTCCACCAGCAGCACGCGGATGTTGGCCAGGCGGCCGCCCAATCGTGGCGCCACCTTGGCCTTCACGACCACCTGCGGATCGCTGCGCAGGCGGCATACGGCTGCGTAAAGCTCGGCCGGAAAGATCGGTTTGGCCAGGGTGCCGCCGATCTTCAGCTCGGCGGCGGCAGCAGTGACCGCCTCGCTGCGATTGGCGGTGACCATCAGCAAGGTGGGCGGCAGGCTGATCGCCGGATCCGCCTGGGCTCGGCGCACCAATTCGAGGCCATCCATGCCGGGCATGCGCCAGTCGACGATCAATCCATCCGGGGGCCTGCCCGCAGCCGCCCGTTGGCGCAGCCGTTCGAGACCTTGCTCGCCCGAGGCGACGCCTTCGGCCGACCAGCCAACCGACCGGCACAACGCGATGACGGCCTGGCGCGCAGTATCGTTGTCGTCGACGACCAACAGCGACATTCCAGGCAAGCCATCCACTGCCGGAACGGCCGGGGTGGCCCCGGCAGCCGCCTTGCCGAAGCTGGCGGTGAAGGTGAACTCGCTCCCCTTCCCCAGCTGGCTGGTGAAGCTCATGGCGCCGCCCATCATGCCGACCAGCCGGCTGCTGATGGCCAAGCCGAGGCCGCTGCCGCCATATTTTCGGCTGGTTGAACTGTCGGCTTGCCAGAACGCCTCGAACAGGCGGGATTGCCGTTCGGCCGGAATGCCGATGCCGGTATCCCGCACCGCAAAGGCCAGCGTCACCTGGTCGGCGGTTTCCGCCGCCTTGTTGACCGAAATGACGACCTCGCCGGCCTCGGTGAATTTCATCGCATTGCCCGCCAGGTTGAGCAGGACCTGCTGCAACCTGAGGGGATCGCCGACCAATCCATCGGCAACCCCGGCATCAGTCGTGAAGATCGTCTCGATGTCCTTGTCCTGGGCATTGGTCGAGATGATGGCGGCGATGGTCGACAGCACCTGGTCGAGGGAAAATGGCGTGTGTTCCAGCTCGAGGCGCCCGGCCTCGATCTTCGAAAAGTCGAGGATGTCGTTGAGGATGCCCAGCAGGGACTGCGCCGACAACTTCATGCGGGCGATATATTGCCGCTCCTGGCCGCCCAGCGGCGCCTCTTCGAGCAGGCGGACCAGCACCATGATGGCGTTCATCGGGGTGCGGATCTCATGGCTCATATTGGCCAGGAACTCGCTCTTCGCCCGGCTCGCCTTCTCGGCCGCCAGCTTGGCGTTGCTGAGCGCCAGTTCGGCCAGGGTCCGCTCGGTGATGTCACGTACGGTGCCGACCAGGAACTGATTGCCGTTGTGGTCGGTGAACGGCACCTTGCGGGTGATGATGAGGTGGCCCTTGCCCCAGCCGTCGGTGAGCGATTCCTCGTTGCTGTTTTCGCGACCGGTGGCGAACACCAGTTCGTCCTTCTCCCAGAAGACCCTGGCCTCCTCACCCGGAAAGAAGTCGAAATCGGACTTGCCGATCAACCGTTCGCGCTCGGCCCCGACGAAGGCACAATAGGCGTCGTTCAGCATGATCCAGCGGTGCTGACGGTCCTTGACGAAGATAGGATCGGGTGCCACGTCGATGATCTTGTCGAGAAACTGCTCGGCGTTACGGCGTTCTCCCTCGGCCCGCTTGGCCGCGGTGACATCGTAATTGATTCCCACCATGCGGACGGCCTTGCCGACCTCGTCGAGGAAGACCTGACCGGTCCCCCGGATATGGCGGATTTCCCCGTCCGGCCGGACGATACGGAACTCGCTTTCATAGGGGCGGCCGCCGTTCAGGGCCTCCGCCATCGCGCCCCGCACCCGCTCCTGGTCCTCGGGATGCAGCAGCGTGTTCCACCGCTCGAAACTTGGGGTGGGCTCGTCGCGCGGCACGCCGTAAAGGTCGTACATCACGTCGTCCCAGACCCGGACCTGACGCACCAAGTCCCAATCGAAGATGCCCATATGGGCGGCCCGCGTCGCCAGCGTCAGGCGCTCCTGGCTGGCGCGCAGGGCTTGTTCCGTCAGCTTGACGTCGGTGATGTCGTCACGACAGACGACGACCCGCGAGGCCAAGCCCTTCAGCGGAGTCACCTGCAATTTGAACCAGCGGTCCTCGCCTTCGGCGTGGCAGGGATAGGCCAGGCTGAACCCGGGGCTGCGCCCAGACAGCACCGCCGCGATGCCGTCGGCCACGGGGGCCGCCTGCGACTCGGTGGCGCCGTCGATGCCCCGGCACACCGCCTGATAATTGCTGCCCACCCCGTCCCAGCCGCACGGCATGCCGCTATTGGCGGCGAAGTCGCGCCACGGCCGATTGACCTGGAGAATGGTGCCGTCGGTGTCGAGGATAGCGATATGCGACGCCACCGAATCGAGGATCGCGTTGACGAAATCCCGATTGGCCGACAGATCGCGCCGCTGCAGATGCAGCCGGCGGGCAAACGACCAGGCCACCGTGCTCGCCGTCGCCAGCAACAGACCACCAGCGCACAGGCCGATGAACAAGAACCGCCGATCGTCATCCAACCGATCGATCTGTTCGACTTCGACCACGGTGTGGAGCATCAGCTTCTCGTAAGGCAACTCGACATGGTGCAACACCGCAGGCACACCCTGGAAGCGCTGAACGTTGGGGTGACCGGCAACCTCGCCGGAGACCACCGAAAGAGTCGGAAATACAACGCGCTTGTAACGCAGCCTGCGCTCCTCGAGCGGCAAGCGATCGACCGCCGCGTCGGGCAGTGCGGCATAAAGCAACGATGGCTTGTCGGCCATGATCACCACGCCCAACGCATCGGTGAGAAAGACGCCACGGCGCGTCAGCCGCCGCGACAGGGTGCCAAGATCGGTCTTGACCGCGACCACCCCGGCCAGACGATCCCCCACCATGATCGGTGCCGAGAAGAAGAGCCCGGGAACGTCGGTGCGCAAACCAATGGCAAATTGCTGGCCGCGGCGGCCCTCGATCGCTTCCTTGAAGTAGTCGCGCCGGCTGTAGTCCTCGCCGATAAGATTCTCGCTCTGCAAATAATTGCTGGTGGCGAAACAGATGCCGTCCTTGCCCATCAGCCAGACGATGTCGAGCCCCAACTCCTCCTTGAACAGCAACAGGAACCGGTTGACCTCGGCGATCAGCGCCGCCCGATTCGGGGTCGCCGCCGCCTGCTGCACCAGCGCATCCGCCGCCACGATGGCGGGAATCCCGTGCAGCTGCTTCAAGCCGGCACCGATGTCGCGTTGTTCCTTGGCCAGCCGCAGGGTCGCGGTGGCCTCCGCCTGGTTGATCAGGTCGGCGGCGTGCAGATCGTACCACCAGCCACTCAGCCGCCAAGCCGCCAGGACCAGGCAAGGCAGGATGATCAGCAGAAGCCAAAACGGCCGCAACGATTCGGCAAGGAACCGACGACTTGGGCCATCAGGGGAAACGGCTTCGACGGGGAGCAAGTCCTGATCGACCTCAATAGTGGGGCTTTCGCCTCAACCAAGCGGATAGATTAGCACACCGCCTGCCATTCGTTATAGCCGATGGGCGGCAGGTCAACCGAAGGCTGCGGTCTTGCTTGGCGCTCGGCGCCGATTCCGACCATCCCGATCCAAGCGCACCTTACACCAGGCGTTGCGCCAGCATGATGTCGCGATAGGGGATGACCCCCTTCAGCGTTTCGCCATCGCCGAGCACCGGTATGGCACGAAAACCGTAACGGCCGAACAGCTTGGCCGCCGCCTGGATGGTGTCTTGTTCGTGCAGCGACACCACATTGGCCACCATGATGTCCTCCAGCCGGTCGGACAGGCTGGCCTGCAGCAGCTCCTTGATGTCCACCACACCCAAGAGGACCCCTGCGCGGTCGGTGACGTAGATATACATGACCACGTCGGCCTCTTTGGCCACCTCGCGATACCGCACCATGACCTCGCCGACCGCCGTTTCGGGCAGGAAAGCGATATAGTGCGAGGTGGCGAAGCCGACCACATGGTCCTCGTGCTTCTCCAGCAGGGCGCGGATCTTGACGGCCTCCTCGGGATCGATCCGGTCCAGGATGGCATCGATGTCCGGACCGGGCAGGACGGCGAGGATATCGGCGGCCTGGGCCGGCGTCATGTCGTCGACCAGTTCGGCGGCGCGGTCGATCGGCAGGGCTGCAACCAGCTCGCGCTGCACCCGCGGCTCGACCTCCTCGAGGGTATCGGAAGCCTGCTCGGTGTCCAGCTCGTTGAAGATTGCCATGCGGTGCTCGTGGTCGAGCTCCTCCAGGATGTCGGCCAGATCGACCGGATGGATCTCCGGCAGCTTCTCCTTCAGCACGGTCAGCTTCACGTTGCCGTGGAAGCTGCCCATGTTGTCCGGCAGGCGCTGCACATAGGTCCAGGGGATGGTATCCTCCTTGATCTTGGCGGCCAGGCTGCGGATCAGGTTGGACAGGCGTTTCAGGCCGATCCGCCGCAGAAAGCCGGCGCGCGAACAATCGACGTCGGTGACGAACAGCCGGCCGTTGCTGGCTGCCAGCTTGATGTCGTAGACAACCTCCACCTCGTCGTCGTCGCAATCGAGGACCTTCTTGTCGAGCAGGTGGTCGCGCAGGCAGATCTGTCCCTTGCCCGGCTCCCCCTCGAAGGATTCGGGCGCGGCGATGTTGAGCGTGGTGCCGCCCTGGCCATCCATCTCGGCCACCTTGTCCCAAGGAACCAACAAGGACTTGTAGCCGAACGGTCGGTCGACCACGAGATGTGTGACCTCGGGGACCTTGCCCGACTCGGTAATGACGATATCGGCCAGTTTGCCGATGGTCTTGCCGCCGGCCCGGACCCGGCCGCCCACCAGGTCGCTCAGCAGGTAGGTGGCGTCGGCGCTGATCTTGGCGGAAGCCATGGCACTCTCCCTTGTGGTCCGATCCGAAGGCTTGGTTCCCAAGCGTTCGGTGAATCGGACCGCCAACTGATTGAATTGCGGTCCGCTATTGCAGCACCACGCTGACGAACTTGTAGCCGAGCAACCCAACCAGAAGCAGCAGATAGAGCCGCAAGCTGAGCAGCGCCAATCGAACTGGCGGCGACATGGCAAGGCGCGGCTTGGCATAGCGGCGATTGATCGCCCTCACCTTCTCGATATTGGCGGCGAAGACGGTGCGCAGCGCGTGATCGAGGCTCATGGTGCATTCCTCAATTGAACAGGTCGGGGAACAGGGTGCTGAGCCCATACAGCGTCGACAGCAGGATGATGACGGCGACGATCGAGCAGTTCACCAGGTTCTCCCACGGCGTATTGACGCGATCGCCCATGGTCTCGCGGTCGTTCAGCAGCAGGATCAGGAACACCAGGGCGGCCGGCAGCAGGGTGACCGCCACCACCTGCACGAACAGGGTGATCAGCACCAGCGGCGCCCGCGGGATCAGGACCACCAGCCCGGCGGTGATCAGGGCGAAGAAATAGCTGACATAGAACCAAGGGGCTTCCTTGATCTTGTTGTTCAGCGAATGGGCCCAGCCGAATACCTCGCCGAAGGCCCAGGAACTGGCCAGCGAGATACAGATGGCCCCCAGCAGACCGGCGTCGAACAAGCCGATCGCCATGAACTCGCCGGCGTAATGGTGACTGGCCATCAACAGCTTGGCCGCCTGCGCGGCGTCGTCGACATCGACCCCGTTGAGCACGGTCCCGGTGACGATGACGATGAACACCGCCACCACCACCGTGAAGATGGCGCCCACCAGGGTGTCGAACTTGCCCCAGGCGATGTCCTTTTCCTTCAGGCCCTTGTCGACCACCGAGGACTGCTGGAAGAACAGCATCCAAGGGGCGATGGTGGTGCCGATATTGGCCATCAGGAAGAAGAACAGCTGACCGTTGAAGCCGCCCGGAAAATTGGGCACCAAACCATGGCTGACGATGTCCTTGACCTCGGGATGCACCAGGAAGGCGCCCGGAATATAGATCAAGTTGAGCGCGCAGAACGCCATCGCGATCTTTTCCCAGGTCCAATAGCGCCCGTTGAGCACCATGAAGCCCATCAGCAGGCAGACCCCGGTGACGGTGGCCCAGGCCGGGATGCCGAAAATCGCCAAGGCCGAGGTCATGCCGATGAACTCGGTGACCAGGGTCAGCCAATCGACCAGCAACAGATCGAGCAGCGAGAACCATCCCCAGAAGGCACCGAAGCCGTCGAAGATGGCCTCGGCATGGCCGCGTTTGGTGACCGCGCCCAGCCGCACGGTCATTTCCTGGACGAAATAGGCCACCGGCCCAAGAATCAGCAGGAACCAGATCAGGTTATAGCCGTATTTGGCGCCGGTGGCGGCGTAAGTGGTAATGCCGCCGGCATCGTTGTCGGCGATCATCACCACGATGCCCGGGCCGGCCAGGACCAGATAAAGCCGCACCGCCTTGAACAGGCGTTGAAACTTGTAATAGAGCTTGGTGATCCAGTTCATTCATTTCCTCCGCCACGCCCCGAGGGATCGGCCACGCATCAGCGCCGGGCTTGAACGCCGGCTCAGCCGAAGCTCAGCTCGGCGGGCGGTGGAAAGAAGAGATCACGCCCCCGCCATCGGCGGGGCGCAGGAACAGCAAGGTGAGGATGGCGGCCATCGGCCTCTCCGTTCATCCAGGGTTGACTCTCGTCATCCCCTGGGGAGCCGACGGCCCGGCGGGCACCGACCTATTTCAGTCGAATGGGCCCAGCGGCGGGGTGGTCCACGGAGACGACGTCGGTATGGCGAAATCCCAGCGCAGGGCGACTGGGAGGCTCCGCGGAAGCACTCGACTGTCGACTACTCATCTCTGTCTCAAGTTGCGATTGAACCGACGGGCCGGCTGGGCTCCATCGGTGTGGGCTACCTATGCCGAATAGCGAGGCAAGTCAAGCCTGGTTAGAGGAGATCCCCCATGGTCAGGTTGGTCGCCGACACCCCGAGCACGGTGGCGATGAGGGTGATCTCGGTGGTGGTGACGGAGTGGGTTCCGCTGGTATCGGCGCTGGTGATCGGCACGTGCAGGGCTTGCCCGTTCAGGGTGACGGTGGACAGCGGCCCCTGGAAGGCAAAGATCTCGGTGTCGCCGCCCGAGGTGGTTCCGATGAAGATCACATGCTCGCCCAAGGCCCCCGTCGTGGCATCGCCATTGACGTCGGCCACCACATAGGCCCTGTTGGCCGCGGTTGCCACCTCGGCGGCGGACCCCCCGCCGATGTTGCCGATATTGACGACAATGGCGGTCGCTGCGCCGGCGGTGCCGAAAATGAGGCCGCCGCCCTGCACCGGCGTCGTCGTGCCGTTGAGCAGCGAGACCCCGGTCTGATTGACCGTGCCGCTGACCGCCAGGATCGATCCTTGGCCGGGAACGAATCCGACGATGGTGCTGGCGGTGCCGGACGAGAGATTGAGCGTGTCGGTGGTGGCGCTGCCGATGGTGACGACATTGGCGTTGCCGCTCACGTTGATGGTGTCGGTACCGGGGCCGTCATGCAGGGAGACGCCCGAACCGGCGATGGTCGCCTGGGTGAACGAAGGCGACAGAATGACGGTGCCGGACGTCACCGTAGCGCCAATCTGAACGGTGTTGGGCGTCAGGGTGATCCCATTGGCGCTGACGCCGCCGCTACCGACCGTCGCCGGATCGACCAGGCTCAGATTGAGGAATCCGCTGCTGGTGGACTGGGTAAGCACCGTCTGTGCCGCGATCTGCATGCCGGGATCGGCATAGCCGCCGGTAAGGCTCGGGTCGATCAGCCAGCCGGTACCGGCCCCCGCCGCGGTGCCCGAAATGGCGTTGATCGTTGCCGCGGTGGCGGTCGCATTGGTGAAACTGACCAACGCATGGGCTCCGTCCATCAACGGGTTGCTGTCCATCTGCCCGGCCCAATACTGCACGCCGGCATTGGTGGCGCCCAGGTTCATGCCAAGGATGTGGCTATAGAGCAACTGGACGAAGGCGACATGCTGCGCGCTGGTGGTGCCCGGATCACCGTAGGTCTGCTGGAAATAGGTGGTGTTGATGAAGCTCTGGGCGATGCTGATCAACGACATGCCGCCCGCCAGCCGGTTGGCCCAATACTCGTAGCCGGACAGCGCCGGCTGCGGTTCCCAGGGCAGCAAGGACGAGTAGAACTGCGCCAACTGGGCATTGGCCGGGGTCAGGACGAAATAGAGATCGTTGGGATAGTTCAGCACCGGGGCCGTGCTGCCCGGCGGAACGGTGAGAGCGGCCACCGAGGCCGGATCGGAGATCGCGATATGCGCCCCGTTGAACAAGATGTAGCTTTCGCCGCTAACGGTGACGGTCTGCCCGAAGGTGGCGTCGCCGGCGCCGATATCCTGGATGGTGGTGACGCCGCTGGCATTGACCTGGATCGCATAGCTGGATTTCGGCCCGTCCAACACCACGGCATTTTGCCCGCTGGTGAAGGTGGCGTTTTGGAACCCCACCACGCTATTGGCACCGGCCGGGGCAGTCCCGGGGTAAACAAGGGCGATGCCGTTGGCGCCGCGCCCCGTGCTCTCTTGTTGAACCACGAAGGTGGCGACCGAGGTGGCGACGCCAGGGGCGTTCAAGACGTAACTGCCGGTGATGGCATTGATCGCCTGAGCATCCGAGACGAGCTGGGTCGAGGTCACCGAGAGGACCGGCGTGCCACCATCGTTCAGGGTGATCGAGGTCAGCTTGCCCGAGGCGGCCATCGCCTGGAGGGCATCCAGAGACGACTGGACGTCCAACGCACTGTCGGTGACTGCGAGCGTGTAACTGCCGGCCATGCGGGCGAAGGCTCCGGCATCTTGGGTGACCTGGACGGCCGATGCGTTCAGGGTCGGCGTGCCGGCGTCGCTCAGGGTGATGGAGGCGAGGCTGCCCGCCGTCGCAAGGCCCTGCAGGGCGTCGAGGGCGGCTTGGACATTGGCGGCGCTATCGGTCACACCTACCGCGGTGACGCCGCCTTGGGCCAGTGTGCCCGCCGCATTGGCGACGGCGATGCCGGTCACCGTTACGTGATAGTTCCCGGAGATCTGGGCCAGGGCGGCGGCATCGGCGGTGAATTGGCTTGCCGAGAGGGTCACCGTCGGCGTACCGCCGTCGGTCAGGGTAACCGCACCCAGCTTGCCGGCTGCGGCGACCGCCTGGAGGCCGTCCAGATTCGCCGAGATATTGGCCGCGCTATCGGAAACGGCGACCGAGAGCAGTTGCGGCTGGGTCAGAACGCCCGCCACGCCGGCCGCACCGCTGAGGGACAAGTTGTAGGCGCCGAAGATATCGCGCAGTACCGGAGCGTCGGCCGCCAACTGCGCGGCGGTGATCGAAAGCGTCGGCGTGGCGCTGTCGGTCAGGGCGATCGAGCCCAACCGGCCGCCGGCAGCGACCGTCTCCAGGCCGCTGAGATTTGCCTGGACGTTCGCCGCCGTGTCGCTCACCGGCGTCGCTTGCGTGAGTTGCCCATGTTGGAAATTGGCGATGGCGGTCGCCACCGACAGCGGCGCCGGCCCGATCTGGCCTGTCGTCCCGACATTGGCGGTATAGTCGTCGGTCGCCGTTGCCATCGACAGGGTAAAGGTTCCCGTGCCGGCGCCGGCGCCGGCCGCTCCCACGTAATAGGTGCCGCTGACGGTCGGCGTAAAGGACGTCTCGGCCCCGCCATTGGCGGCGCCGCCGTTCCCTTGGCTAAGGAGATGGCCGGTCGAGTCGTAGACGGAAACCACCGGGGCTGCCAGGGTGCCGGCGCCGAGGTCGAAGACATATTGTGTGCCGGCCTGCAGCGTCGTCCTGAACCAGTCGTTCTGGGCCACGACACCAATGGTTCCGGTCGCCGGGCTGCCCGCGCTCACCGCGCCGGCGGTGGTCGCATTGCCGGCAAAGTCGAAGGACGCGGTGGAGACGGCGACGGTGAAGGTGCCGGTGGCGCCATTCGAACCGGAGGCGCTGACATAATAGCTGCCGCTGCTCGTCGGCTCGAAAGAGGTGCGGGCGCCGCCGCTTGCGCCGCCGCCGCTCCCCTGGGCCAAGAGCGCGCCGGAACCGTCGTAAAGCGCAACCTGGGCGTTGGTCAGAGTGCCGGCGCCCGCGTCGAATACGTACTGGGTCCCAGCCTGCAACGTCACCTTGAACCAATCATGCTGGCCGACGGTGGTGATGTTGCCGATGGCCGTGCCACCGACCGCGACGGTTCCCGTGGTGCTCGTATTGCCGGCGAAATCGAAGGCGGCCGCGGCGACCGAGACGGTGAATGTTCCGGTGGTCGACATGAAGCTCGAGGCGCCGACGTAGTAATCGGCGGTGGTGGTCGGCTCGTAGGAGATACGAGCGCCGTTGGTCACCCCGTTATAACCGGTAACGATCAGGTTGCCGGACCCGTCATAGAGGGACACCGCCGGTGCAGACAAGGTGCCGCCCACTTCGTCGAAGACATATTCGGTACCGGCCACCAGATGGACCTTGAACCAGTCATGCTGGCCGACATTGGCGATGGTCCCGCTAACCTGGCCGCCGACCGCGACGGTTCCCGTGGTGGTCGTATTCCCGGCAAAGTCCGGGGTGGCGGTCGCCACCGAAACCGTAAAGGTGCCGGTCGACGAAACCAACCCGGAGGCGCCCACATAATAGGTGCCGCTGGTGGTCGGCGTGAAGACCGTGGTGGTGCCGTCGAGGGTGTCACCGTCATTGCCGGAAATGACGTAGTGGCCGGCGGAATCGTAAAGGGTGACCAGGGGAAAGGCCAGCGTCCCGTTGCCGATGCTCAGGACGTATTCGGTGCCGGCGGTCAGCTGGACCTTGTACCAATCGTTTTGCCCGGCGACGCTGATGTTTCCCGAGGCCTGGCCGCCCACCGCCACCAGGCCGGCGGTCCCTGTATTGCCGGCAAAGTCGAACGGCGCAGTGGATTCCGTGACGGTGAAGGTGCCGGTCGTCGAAAGCGTACTCGACGCACCGATGTAATAGATGCCGGTGGTCGCTGGCTCGACCGATATGCGGGCGCCCCCTGCCGGACCGCCGTCGGTAGCGGAGGTGATCAGCGTGCCCGAAGCGTCGTAGAGCGAGACTTGGGGATTGCCCAGGGTGCCACCGCCCACGTCGAAGACGTATTGGGTGCCGGCGCTCAGCTGAACCCTGAACCAATCGTTATCCCCGACAACCTCGATCGTTCCGGTCGCCTGACCCACCACCGTCGTCGCCATGCAATCTTCTCCTCGGTACCGCGCCGGATGCGCAGTAATGCGGTTACGCTACATCGAAATGGTTAATATTCCTTACCCAAAGGCCTAGCCCGCCGGTTCGACAAATTGGCGCCACCAGGCAGCCTCTCCCCACCCCGGAGCCCCCTCACCCTGCGCGACGCGAAGCAGCCCGGGGCCAGTATCGGCAAGGAAAATAGAAGGCCCGCCGACCAACATTGCAGTGACTTCCGTCACGCTGACAAAAAATTAACCATTCTGACGTAAAGGTTGACGTGGTACCTGCGACGTTACGAATTGGTCGGGGATAGGCGTTGGCTCTCGGACATTGTCGGCATGGCTGAAGAGTTCGACGACATCACGCAGGCACTCACCCTGATCAATGCCGGGGCCTATGATGGCGCGATCACCCTGCTCGACGGGCTCATTGCGACAACCCCCAATCATCACCAAGCGCTGTTCCTGAAGGGCGAGGCGTTCCGCCAATCCGGCGACAACCCGACGGCGGAAGCCCTGTTCGCCAGAGTGCTGCAACTGGTGCCCATCGCGAACGGGGAAATCCTTTACCGGCTTGGCCTGACCCAGTTGGCCCAGGGGCGGCCGGCGGCCGCCGAACAGGCGCTCGCCGCTGCCGCGGAACAGCTTCCCGACCACGCCCCGGTGTGGCTTTCCCTGAACCTCGCCCTGCTGCAGCAGGGACAGCTCGGCAAAGCCGAACAGGTTCTGCGCCGCGCCGTAGCGAACAATCCCAGCTCCGTCGACCTGTTGTTGAGCCTGACGGACTGCCTTGACCTCCAGAACAAGAAGGACGAGGCGACCGCGATCCTGGAAGCGGTGGTGATGCTCGCCGCCGATCGCACGGACATCGCGCAGAGGCTGCTGCAGGCCTATGTCGACGAAGCCCATTATGACGCCGCAAAACGCCTTGTCGCGACCATGGTCGAGCGGTTTCCCGACAGCGCGCATTGGCGTTTTGTCCATTCCTGGCTTTTGCTGTCGCTTGGACGCCTCGGCGACGCCGTCACCGCCGGCCGCCAGGCCACCGTCCTGCAGCCCGACTCCGCCGAGTATGCCGCCCATTTGGGGGCCACCCTGCGCCAGGCGGACCTGGCCGACGAGGCCGCCGAGGTTTTTCATCAGGCGCTGACACTCGACCCGAATTCGTTGAACGCCACCCTGGGACTGGCCAGCGTTCAACTGGACGCCGGTCGCTTCGACCTGGCGGCCGATCTGGTCGAGGCGTTCGACCGGCGCACCGCCTTTCCGCGCGGCGCGACGCAGAGCGTGGTCATCCCCGTCCTCGACTACTCGCCCGGCTCTCCCTACAACATCCGGACCTTGTTGGACGACCTGAGCGCGTTCACCGGAGAAGTCATCTGTATCTTCAATGACGTCGAGGTCTTCAACGATTTACGCGACCATCCCCGCATCGACAAGTTCAGCTTCAACAAACACAATGTCGGGGTGGCTCGGGCTTGGAACATGGGAATCAACCAGGCGGAGGGTGAGACCATCCACATCCTCAATGCCGACCTGAAGATTTCCGTTCCGATGCTCTATCGCTTGGAGCGCTGGCTGCTGACCCTCCCCGACGCGTTATGCGTGGGCGTGTCGGCGCATTGGACCAACTTCCAGACGCTGAAAGAAACGAAAGCGCTCAACACAGGGAGCTTCGCCGAGCCGATCGAGGCGGACCAGGTCTCCGGCCAATTGTTTTCCCTGCATGCACGGCGCCTGCACGATGCCGGAATCTCCTTCGACCCCAGGCTCAGCCCCTATTTTGGCGAGGAGACCGATCTGGCGATCAAGGCGCGGCAGAGCGGATACAAGATCTACGCCGTCCCGGAGACCGATTTCGTCCACACCTGGGGTATCAGCAAGCGTGACCGCCCCATCCTCTGTTTTGGCAGACCGGTGCATCGCCTTCATTGTATGACGAGCAACCAGACATTGCTTCAACGAAAATGGCATTCCGTCAAGGCGACGATCAGATCCTAATCAAGTCAAACCCGATGGGTTCCTCGACATTTGATTGGGGTCGACGATATGCTCCCTATGTCGAAGATATTTTTCGTATCCAGGTGGAATTTGGCCAACCTTAATTCCATTCGATAGCATAATAAAACTGTGAATTCTCTCGCATATACTGGCAACCTCCCGGGTATTTGTCTTACCCCAGGGCACGCCACCATTGGCAAGAAGACAGTCTATGGCTTTTCTATTATAGATTCCAGCCTGCCCCTGTAGAAAGCATGGAAATAAATGTGGGGCTAACGCAGAATAACCCAACACATCAGCCACGACGTCATAACTTGCCGGCTTATTTACGTGTCCTGGCGCAACAACATTCCCGATCACATCAACATCATTTGAGTATAACAACCCATGCAACAATTGAAACCAGTTTCCATCGACAAACCAGTGATCATCGTGAATAAATATATACGTTCTATAATGCCTTATATTCTTTATACAGTAATCAAATGCAGCCTGGTCCATACCAACGTTTTCTCTGATGACAAGATGCTCAGGAGCAAGATCAAGCGTACGCCTTACACTTCCAGGATCACTGCCATTAAACACAACGCAGAGATCGAATAACTGCCTATTCACTCTAAAATATTGATTGAAACAATATTTTTCCATTATATCCCATCTGTCAGCCGCAGTAGCGATACAAACGACAGTGTCGCGTTGATTTCCCATCAAAGCCCCCATTTCCTCCGATGGACATATCTCGGTTGCCACGCTAGCAACACCAGAAATATCGACTCACAACTTACCGCATTGACCGGAATAAAACTCTCAATAGGCCCTTCACTTAAGCTTTACTTTCCCAGTCAGAATCTGATTCGCAACAAGACGAATCTGCTGATCTTCCGACAATTCCTGCAAATTAACGATATCATCCGATTCCGCGCGAAACCCATTAATAAAATCTGTGTATTTATCAATAATACGACCATTATATTTTGATATACACTGCACGTCCTTCAGTACAACGGAAACAAAATCGCTCCATAAACCTCCGAATCCGCCCCCTTGTCTTGAAATAAATGATTCCAATAAGACGGCATTATAATTGTTCCTATTTGCCCACCTTACGAGAGCCCTGCCACTATCGGGATAGAAGCGCCAGCAATCTACTGGGAATCGGTGGAATGATCCATTGGAGGGGGCGTTCAAATAAAGGAGTCCAGAACCCTTGAGCACTCTCATCATTTCCAGAAAAGTTAGCCAGAAAAATTCACAATGCTCAAAACAAGAGCTACACAATATTATATCAACAGACTCACTATCAAATGGAAGAACGTATGGATCATCTAAAATAACATCGACACCTTTCCCTGAGACAAAATCGGCACCAATATATTCAAATCTAGGCGGAGACATCTCCCTAACACTTCCACCATTTTCGTCGCCGATAATTTGCGATCCAATCTCCAACACCGTGCCGTTGGCGATATCATCGGTATACGCTTTGAAGAAAAGAGACGACATGTTAAGGGCAGTTGGATGCATTACTTTCTCTCCTTGCCGCTAGTTTGGCAATATTGCGCCCAGATCAACCACCTCAGGCCGCCCAGCCAAAAATAGTCTAGCAACGGCGCATCCTTTTCGATAATAGTCCTCTCCCTGGCATTCGGGAAGCACAGGCATGATGCAGGGCGCCGAATTTGCTCACCGAGGCGAATGCCCCTCGACGTTCACAACCTGGTCGTAGATCCGTGATTGGTAATCACTGCTGTCCGGTTAAAACGCGAATAGATTCAATTGGTTAGTTATTTGCGAAGTATCGGGTTTGTATTCGTTGATGGTAAGCGCTTGTTTCATATCGATTTTCTCGAAGAGGGTG
>CAIOJO010000564.1 GCA_903858635.1 uncultured Telmatospirillum sp. | reverse complement strand
TACCCGTCGCCGCGTGGATTAATCCGCCGGGAAAGAAGGACGCCGCATAGCCATCGGCCCGGCAAACATCGCGGTCGACGACAACCCCAAAGTGCCTAAACTCGCGCGGCCATCTGTTCCAAAATCATTGACACGTTCCGGATCGCACCTGGTCGAGGAAACGCCCCACCTCTCGCTTTAAGAGATCGGCCTGTTTGGACAGCTCGCCGGAGGACTCACTGATCTGGGAGGCGGCGGCTCCGGTTTCCCGGACCGCCGACTCGACCCCGCCGATGTTGCCGGACACCTCCTGCGTGCCGATCGCCGCCTGATCCACATTGCGGGCGATTTCACCGGTCGCTGCCGTCTGCTGCTCGACCGCCGACGCCACCGAGGCGCTGATCCCGCCCATCTCGTTGATCACCTGGCTGATCGACTCGATGGCCTTGACCGCATCGGCGGTGCCGCTTTGCACGGCGGCGATCTTGGCGCCGATCTCGCCGGTGGCCCGTGCCGTCTGGTTGGCGAGGTTCTTCACTTCACCGGCGACCACGGCGAAGCCCTTTCCGGCATCGCCGGCCCGGGCCGCCTCGATGGTGGCGTTCAAGGCCAACAGGTTGGTCTGGCTGGCGATGTCGTTGATCAGGGCGACGATCTGGCCAATGCTGGCAACATTCCCGGAAAGCCTCTCGATCAGGTCCGTGGTGTGCTTGGCTTCGCCGTCGGCCCGCTCGGCGACGACGCGCGAGCGCTCGACCTGTCCGGCGATTTCATTGATCGAAGCGGCCAGTTCCTCGGTGGCCGACGCCACCGTCTGGACATTGCTCGACGCCTGCTCGGCGGCCGAGGCGACGGTGGTCGCCTGGGCGCTGGTTTCCGTCGCGGTCGCCGCCATCTGCCTGGACGAGGCCTGCAACTGCACCGCCGCCGCGGTTACCGTCTGCACCACGCCGCCGACTTGGCTTTCGAAAGAGTCGGCCATCTGCCGCAGCGCCATCTTGCGCTCTTCCTCGGAGCGTCGCTTCTGTTCCTCCTGGTCGGCCTCCATCTGTTTGACGCGGATCAGATTGTCTTTGAACACCTGCACCGATTTGGCCATTTCGCCGACCTCGTCTCCCCGGTCGGCACCGGGCACGTCGACCGACAAATTGCCCTGGGTCAGGGCCTCCATGCAGTTCTTGACGCCGCCGATCGGTTTGGTGATCGAGCGGGCGGTGAAGAAGGCCGCCAGACCACCGGCGATGACGGAAATGGCCAGCAAGCCGATACCGATCCGCGCCGTCTCGGTGCTCGTCGCCTTCGCATCCCCCATGAACGCGTCGGCCTTTTTCGTCGCGAAATCCGAGATGGCGTTGTTCTTCGCCGCATTGGTATTGGAGTATTCCACGGCTTTCCCGTGCATCAGCCGATGAACCGCGTCCTTGTCACCGGATTTGGCCTTGGCCAGGATCTGGTCAACTTCGCCCCGGTAGGCCGAATAAGAAGTCACGGCCTCGTCGAAATTCGTCTTGTCGCCAAGATAGGCCTCTTTGGCGATCGCCAGGTATTTAAGGTAATTGGCGCCAGCTCTTTCGATGCTCGCCTGCGCTTCGGCAAGCTCCTCGGGGGTCTCGGCCAGAGCCACGTCACGGGTGCCCATGCGCAGGGTGCGAAAGGCGATCCGTGCCTGGAGAATGTTCTGGACCACGGTGAACGGGTAGTCATGGAAGCGGGTGGTAATGTCGGCCAGTTTGTTGGCACTGCTGATGCCGACAACACCGACGGTAACCGACAGCGCCAGCACCAGCACGAAGCCAACGGCCAGACGCGTTGAAATACGAAGGTTGCTAAATATCGACATCGCCGACATCCCCCTTGGCTCGTGGTGTTGGAGTTGGCCCAGACTAGGCCGCGTTGTGGGCCAACCTGTCGGCCAGAAAGCGATCCAGGGCATTGGTCCCCTTTCCGCTCGATGAAAGGATCGTGTCTCCGATCGCGTTCATGTGACCCCCGTGCACACCCCGACAGTGTTCGCTCTACTTGCCAAACGTAAATATATTTACATTATCAGCAGTAGAACTTTAGTCGTGGCGCAGTATCACATTTTTCTATTTTCAAGCGAAAGACGGGTTGTCCACGCGCGTGTTATCACGCAAATATGAACTATTGAGTTGAGCCCGGGAGACCTTGTTCGCCTCGCCAAAAGCGAGGACTTAGATCTCTGTGGAGGTCCAGGAAGAAGGGGCGATCTCGGCCAGCGAAATCCCGGCGTCGGCGGCTTGTTGGGCCAGTTTGAGCAGGGAATCGGTGCCGATTTTGAGGAAGATCCGCGAACGGTGACCTTCGACCGTGCGCTGGCTCATTTGCAAATGGGTCGAGATTTCCTTGTTGGGCATGCCGGAGATGGCAAGAGCCAGAACTTCTCGCTCTCGACGGGTCAACTTAAGCAAGCAAGTCATGAACCGTTCGCGTGCCTCCTCGGTCTGGCGGCGCTCGCCGGCTTGCCTGAACGCGCCCTCCACCCGCTCCAACAGGAGCGCGCCGTTGATCGGTTTTGGCAGGAAGTCCAGGGCGCCGTGCTTGACCGCATTAACGACCGTCGGAAGATCGGCAAAGGCGGTCAAGAAGATGATCGGCAGCCACACCTTGCGCCGGGTCAATTCTTCCTGGAGTTCCGGCCCGCTCATTCCCGGCATGCGGACATCAAGCAGCAAGCAGCCTTCCTGGTGCGGGCCGCAAATTCTCAGGAACTCCTCGGCGCTGGCAAAGCATTCCGATTTGATTCGGGCCGTCTCCAGCAGGATGGACAGGCTGTGGCGCATTCCCGGATCGTCATCGACGATGAATACGGTGAGTCGCGTCACCGGGCTATCCCGCAAACGGCAGGGTAAAGTGGAACTTGGCGCCCGCTCCGTCATCAGCTTGGCACCACAGCTTACCACCCATTGTTTCGATCAGGGCCCGGCTGATCGCCAGGCCCATTCCCGTGCCAGCGGGCTTGGTGGTAACGAAGGGGTGAAATATCTCAATTCTCCTCTTTTCCTTAACGCCGGGCCCTTCGTCCCGGACAGTTATGCGTGCCATGGCATTGTCGGCAGTCCTTCCAACGTTTATCCAAACCCGCTGACTGGGCGGTTTCGCCTGGCGCATTGCCTCAACACTATTGCCGATCAGATTCATAAGCACCTTTTGCACCTGCATGCGGTTGATCAAGACAGAGGGCAGGTCGGCTGGGCAGTCGATGGCCACCTGGCAGTCCCCGAAGCTATCGGCTTCTGCCATGCGTGCCGTTTCGGGCAATAGGGTCGAGAGGGAAATCGGCTCCAGCTTATTGTCCGGTCGCTGCAATGATCGCAGCAGATCGTGGATCACCCCGCCGGCGCGTTCGGATTCAGCCGCCATGCGTTTCAGGACTTGGTCGAGCCGTCCCGGCCGAGCGGAATCGGCGATTGCCAGGCAATCGGCGCATTCGGCTGCCAACAGGCGGCTTGCCGCCTCGCAGAGTATGGATATGCTCCCGAGTGGCTGATTGACTTCGTGCGCCAGTGCCGCCGCCGTTTGGCGCGCCACCTGCCATTCCAACGTCCGGTGCAAATCGGCGCGCAATCTCGTCAATTGTTCTTCGGCCTGCCTCTGCTCGGTGATGTCGCGGCTCACCCCAAGCAACCCGATGATCTCGCCGTCTGCCGAGCGCAACGGAACCTTGAGCGAATCGAAGATGCGGATGTTGCCGCCGACATCGAGGTCCCCGAAGGAATGCACCCTCTGGCCGGAAAGTGCGGCCAGGTCGTCCCGTTGAAAGCCGCGCATTCCTTCCTCGGGCCGTCCCAGAATCAGATCGGCGCTCCAGCCGTTCTCGATGTCGGTCTTGCCGTACAACTCGACGGGGGTCTTGCCAAGGGCCTGGGCAAACGCCGTGTTGCAAAGGACGGTGCGCAATCGGCGATCCTTGACGAAGATAAAGTCGACCGATGAGTCGATCACGTTTTGGAGAAGTTCGGTCTTCGCCTTCAGCGCGGCGCCGGCACGCTTATTTTCGGCTTCGTGCATCGCCGAAATGCCGGCAAAGGCGCGTTGCCGCCGCTGGCGTACGAAGAACCCCGTGCTTGTCAGCAAAACCAGCACGCCGAACAACCCACCCTGTTGATAGGCCCCGTGGCGCCATTCCGCGAAAATCGCCGACAAATTCCTATTGAGCGAGATGACCAGCGGCTTGTCCATCGGCAGCGAGGCCGGACGGACGAGGCGCTGGGCCAGCATGCGCTCGTCCTTGTCGCCAACAAGGACATTGCCGATCAGAATGTCCGAGGTCCGACCGCTCTCAATGAAACGGCTGAACGGGGTGCCGGGCTTTGCCAAGTCCTGGTTGGAGGCGCTCAACTCCGGAACCGTTACGAAGATTTTGCCATCGCCGTGGATGAGGCCGCTCCACATATCGGGAGCATATCGCACCGACCTCATGAGGGTGGTGAAGAACACGGGGTCAATAATCGCCGACACCAGGCCGGCAAACCGGCCCTGATCGTCAGGGATCACCCTCGTCAGAATGATGGCGCGGGTTCCAAGGGTGGTCGTAAGGGGCGAAGAAACGTAAAGCACTGCCGGGTCTGCGCCCCGGCGCGCGACCTGAAAATACTCGCGTTCATGGAAATTTTGCCCGATGGCTTCGGCTCGATCGCTGGCGACGATCGTCCCTTGGTCGTCGAAAATCGCCATGCTTTGCACCCCAGGCATGGCGTCGTGCAAGGATTCCAGATGGTGGTCGATACGTGTGGCGCTATCGGCCGACGCGGTCATGGAGGGCAGGTCGCGGCGAATCGCCGTCAGCGCATGATCGACCGCGATCAGTTGGGGAACCAGGTTTTCGTCGATGATGCTGGTTTGGGCGGAAAGTCGCTCCCGTTCCTGCCTTTCGATTCGGCCATGGTCGGAGGACAAATTCCAGGCCATATAGCCGCCCAGAATCGACAAGGCCGCCACCAAAATCATGGCTTCGACGAAAGAAGCCGCTTGCCACCCGCGATCAGGACGCGCTTTGCGGCTTGCGTTTGCGGTCATGCTAAACGGCATTGGCGGTGCAGGACGAGCCATTGGTCATGGCCGAATACTTGTAGTCCATGCCGCGCACTGCGGTGATGAGGTCATCCTCGACAATCAAAGCGAATGCCATATCCAATTGCCCTGCCTGCGCCTTCGATTGGGCGGCAGGGGCTTTAAGGCATATCAGGCTCCCGCAACGCACTCGGGGATGTCCCGGTCGATGTTGAAATTGGAGGGCAGGCGTTGCTCACCTTGAGCCTGTAGGCTCGGGGTGTCGAATCCGCAAAGGAGAGCAACGCCATGAAGAAATCTACCACATTGGCCGCCGTCGTTCCGGCGAC
>CAIOJO010000563.1 GCA_903858635.1 uncultured Telmatospirillum sp. | reverse complement strand
TGTCGAGCTTCAGGCCGCCATCAAACGCTTCCTGGCCGAACATAACCAAAGCCCGAAGCCCTTTGTCTGGACCAAAGACCCCGACAAAATCATCGCCGCCGTCAAACGAGGGCACCAAGTGTTAGATTCTATCCACTAGTTGCCTCATCCAAAATGTTACCCTCCGACGGGGGGTCGGGGTGAACCAATGGCAACGCGGATCAGTATGTCGACGAAGCTTGAGCTGGTGGCGGCGACCGCGACCAGGTACAGGGAAGCGCCGCGGGCGGAAGAAACCAAGATCCTGGACGAGTTCGTCGCAGTCAGCGGCTTTCACCGGAAGCCTGTAATCAGGCCGCTTCGCCAAAATGACGACGAGCCCTCGCCAACGCCGATCGCGCGGAAGCGGCAATATGGTGAGCGGCTCCGCGAGGCGCTGATCGTGTTGTGGGAGACCTCCGATCGTATCCGTTCAAAACGTCTGAAGCCGTTGGTGCCCGATGCTGCTACCTGCATTGGAGCGGCACGGTCGGCTATCGATCGACGGCGGCTTGCGCACCCAATTGCTTGCCGTCAGCGCCGCCACCGTGGACCACTGTATCCGACGTTCGCGTGGTTGCACGGGGTGGCCAGCGCCGTCGTGGCGGGCTTGAGCTCGGCCGTACGCCGCGAAGTTCCGATATCCGAACCTTTCTCGCCGGCCGAACCAATCGACGGCGGCGGCCAGAGTCCGCCAGCTCTCTGGGCACCATCTGCAACACCACTATTATAATTCATTTACAATCTTGAGGTAGAGAACGCGCACTCGTCAGTGCGACAAACTTCCGGATCACGGTACAGTTTGAACAATGTATCACCAAAGCCGAATGATCGGGTAAGCTGCACAAGCCGTATTCCTGGCCTGTCACTCGACGCCGTCATCTTGTTGACACCGCAACTGGGGGCGTCCGAGCTCCTCCGATTTCTTAAGTTGCAGTGGCCCAACCTGACCATCGCCCATGTATCGAGTTTGCATGACCTGTTGGCCGTTTCGCCGGAGCTGCGCTGCCGCGCCCGGCTGATTGGTTTCGCCACCGATGTGGTGGTGCCGGCCGCGATCCTCGACGTGCTGGGTTTTGGAGCCTACAACTTCCATCCTGGTCCGCCCAGCCATCCGGGTTGGGCGCCCCACTGTTTCGCCATCTATGACCGCGCCCGGGTGTTCGGCGCCACCGCCCATGTAATGCTGGAAAAGGTCGACGCCGGACCGATCGTCGGAATCGAGCTGTTCCCCATGCCGGCCGACACCACGCCCGAACAACTGTCCCTCGAGGGCTTGCGTGCCATGCTGCGGTTGTTCCGGCGTTTGGCGCCGCGCCTGGTTTGCCACGCCGGCCCGCCGACCGCATTACCCCTTGTTTGGGGCGAGCACAAGCGCAGCCGGGCCGATCTGGCCAAGATGTGCGCCATTCCGGCGCAACCCGATGACGCGGAACAGGCGCATCGTTCGGCGTGCCCTCACGGTGGCCGATGCGTCCTATCTGGTCCCGCGCATCGTCGATGACGGTCCATGTTAGTACCGCATCACAGAGGTCATCGAAGTGCTGCAGGCCTTTCAGGATCGATAATGGGCGGGTCCGCATTTGGCCCGCCTCAGGCGTCCAGGGCCGGCGCAACGACGGGCGGCTATCCAGCCAATGCGGTTCCCGGTTACCCAGACGTGACCGACCGCACCTGGCCTGTAGGGTGAGCACCGGGCATTCATGGTCATCGGCAGCTTCTGGCAGGCATAGCGGACGGATGCCAAAGCGCCGTCCGACGATGAATATCTGTCTCACGAATAATGGGTCGGTGCCGATGATTGCAGGTTCGTCTCACGCAATCCGGGCTCAGTCTCAATTATTGTGGGTTGGCCACCGCCTATAGTCTCACGCAATTCGGGTCGAAAATTGCGATGATCTCGGGTTTGCCCGCCGATGATTGCGCGCCGCTACAGATATGGCGGCGCCACCCTTCGGGATGGAGCCGGTTTCGTTAGGGCCAGAACAGACGTTTGAGCAAGGGGGCGAACAGCACCAGCATTCCCCCGCAGGTCATGCAGCCGGCCACCACCGCGGCGATCATCGCGCCGCGGCGCGCCTGAACGGCCTGGTCGGCGGCCAGGCGGACTTCGGACAGCAAGCGCGACAACGACTGATTGAGGCCCTCGGTCGAGGCCCGGATGCTGCCGGCGATCTCGGCATGAATGGTCTGGGAAATCTCCGCCATGTCGTCGCGCACCGCTTGGCCGACCAGCTGCAGGCCGTCGCGGAGCGTCTCCTCGGTCTTGCCGGTCAGGCCATCGAGGACGCCGGCGGCGCCGCGCAACTCAAGCGACCAGCGCATGCCCGCTTCCTCGAGCACCTGCGACAGTCGCTCTTCCAGCTGGCGGGCGGCATCGAGCCAAATCTCTTCGGCCAGGGTCACGGTCGCCAGGACCGGATCGTCCTTGGACAAATGAAAGCCGTGGCGGACCGCCACCAGGTCGATGATCCTTTGGAGATCGACGATCATCAGGCGATAAGGGCCAGCTGCTGGTAGATTTCGTCCTGGGTGGACTTCAGGCGCTGCTTGGCCATCAGCCGCGTGTCCTTGTCGGCGATCGCCTCGGCGAAGGTCTGGCGCTTCTCCAACATGGTGCGAATGTCCTGGCCGAAGGTTTCCGCGGTCTTTTGGCGAAGCCGCAGAATCGCCGCGATGCGATCGCGGGTCTTCTCATAGATCGGCAGGTCCTCGAACGGCTTGCCATCGGCGCTCAGCACCGGCCCGAAGAAATCATTGATCCACACCACGATCTTGACGCCCGCCGGCATGGCCTCGACCACCTGGTAGAAGCCGTCGACGGTTTCGAGATAGGAGGGGCCGCCGGTGATGATCGAATGGACGATGACGGTGCGGCCGGCATCCTGCAGGACCTTCACCGCGGGGTTCTCCGCCAGATAGTTGGAGAGCGGGATGAAGGACGAGGCGCCGTTGTCGACCACCACCGGGCCTGCATAGTTGAGGATCATTTCCACGACGTCGTCGAACGCGCTGGTGTCGATGCGGTTACCGTCCAGCAGCTGGATGTCGCGGGCAGCCAGCGCCTTCATGCTCTTCAGCGTGGCGTTGACCGGATCGGTGTCGATGCCGAGGGGGGGCTGGCCTTTGTCGATGTAATACTGCGCGATGAACCCGGCGATCATTGATTTGCCGAAGCCGCCCTTGCCCTGCAGGGTGAAATGGACAGTCATGGAACATCATCCTTCTTGCCAGTGGTAGAGGCCGGGGCCTTTACTGGCGACCGAAGCTCCAGGGACATGGGCGTCGCTTGTCTTCCGGTTTTAGGTGAAATGCGGTCGGATATTCATACCCGCCCTTGACCCATCCCAGTCATGGCCTTGGCGAGGAGAGGGTGGCCGCTCAAATCACAAACCCGCCGGTCGCCGGTAGGGTTGGTCAACGGGTAAATTTGACCCAATCGGTAATGACGCGGCTATTCCTTTAATCCTGGCTCTGACTGAATTCCAGTCGCCTAACTAAAAAGGGGGAGTCGGCGAATGTTACGACTCCTCGGTACAGACTTTCATCTAACGCTCTGATTTCATGTCTTAGTCCAGGAATGGCGCAGGGATTGCAGCTGCTGCACGGCTCAGCCTGGGCGACCGGGTGATGAGAAATTGCTCGATCTATGGAGCGTCAGCCAATGCGTACATTCTCCTTCGCGAAGGGCCTCATTCTTGCCGGACTTACGGTTCTGGCGGCTCCGGCCTCGGCGGCAAACTTGGTTGTGAATCCCGGCTTCGAATCCGGCAATACCGGCTTTACCAGCGGATACGCATACTCACCCGGCAATCTGTTGTCCGCCGGTACTTATGACGTTGGTTCCAGCCCGAAAGCCGACAACGGCTTCTTCACCTACAATACGCCGCCACACAGTGGCAATTTAGAAATGATCGTTAATGGCGCGAGTACTGCCAACGTTCCGGTCTGGGGCGAGTCCGGGATCTCCGTGCTCGCCAACACCACATATTACTTCTCAGCGTGGATCGCGTCGGTCACCTCGACGTCGCCGGCACAACTCGATTTCAGTATCAATGGCAGCCAAATCGGGAGCACATTCACGGCAACTTCCACGGGCGAGTACGAAGAATTCTTTGCTACGTGGAACTCCGGCGCCGCTACCACGGCCAGCCTCTCGCTGGTTAATCAGAACACAGCCGCCGGCGGAAACGATTTTGTCCTCGACGACATTTCGCTCGATACAACGGCTCCGGGCGGCGGAACCTCGGTCGGGGGGACCGGTACCGGGCAAACCAGCGTGCCCGAACCGTCTGGCCTGCTCCTGATCGGCGGCGGCCTTCTGGCATCTGCATTGCTGCGGCGCCGCAGTTTTGCCAGTTACGCGACCTCTTGACCAGTTGTTTGCCGAGGTTGGTCAGGGGGCGGTCCAGCACCGCCCCCTGACTACTGCGCGTAGTCAAATCATTGATGTCCCAAAGAAAAGGGGCCCTGGTTGCCCAGGGCCCAAGTTTAGGGAGGAACGTCCAAGCAGCGCCGGAAAGACTCACGGCGCTGCCGAACGGTCAGTACACTGATGAATTCCCTGCTGCGTTGCAACATAAATTTGGACTCGCCTTGACCACGGCATCCGCGCTGGGCTCCGGGTAGGGTGACAGTCCTGTTCCCTGAGCGGCTGTGGCCATCCCGGTGAAAAAAGTCGAATTGGTGCGAATGACCCACAGGAGCCGGCGGTGTCGTTCATCCCGACCGTCCGGAATCAAGCCCCATACCTGCCGGGTGGCGACGGCGGCGCGAGATCCAAAGATCTGACTGCGGAAGCGACTGCTGAAATCACTTTGCGGACTGCCGGGCGAACGGCGGCATCAGGCAAAACGTGATAAGCTGGAAGGCTTGCTTGCGGTGGCCGCCGTTAGGCCTGTGAGGAACTCCAAGATGTCTTATTTGGAATGGACGCCGAACTTGAGTGTTGGAAGCGATACGATTGACAGCCAACACAAGAAATTGATCGAGATGGTTAACAGGGCCTTTGAGGGCGTGCGGGACCCCAGTTTGAATAAAGGAGGCGCCCTGCTGGCCGAACTCCTTGACTATACCCGATTCCATTTTGCCGAAGAGGAGAAGGTCATGAAGGCCGTCGGATTCCCCGACACTGACGCGCATCGCCGGCTTCATCACGACTTGGTGCGGCAGGTGACCGATATGCAGCGGCGCTACGTTGCGGATCCGGCGGCAGTTCCCGCGGCAGACGCCTTCAAGTTCCTGTCGGACTGGCTGATGCGTCATATCGTCGCCGAGGACATGCGAATGCAGCCCTATGTGTTGGTAGGGTAAGCGGGCGACTGCGACAATCACTTTGCGGACGGTCGTGCGAACAGCGGCATCGGGCATGACGAACCCTGTTACTTGCCTGTTCGGTGCGTTGGGGGCCGCCTATAACTTCCTTATGTCTTTTCGCAGCCATGCTTTTTGGCTACTAATGTTCAACCGGAAATGTCCCGGTCGATGTTGAAATTGTAGAGCAGGCGTTGCTCACCTTGAGCCTGTAGGCTCGGGGTGTCGAATCCACGAAAGGAAAGCAACGCCATGAAGAAATCTACCACATCAGCCACCGTCGTTCCGGTGACA
>CAIOJO010000562.1 GCA_903858635.1 uncultured Telmatospirillum sp. | reverse complement strand
CGTCGTCGAGCGACCGGCGCAGACCGGCCACCGAAAACGCCTGGCAGGGCGTGCCCCCCACCAGCGCGTCGATCCGGCCCCGCCATGCCCGACCGTCGATGGCGGTCATGTCGCCCAGGTTGGGGATCGCCCGGTGGCAGTGGGCCAGCACCGCGCTGGGGAACGGTTCGATCTCGGCGAAGAAGGCGGGCCGCCAGCCCAGCGGCTCCCACGCCACCGTGGCGGCTTCAATGCCACTGCACACCGACCCGTAAACCAGCCCAGAGGCGCACGACAATGCGCCGATGGCCGGTAGCACCGGCTCGGGGAGAGCAATCAGCATGGTGAAAGAAGGATTCCGGCGTTGACGGGACTGTGGGCGGCCGATCCGGGGGGTGATCCGTGCCGCCCGCGTCTCTCGCCAGCATGGTCAAAAACTACTCCGGATCCCGCAAATCTGTCTGTTCGAAAAGTGTCTGCCAGACACTTTTCGCTCGGCCCCTCATCTCTTCGTCGCCTTGGTTTTCGCGATCAGGTCCCGCTTCGACATATTGCGCGGAGGACTTCGCCCATTGAGCTTCCAGGCGATGACACAGAGGGCGAAAAGCCAGTGCTGGTGGGCGGCGGCACGGGCCAATCCCGCCGTCCAGCACACCTCCTTCCATCGTTTGCCGGAGGCCCGCAACCAGACGATCCGGACATCGGCCGGATCAAGCCAGATCAACCACCGCAGCGCCTCGTCCATGCGATCAATGGCGGCGGCCGAGGGTGGTGGCCGGCGCAGCACCACGTCCTGCATGCCGTAGGACTCCCAGAATTCCCGCACCATCGGCGGCCAGGTGTTGACGTAGCCCTGCACGCGGGTGTCGGGCAGCCGTGACAACACATCGGCGGCCTCGGCCAGATACGCTTCGACGAGGGACGGCGTCCACTTGATGTCAGCCATGGGACGCCTCCCCATCCGGACGGGAGCCGTACAGCTTCTGACCGAGTTGGCGGACCAACTCGCGCTCGGGCCAGGTGAGGCGCTGGTCGTCCTCGGCGATGACCAGGACACCGCGTTCCTGCCAACCGTCGCGTTTGACCTGCTCGGGGTCGCGGCGAGTGCCGCCGAAACCGGGGGGATGCCACTTCATCGCACACCTCCGTCGGTGTCGATGGCCCACAGCAGGATGGCCAGGGCGTCGGCCTCGTTGTCGTCCTCGAGATTGAAACCGCGCACTTTCATGGCGGCGATCACCGCGTCCTTGCCGGCATTCCCCTTGCCGGTTGCGTGGCGCTTGATGGTGCCGACCGGCACACCCTGATAGGGGATGTGCAGCAATTCGCACCAGGCGGTGAGATGGGCGAGGAAGCCGCCATAGATGTGGGCGGCGTCGGTTCCCGCGTGGCGGCGGACTTCCTCGAAATAGACCGTGCCGATGCCCTTGCCGCCATCCCGCAGATGGTCGAGCCAGGAGCGGAAACGCAGGTAACGCATGCCGCCGCCCTCATAGCGGCCGGGGCGGAAGGCCATGGTGCCGCTGACGATGGTGCCGCCGGCGAGTTTCATGGCCCAGCCGGTGGTGGTGCCGAGATCGAGCGCCAGCAGGGAACTGCCACCATCGGCGGAGCGGCCCGGCATGGGTTGGAGCAAAGCTGTCATGTCGTCCTCCAGGAATGAACGTGGAGGGGCGGCAGCGCGGCCGGGCCGAAGGTGGCGCTGTCGCTCGGAACCATCGTGGGAAAAAGAGGGGTGAAACGGGGCGAGGCCCTCCGGCCACCGGGATGGCGGACGGATTGTTCAAGATCGGGGGAATTCCCCAGGGGCGCCAGAGACAGGCTAACCCCTTGATCTCTTATATATAATTCTAAATAATTCAATATATTCAATACTACATAAGAGATGTGACAAGGGGAGACTCCCCCCGTCACACCCCCGCGTGAGGGTGCTCTGGGGGAAAGATTGAAGAATTTGAGGGTTTCGTCTTTACCCCCGTAAAAACAATGGATTGAGATGTCCGAGCGGGCTTGGGGAGATTTCAGGCCGTTGAGGGATTGCCCCATCACCATGTCCCCCTCCCGGTCGAGCGGAACGTCATGGCCGGCTTGGTGGCGGTCGGCTTCATGACGGGCTCGATCATTCCCGCTTCCACCAGCACGGCGATCACCTCATCCCGCTGGCGCCGGTCGAGAAACTGGCTGCGGCGGATCAAGTCGCTCTTGGTGAGGCCGACGGCACCGGCGGACCGGACGATCTCCAGCAGGCGTTTGTGGTTACGCTCCGTATCGTTATCGGCGATATGACGGTCGATTTCGGCCATGGCGCGATCGGCGCAAGTGCCGACGAAACGGATGGCCCAATCAGCATCCTCGCCCCGGATCACCGGCGCCACCGGATCGGAAGACACGGCCCGGATCAGCGCCACCTTGGCGGCGTTCTCGCCGATACGGGCCAGGACCGGAGTGAAGGGAGTGCCGCAGGCTTCGCGCAGGCGCTCGGTGATGTGGCGGGACAATTCCCGGAAGGCGGCTTTGGCCTCGGCGGTCATGGGCACGGTCATGGGGACGACCGCCGTCACCGGATCGGCCGTCAGCCCGGCAAGATTTCCGGCTGGCGCATGGCCACCGCCCTGAGCGATCAGCTTGAGCCGCTCCAGCAAGGCCGGCGGCGCGGTGCGGATGCCGGCTGCTTCGTTCTCGTCGGGGTATTGGTTGCCGCTGGCGATGACGATGAAGCGAGCCAGCGAGCCATCGACGACGTTGGCCGATTGCAGGGCATTCCAGAACCGCGTTGGAGCAGTGGTGCCATAAACGCAGAGACAGGGCTGATTGATGTCGCGCCGCTCGTTCTTGCCGTCGCGGTTGGCGTATTCCGCGCCCAAGAAGACACCGCCCGCCGAGGTGTACAACTCGGTCATGTTGTCGAGGATTTCGGTGAGATGGCGGGGGCTGCGCCTGCGGTCGGCGATCCCCTCCAGGAACATGCCGAATTCGTCGATCTGCAGCAGCAGGGAGGGCTGGCGATGCAGCGCCGTCAGCAGCCCGGCGCCGGAGGCGATCTTGTTGCCGCCCAGGTACTGGGCAAGGCCGGCCTCGTAGAACAGCTCGTTGATGATCTCGCGGCTGTGGTTTTTGCCCGATCCGCTGTCGGCCAGGGCGATGACATAGAGGTTGCTGCGGAGATTGCTTTCGGTGCGATACTTGCGGCCCATCAGCGCGCCGATGGCGCACAGGCTGGCGCCGAGGGAGAGTTCGGGCTGGGGGCGCCGGGCGGTGGCCAGCATGTAGCCGACCATGTCGCCCAGCACGCCGCCGGGAATATCGAGATCGAATGGCGGCACCGGCTGAGAGGACTCGGCGGGCGTTGCCTCCAGCTTGGCCAGCAATGAGGCGGCGGGATGCACCTCGTCCTGCGGCACGGTGCCGTCGAGCACCACGGCGGGATCGGGCCGCCAGCCGCGCTCCATCGCAAGATGATAGAGGGTGCCGGCGCCGATGGTGGTGGGCCGGAAGCTGGCCCACGCCTTGGCGGTGGTGGCGGGGACATCCTTGGTCGACAGAGCCGACCAAGCGGCGAACGGCGAAGCGCCATCCTCGCCCACAGCCCCCTTCACCGCCATGCCGATCCGCACCCAGGAATCGTAGTCGAAATCGGCGTTGGGGATGTGGGCGAGCGCTGATCGCACCGCCGCCAAGGTGCCGCGTTGCGGGCTGGTCGAGGGCGCTGCCGCTGGCTGTGACGTCAGCGTCGCCGGGCGCAGTTCCGCCGGCAGCAGGGCCACGGCGGCATCAAGCCAGGCGCGCGCGGACTCCTCGGTGACCACCGGCAGATCGTCGAGCGCCACGGTCAGCGGCGAGTCCTCGGGCCACTCGTATGGCCGGCCGGTGTCGGGATGAATGGCGAAGGCGACGAACTGCCGCCCCTGGGCCAGGATTTCCAGCGGCGCCCGCTTCGGTCCCGAGAACGGCACCTCCGCCCGGTACACCAGCAGCCGCTTCGGCGCGCGACCGATGCGCAGCAGCGGCGTGTCGCCCAGCATGTCGCGAGCGAGCCGTTCCAACCGGTGAGCCATGTCGTGGTCGAGCACGTCGATGTCGATGCCGACCAGGGTGCCGCAGGCCAGACCGATGGCGGCGTCCGGCCACGCCGCCCAGGTCTCGGCCTCGATCACGGTGGTCGGGCGCTCGCAATGGCGCGTCCACGCCGGATAATCCGCCCAGGCGCCGCACAGGAAGCGGCCGGGCTTCTTGGTGCCCGGCCAGATGGGGATCACCGGATAGCCGTTATCGACCAGCTTCGCGCCGAAGCGGGCCATGAAGTCGAGGGTGATCGCCATCAGAATGGCACCTCACCGGCCAGGTCGTCGACCCGCTGGCGGTCACGGCCGGCGAGATCGCGCAGATGGTCGCCGTAGCCGGTGACGGTGACTTCGATGAAGATGGACCATTGCTCACACGTCAGCGCCGCCAGATCGGTCTTGCCGAGGCGGTCGAGGTATTCGCCGCCCATGCGCCCGCCAAATTCCATGGCGGCGATTTCGTTGGGAGTGGGATCGATCATGGCAGGCGCGCTCCGACGATTTCAGTGAACCGCCCACTCGGGCGCACGGCGATTTCGACCGGCACCCTCAGGCTGTCAGCCTGGAGCAGCGCCTGCTCGACGGTGGCCGGGATCGGTCGGCCTGGCGCGCGCCGCTGCCACCACTGCACCGCCTTCTGGCGGGCATAGCCGTCGTGCTCGATGCACACCCACTCGCGATGGCGGACCATGCCGCAGCGATAGCTGACCAGCATGCTGGGTGGTTTGCCCGGCTTCTCGTGCAGATCGTAGGAGACGTCCGAGACCGTCACCCATTGCGGCTGGCCGGTGGACAGCACCTCCAGCGTGCTGGCGGTGGCCTCGATCTTGACCTTCGGCGGCGGGAAGACGTGGCCGCAATCGGGGCATTCCATGGCCGCGATGGCGATGATGCTGTCACAGTTGGGGCAGATTTTGGTTGGCGGCTCACCGTCCCCTTTGCCGGGGGCGGACGGGTTGACCGCGTCGATGGGGCCGTGCAGGGCGACGTTGCCAGCGAAGTCCAGCACCAGGCAGTTGGCCTTGTCTTGAGCCAGCCGGGTGCCGCGCCCGGCCATCTGCACATAGAGTCCCGTCGATTTGGTCGGGCGCAGCATGGCGATCAGGTCGACGGCGGGGGCGTTGAAGCCGGTGGTCAGCACGCCCATGGAGGCCAGCGCTCGAATTTCGCCCCGCTTGAAGGCGGCGAGAATGCGCTCGCGCTCGGCCTTGGGGGTGTCGCCGAAGATGGTGGCGCACGAAAATCCCCGGTCGCGGATTTCCTGGGCGACGTGCTGGGCGTGATCGACGCCCGAGCAGAAGGCCAACCACGAGCGGCGATCCTGGCCATAGGCCACCACCTCGTCGATGGCGGCGCGGGTGATCGATTCCTTGTCCACCGCCGCCTGCAACTGGCTGGGAATGAACTCGCCACCCCGGCTGCCGACCCCGGTGACATCGAGGCGGGTGGCCGCCGCCTTGCTGATCAGCGGGCAAAGAAAGCCGGCATCGATCAGGTCGCGCACCGAGACCTCGTAGGCGATGTCGGTGAACAGGGCTCCGTCGCCCTCGTGCAGCATGCCGCTGTCGAGGCGATAGGGGGTGGCGGTGAAGCCGATCACCTTCAGATGCGGGTTGATTCTGGCCAGGGTATCGAGGAAGCGCCGGTACATGGTGTCGGACGCGCAGGGGATCAGATGGGCCTCGTCGATCAGCACCAGATCGCATTGCTGGACGTCGTAGGCCCGTTTATGGATCGACTGGATGCCGGCGAACAGGATTCGGGCGCCGAGATCGCGTTTGCCCAGGCCGGCGGAATAGATGCCGGCGGGAGCGTCCGGCCACAGGCCGACCAACTCGGCGTAATTCTGGGCGATCAACTCCTGGACATGGGTGACCACCAGGATGCGCTGGTCCGGCCATTGCTCAAGCACGCCCTTGATGAAGCTGGCCATCACCAGACTCTTGCCGCCCGCCGTGGGGATCACCACGACGGGGTGACCGGCCTTGCGGCCGAAATAGTCGTAGATGGCGGTGATGGCCGCCTGCTGATAGGGACGGAGCGTCAGCATGGCGCCCTCCCGTCGATCCAGGTGGCGCCGGTATTCATGTGGTAGACGACGTGGTCGTCGCCGGAATCGACCGCCTCGCCCGGCACCAGATCGGGGATATAGAGGTGATGGTCGCAGCCGCGCCGCTGGTCGGCCGACGTCAGCATCCGGTTCCAACGGGGGCAGTGCCAGCCGCCGTCGATGGCGGTGGAATGCAGGCAGGTGCGGCAATTACGCTCGGCCGCCGCACCGTCGTGGCAGAGGGGATGGTGCTCGCACAGCCGGCATTGCCACCACGCCGGGTCGGCGGACAAGCGCTCCGGTGGGCGGGCGGCATGGATGACGCGGCCGGCCTTGGCCAGCAGCGCCTCGCCCACCGCCGGCTCCACCACCATCCGCTCGACATGGATCTCGTCGGTGTCCTTGCACACCGCCACGTACATGGCGCGCGTCATGCCGGTGAGGTGCAGATACACCTGCATCTGGGCGAAGTGGCGGGGCTTGGACTGGGCGACCCCTTGGCGTTTCAGTTCGGCGAAGGACTTGGCCGAGTGGGTCTTGAACTCCAGCACATGCCAGGTCTTGGGCGCCTCCAGCAGGCCCAGGGCCACACCGTCCAGCGAGCCGCCGAAATGCCCGCCATGGGCTTCGACCCGCCACTGGCGCCCGGATTCGGGATCGACATCCAGCACGGTGGCGCCGGTGCGGCGCAGGTCACGGACGATACGAGATTCCTCCAACTGCCCGGTCTCGAACAGCCGCAGGATGCGGCCAGGAAAACCGGCTCGCGTGGTCCAGCGAAAGTCGAACCACAGCGCCCGCAGACACTCCTTACCGATCAGCGATGCGCCGAGATGGAGGCGAAAGCCGTCCTCGGCATGGGCCTCGAAGGCTGCGTAGATGGCCTCGACTGTGGGCATCGGACGGGGCGGTAGCGCAGCCATCACGCAGCCCCCCGCATGACCAGGCGACGATGGGCTTCGTCCATCACCTTGGCCCAGCCGGCCTCGTCGTAGCTTTCGCGCAGCATCTCGATCAGGGTGTCCTTGAGCACGTCCTTGCGGCCCGGCAGGCGGGCCATCAGCGTGACGATTTCCGCCGCTTCGGCCTGCTTGCGGCGAAGCTCGGACTTGGCCTGGGCGAAGCGGGCCGGATCGACACGCTCGCGCCGGGCCTGGCGAGCCATGTCGGCGGTGGCGATTTCGGCTTTCAATGCGGAGATCTCGTCACGCAGACCAATCAGCCGCTGCTGACAGGCCTCTCGGGTGGTCATGATGGAATCAGTCATGGGCGTGGTTCCAATGGTCCGGGCGATGCCGCCGCCCAATTTCGGCGGCGGCACCGATGGCGGTCAGGCGTTACGGCGCCACGGCGCGGTGGCCGGAGCGGCGGCGGGGCGGGTCTGGGCGGTCTGCGGTGCGGGACGCGCCGCCAGCGGGGCAGGTCGCTGCGCCGGTGCCGGTGCCGGCGCACCCTGATCGAGTGCGACGTAGCGGACGGAATTGCTCTCGCCGTAGCCGTTCTTGGGCGGCTGCACCTTCACGTCGGCCAGCATGGGGATCAGATGCAGTTCCTCGCTGTCCTGCACCTGCATGCGGCCGGTGGCGTGGCAGATGGCCGACAGCGTGCGCTGGGCGAATTCCACCGTGCTCGGAGTGTTGTTGACGAGGTTGAGGCGGTCGAACAGCTTGCGGCCGGCGCAGTCGCCTTCCAGCACGTCCAGTTCCAGCCACAGGTACTGACCCATGCCGTCCTTGGTGACGCGCATTTCGCTGGCGACGATCTGCACCACGTATTTGCCGGGCGGCAGCAGGTCGATGGGTTTGGTGGGATCGACGGTCGAGGCGTCGAAATTGCCGAGATTGGCCATGATGGTTCCTTTCTGATCAGGCGGGTTGGGTCTGGGGCATGGATTGGGTGAAGGCGTCCCACGACAACGGCAGCACGTCGGGCAGGCCGTAGCGGTTCTTGGCCAGGAAGGCGGGGCGTTCGGCGGTGTAGAGGACCCGTTCGCCGGACCCGAGCGCCCGGGTCACCTTCTTGTTGAAGCCGACATCGCTTTTGACCGTGCTGATGCGATAGTTCGCGAACAGCACCGCGTCGGAATGCTCCTGCATGAGGGCGGCGGCGCGGGCGTGCAGCTTGATGATGTAGCGGTCGTAGGGTTCGTGCTCGGGGCTGTCGAAGCGCTTGATGTCGGTGTGGGCGATCTGGATCACCGTCAGGCCCTTGTCGTCGCGCAGCGCGTTGAGACCGTCGATGTACTGCCGCCACAGGTCGAGCGCGGCGACATAGCCCTTGCCGTAGCCGGCGTCCTCAATGGACTTCCAGCCATTGTCCTTGCAGGCCCGAGCCCAGATCAGCGGCTCCAGCCAGTCGATGCTGTCGATCACCACAGAGCGGAACCCGTGCTCCTCGGAATAGAGCGCGGCCAGCGCCTCCATCACCTCGTCGAAGCTGCGGGCCAGCGGGAAATGGGGCGCATCCAGCGTGCCGAGGCCGTCCT
>CAIOJO010000561.1 GCA_903858635.1 uncultured Telmatospirillum sp. | reverse complement strand
GCCGAGAAGATCACCATCGTCCAGGAGATCGCCCGCCAGACCGATCTCTTGGCCTTGAACGCCGCGGTGGAAGCGGCCCGGGCCGGCGAGCATGGCAAGGGCTTCGCGGTGGTGGCCTCCGAGGTGCGCAAGCTGGCCGAACGCAGCCAGGCCGCGGCCGCCGAGATCGGCGCCTTGTCCAGCGATACGGTGAAGGCGGCGCAGGAAGCCGGCCAGATGCTGATCAAGCTGGTGCCCGACATCAAGAAGACGGCCGGCCTGGTGGAGGAGATCACCGCCGCCTGCCGCGAACAGGACATCGGGGCCGAACAGATCAACCAGGCGATCCAGCAGCTCGACAAGGTGACCCAGCAGAATTCGGCGGCGGCCGAGGAAATGTCGGCCACCTCGGAAGAGCTGGCGGCTCAGGCCGAGCAGTTGCAGGACACCATCTCCTATTTCCGTCTCGACGGCCATGGCGCTGCGCTCGCCATCGCCAAGCCGGTCGCCGCGCACCGGCCGGCCACCATCCAGCACATGACCCGCGGCGCCGAGCCCTCCGCCAAGGCCAAGGCACGGGGCGGCAAACGCAATGGCAACAGCAACGGCGTCGCCCTCAACCTCGAACAGGGCAATGGGGCAGACTCCATCGACACCGAATTCGAGCGGATATGAAACTTTGGTTGGGGTCCAAGCAGCCCCTCTCCCGCGTGGCGGGAGAGGGGGCTTCCTTCGGGAGCGAACTCCGGTGAACGCTTCCGCCGCGCAAGGCTACGACCATCTGAGCAATAGCGACTTCAAGTTGTTGGCCGAGTTCATCGAGGCCTATTGCGGCATCCGCATGCCGCCGGCCAAGAAGACCCTGGTCGAAGGCCGGCTGCGGCGTCGGGTGCGGGCGCTCGGCCTGTCCAGTCTGGGCGAGTACTGCCGCTTCCTGTTCGAGGGAGACGGATTAAGGAGCGAAACGGTCCAGCTGATCGATGCCGTCACCACCAACAAGACGGATTTCTTTCGCGAGCCCGACCACTTCCAAATGCTCACCGAGCGCGTCATGCCGGAGTTGCTGAAGCGGCCCGACCGGCCGGGCCTCGACCGCCCATTGAGCGTGTGGAGCGCCGCCGCTTCGACCGGCGCCGAAGCCTATACTCTGGCCATGGTGCTGGACGAGTTCAGCCAGCGGACCCGCGGTATCCGCTTTTCGATCCTGGCGACCGACATCTGCACCGACGTCCTCGAGCAAGCCAAGCTGGCCATCTACCCCGAGGACATGCTGACCCCCGTCCCCGCCCAGTTCCGCCATCGCTATTTTATGCGCTCGCGCGATGCGGAATCTGCCAAAGTGAGGGTCGCCCCGGCCATTCGACAGATGGTGCGCTTCGGCCGCTTGAATTTGATGGATGCCACCTACCCGCTCGAGCAGATGGATGTGATATTTTGCCGCAATATCCTGATCTACTTCGACAAAGACATCCAGCAGGCGGTGCTGTCGCGGCTTTGCCAGCATCTGCGTCCGGGCGGCTACCTGTTCCTCGGCCATGCCGAAACGGTCACCGGCATGAAACTGCCGCTGCGCCAGGTGGTGACCTCGTTGTTCATCCGAAAATGAGGGGGCCATGCGGCGCAAGATAAGGGTGCTGGTGGTCGACGACTCGGCGGCGGTACGCCAGACCTTGGTCGATATTCTGTCGTCGGCGCCCGACATCGAAGTCATGGGCACCGCCTCCGACCCTTTCGTCGCGGCACGGCGGATCGCCCAGGAAGTCCCCGACGTGATCACCCTCGACATCGAGATGCCGAGGATGGACGGCATCACCTTCCTCAAGAAGCTGATGGCCCAGCACCCCTTGCCGGTGGTGATCTGCTCATCCCTGGCCGAAGAGGGCTCCGACACCCTGATGCAGGCCCTGGAGGCCGGCGCCGTCGATGTCATCCTGAAACCCAGGGTCGATACCCGTCAGCAGTTGCTGGAATCACGGGTCAGGATCTGCGATGCGGTGAAGGCCGCCGCCCAGGCCCGCCTCGGTCAGCGACCGGCCCGGCAGGAGCGGACCCTGCGTCCGGAGCCCAAGCTGTCGGCCGATGCCATGATGCCGGCGCCGCATGCCGGCGGGGCGATGGTCAAGACCACCGAAAAGGTGGTCTGCATCGGTGCCTCGACCGGTGGCACCGAATCCTTGCGGCTGATCCTCGAATCCCTGCCCGCCAATGCACCCGGCATCGTCATCGTGCAGCATATGCCGGAGCTGTTCACCGCCGCCTTCGCGCAGCGCCTCAATACGCTGTGCGCGGTCTCGGTGAAGGAAGCGGCCGATGGCGACACGGTCCTGCCCGGACTTGTGCTGATCGCTCCGGGCAATCATCACATGCTGCTGCAACGCAGCGGCGCCCGCTATTACGTCGCCATCAAGGACGGACCGCTGGTGTCGCGGCATCGGCCGTCGGTCGATGTGCTGTTCCGCTCGGCCGCCCATTGCGCCGGAGCCAACGCGGTCGGCGTGATCATGACCGGCATGGGCGACGACGGAGCCAAAGGCCTGCTCGAGATGCGCCAGGCGGGGGCGACCACCCTGGCCCAGGACGAGGCCAGCTGCGTGGTGTTCGGCATGCCGAAGGAAGCCATCGCCTTGGGCGCGGCGGAAAAGGTGGTAGGATTGAACGATCTGCCAGCGCACATCTTGCGCCTTGCCGGCAGCCATATGAGCCATCGGATGGCCGGCGTTTAGGAGGATCAGCTTGGATTCGGGTGCGGGCGGCATTCATCGACCCCTATCGGCCGAATGGGCCGCCGAACTGCGTCGCATCGTCGGTCAACTCGATGCCATGCGGGCCCCCAACGAACCCGCCTTCATGGCCATCGGCGATGCCCTGGCCCAGGCGCTGGCCCTGCTCAATCGCCTCGACGACGACTTCGCCGGCCTGGCCGGTCGGCTCGACGACGCCGATGCATCCAATGCCATCGGCGCGCTTGGCCAGGCACTGGAGCGCTGCCGCCAGTTGAGTGGCGAAGTGGCGGGCGGTCTCGGCCTGTTGGTGCAACTCGATGCGACGACCGCCGATGCCGAGCGGCCGTTGACCGTCCTGGCCAAGATCGCCGGTGAAATCGCCGCCTTGGCCATCAATGCCAAGATCCAGGCGGCGCAGGTCTTCGCCGCCGATACCGACTTCTCGGTGTTCACCACCGAAATAGCCCGCCTCGGCCAAGCGGCCGGGACCGCCATCACCAAGGCGTCCGATCGCCTCGACGCGCTGCATTCATCCATTGCCCGGGCCAAGAAGGCCGAGGAACTGTTCCAGGCGACCGATGCCCAGGAACTGGAAACGGTGCGGACCGACCTTGCCGACTGCCTGGAAACGCTGGTCGACCGCAAACGGCGCGCGGTGGCGACCGCCGGGCAGATCAGCGCCAGGGCGCATCGCAGCGCGCAGCGGGTGGCCGCCTGCATCGCCGAGTTGCAGATCAACGACCTGACCAGCCAGCGAATCGAGCATATCGGCCAGGCCCTGGGGCTGCTCTGCGGCATCCTCGACCCGGCAAAGGCCTCCGGCACCGACTGGGAATGGGCCAGCCAACTCGACGAGACCCATCGCATGGCGTTGGTCGCCACGGTTTGCCGCCTGCAAGCCTCGCAGCTCGACCGCGCCGCCAAGGATTTCGTCGGCGAGGTCGGCAAACTCCGGACCAACCTGTTGGGCCTGGCCGGCGATGCCGGCGAGGTGGTGGCCGAGGCCATGCGGGCCCTCGGCGGCGGCGACACCGATTCCTCCTTCGTCCGGACCCTCGAGGACCATGTCGACCGCGCCTGCACCCTGCTCCGCGCCTATGGGGTGTCGGAAGACAGCATCAGGGGCCTGATCGAGACGGTATCGGGCGGCTTTGCCGCGATGGCCGAAGATCTCGATGCCATTCATTCGATCGATGCCGACATGCGGATCATGGGCCTGAACGCCAGCCTGAAATGCGGGCGGCTCGGACAGTCCGGGCGGGCCTTGGGGGTGGTGGCCCAGGAACTGCGCGCCTGCAGTCGCCGCACCGAAGAGACCGCGCTCAATGTGTCGCGCACCCTCAACGCCGCCGTCGGCGCGTCGGACCAGCTGGCCCAGCGCTGCCGCGCCGACCATGAGGGCGCCGGAGCATTGGCCGCCGCCATGGGCAGTTCGGTCACCGCCCTGCGCAGCCTGGGCGGCGAGTTGGACGGCGCGCTCGACGAGTTGCGCAACAAATGCGGCCAGGCCTCGTCGCTGCTGACCACGACCGCCGACGGTATCGGCGTGGACCGCGCCCTGCAAAACGCCGCCGTCAAGGCGACCGCGAGCCTCTCGGCCATGGCCCAGGCCGTGGACGTGGCGCCGGGGCTGGCCGCGACCATCCAGGAGGACGTGCGGCGGCTGTTGGAGAAACACTACACCATGGCCAGCGAACGGATCGTCCACGCCCTGTTCGCCGAAGGCGACGACGAGACCGCGCCGGCCAAGGACGGCGCCGCCGATATGGCCGCCGTCGACGACTGCTTCTTCTGAGACTGGAAGTCGTGCGAAGCTGGATGCGATTAGACCGGCTCACTCATTTCATTCGTCATTGCCGGGCTTGACCCGGCAATCCATGGATCCCCGGATCAAGTCCGGGGATGACGAGAAAAGTAAAGTGATTCAATGCGAACTGGTCTAGTGGGGCGGGACGCCCACCCCACTGGTTCATTCCACGCGGAGCGCTATTTCTTCTTGTTGGTGTCGCCGTCGAACGGCGTCTCGCTCAAGGGAATGGCGGTGTCGACCTTGAGCGTCCTGGCATATTCCTCGCGCCAATTCCGATCGGTTTCACCGGATCGCTTGCGCGCCTGGGCCTTCTTGACGCAATCCTGAACCATCTTCTCGAGGGCGGTCGGCTTCTTCACCGGCGCGGGCTTTTTTGCCTTCGGCATGCAGCGCGGTCCTTCCAAGCCAATGATTGGCCCGCCTCACAGTGCCACACCCGGTCCGTCATTGCGAGCCGAAGCACATCCCAACGCGTGGCACCGGCCTCCGCGCCCTTGGGAAAACACTCTCGCCGCTGCGCGGCGACCGCCGGCACGGAGGCCGGCGCCACTGAGATAACAAAAAAAGGGCTTGGATTTCTCCAAGCCCTTTTTCCGTTGCCGTATTCGGCCTTAGCGCTTCGAGAACTGGAAGCTGCGACGGGCCTTGGCCTTGCCGTACTTCTTGCGCTCGACCACGCGCGAGTCGCGGGTCAGGAAGCCGCCGGCCTTGAGCGGGCTTCTGAGGCCCGGCTCATAATAGGTGAGCGCCTTCGAGATGCCGTGACGGACGGCGCCGGCCTGGCCGGACAGCCCGCCCCCGGTCACCGTGGCGACCACGTCGAACTGACCGGTCCGGTTGGCCACCTGGAACGGCTGGTTGATCAACATGCGCAACACCGGCCGGGCGAAATAGACCTCGACGGTGCGGCCGTTGACGGTGATGCGGCCGGAACCCGGCTTCACCCAAACGCGGGCAACCGCATTCTTGCGCTTACCGGTGGCATAGGACCGACCCTGCGCATCGATCTTCGGTTCCCGAACGATGGCAACCTGCGCGGTCGGAGCCTTGAGCTCAGCCAATGCGCTGAAATCTTCGGCCATGGCTTACGCGCTCCTCTTGTTCTTCGGATTCATCGCGCCGACGTCCAACGCCTCGGGCTGCTGCGCCTCGTGCGGATGCTCGGCGCCGGCATAGACGCGCAGATTCTTCATCTGCGCACGGCCCAGCGGGCCACGGGTGATCATGCGTTCGATCGCCTTGACGACGACCCGCTCGGGATGCGCGCCGCCCAGGATCTGGCCCATGCTGCGCCCCTTGATGCCGCCCGGATGGCCGGTGTGCCAGAAGAACACCTTGTCGGTCAGCTTGCGGCCGGTCAGCTTCACCTTCTCCGCATTGACGATGATAACGTTGTCGCCGCAGTCCATATGCGGGGTGTAAGTGGTCAGGTGCTTGCCGCGCAGGCGCATCGAAACGATGCTGGCGAGACGGCCGAGAACGACGCCGTCCGCGTCGATCACCACCCACTTCTTCTGAATCTCGGACGGTTTGGCGGAATAGGTTTTCATGTCACCCACTGCTGCAAAACCAAATGCGCCGGAAAGGCTCCTGCCCTCCCGATGAAGGCGCGGAGTATGCCAGAAGCGCGAACCCTGTCAATGAAGAAAATATGCTGTTATTTCAGAGCGTTATGATTACGGTATTATAGTACCTCGCCGTTAGGGCTCGAAAACGCCTGGCGATTGTCGGCTATGGCCGAGACGGTGCCCGCGGAATTGGCGCACGACCAACGGCGACCTCTGACTGTCAGCCAATGGCCATCGACCAAATGGCATAGATACGGCGCCCCCACCTTTTCCGATTTGAGTCGGTGAACCGAAGTCTGGTCCCAAGATTGACGCAGGTCGGATCAGTATAACCTATTGGCCGCATCTGACCATTTTGCAATTGACCAGGACAATGCAATCGAAAGATGGTTGTACCGGCATCAAAACAATAGCGATCGGCCCTGCATATTAGAGGCAATGCAATATTGGGTAATTGCTCACCCCCTCGTGACGGCGGCGGCTGATCCCCGCGCTTTCGGGTAGATATGGTATGGGTTGCGGAGGCACCCTCGCAACAGATTGTTGAT
>CAIOJO010000560.1 GCA_903858635.1 uncultured Telmatospirillum sp. | reverse complement strand
TGCTTCATCATCAACACGCGCGGCGTCGCAACGATTGTCGAGGGCGGCGACATCTTACGTTGGCGCCGGTCTTGGACAAGCCCTGTATCCCGGCGCTCTGATGACTTGCCACCACCGCGTGCAATTGAGCCCGAGTCGGTGCGCATTTGACTTCTTGAAAGGTGGAAGTCATGATTTTGTGCGCAAAGGGGGGATACATGGTGAGGGTGCCGGCCGAGAAGACCGTTCAGATCAAGGTATCGCCCGAGCTCAAGAAGGCGATCCACCGCTCCGCTCTTGAGCGGGACGAAACGGTTCGTACCTTCATCCTGAAGGCCCTGCAGCAGCGCGGAATACCCGTCTCCGACGGGGATCTGGTCGATCGTCGTAAAGCGTCCAGTCGATGACCCACGCCGCGAACGCATTTGCCGCGTCCATCGTCGACCTCTTCTGCGGTGCGGGAGGCCTGTCCTACGGCTTCAAGCGCGAAGCGTTCAAGATCGCGGCCGGGATCGACATCGACGAGGCCTGCCGATTTCCGTATGAGAAGAATAACGGATCACCGTTCGTCCGTAAGGACGTCGCGCAGCTCACGGCGGACGATCTGAGCGCGTTGTTCGAACCGAACACCATGCGCATTCTTGTTGGATGTGCGCCCTGCCAGCCGTTTTCCACATACAACCAGAAGAACGAGAATCCCGACTGGAAGCTACTGCACACGTTCGGCGCGCTGATTGACGCGGTACGTCCCGACATCGTTTCGATGGAGAACGTACCACGTCTTCTCAGCTTCCGCGGAGGCCAGATCTTCGACACGTTCGTGGCGAAGCTACACGCGGCCGACTACCATGTCGTTTGGGGCGTGCTCTATGGGCCCGATTTCGGCTTGGCTCAGACCCGATCCCGCTTGGTGCTCCTGGCGTCCCGATTGGGACCGATCAAGATGCCTACGCCGACGCACGATTCCGAGGAGTACCGAACCGTACAGGATGAAATAGGCGCTCTCCCACCGCTGGATCACGGCCAAGTAGACGACGTGGATCCTCTCCATCGTGCGAGCCGGCTGTCGGAGACGAACGCCGAGCGTATCGCTTCGGCGAAACCAGGCGGAACGTGGCGGGATTGGAACCCCGAACTCGTTGCGTCCTGCCACAAGGTCGAGACCGGGAAAGGATACTCTTCCGTCTATGGTCGCATGATGTGGGGGGCGCCGTCGCCGACGATCACGACGCAATTCTACGGGTTCGGCAACGGTCGCTTCGGTCATCCGGAGCAGGATCGAGCTCTGAGCCTGAGGGAAGGTGCGCTCCTGCAGGGCTTTCCCCGCGACTATCAGTTCGCCGCCCCCGGCGAACAGATTCACTTCAAGAGGATCGGCCGGATGATCGGCAACGCCGTTCCCGTCACGCTCGCCGGAGCGATCGCTCGTGCAGTCAAACAACACATCGAAGGCCTGGCATGACCAAGCCGCGAAAGCTTGTGATGACGATCAGCCTGAATGCCTTGGAGCATCTCGGGATTAATCTCTACAGCAACATTCCGGCGGTCCTGTCCGAGGTCGTGGCGAATGCATGGGATGCTGACGCCAAGAAGGTGTCGGTGACGATCGACAAGACGGCGGAGACGATCGTCATCGAAGACGATGGCACGGGTATGGACCGGGACGGCGTGATCGACCGGTTTCTGACAGTCGGCTATAAGCGACGCGACGAACTCGGCGGGACCACCGCCCTCGGGCGGAAGCCGATGGGGCGCAAGGGCATAGGCAAGCTGTCAATATTCTCAATCGCGCAAGTTGCCGAAGTCTACACCGCGCTGAACGGCGATCGGACTGCCTTCCGCATGGATCGGGAGGTCATTCGCAAGGCGATCGCCGGACAGGGCCAGGTCGCCTACGAGCCCGACGAGCTGACGGATTGGCCGGGCGACCTCACGAAGGGCACGCGCATCGTCCTGTCGAGAATATCGAAGTCGCTCTCCGGGATGACCGTCGAAGGCCTCAGGCGGCGCGTCGCTCGACGCTTTTCAATTATCGGTCCGAAGTACGACTTCGTCGTTCGGGTGAATGGCGCCGCGATCGGTCCCGAGGACCGAGCCTATCATAACGCCCTGCAATATATCTGGACCTACGGCGATCAGAGCGAGTTGGTGAAGCTCTGTAAGAACCTGGACCGTGCCGCCGAGGCCCGCCTGTCCAGGATCGCGGAGGAGCTCGGAAGACACCAAATCTCCCTGTCCGGTTGGATTGGAACCGTCTTCAAACCGGACCAGCTCAAGGATGAGGATGGCGACAATCTGAACCGCCTGGCGGTCTTCATGCGCGGCAAGATGGCGCAAGAGGACATGCTAGACGATTTCGGGCAGAAAGAGATCTACGCCGACTACATTATCGGAGAGCTGCACTGCGAGCAACTCGACGTCGACGACCAGGGCGACATCGCGACGAGCAGTCGGCAGTCTCTCAAAGAGGACGATCCGAGGTTCGAGGCGCTTCGTAAAATCATCCTCTCCGAGCTACGCCACATCGCAGGAAAATGGAGCGATTGGAGGCGGACAGATGGCGCTAAAGTCGCGGCGACCGTTCCGGCGGTGTCCGACTGGCTCAGCAATCTTAAGGGCGACACGAAGAAGAAGGCCGAACGGTGGATCGGACGTCTCAACACGATCCGCTCAAACGACGACGGTGACAAGAAAGAGCTACTGAAGGCGTCGATCCTTGCCTTCGAAAGCTATCGTCGCAAGGAAGAGTTGGATCGGCTTGAGGAGATCAAGGACGAAAGTGTCGAGCATATCCTCGACATCTTTCGCAGCATTGACGATTTGGAGCTCAGTTACTATGGTCAGATCGTCAAACTCAGGATCGGCGTCATCAAGACGCTTCAGGAGAAGCTAAAGGCGAACGACAAAGAGCTTGTGCTGCGCGACTACATCTATGACCATCTCTGGCTATTGGACCCGGCCTGGGAGCGGACCAAGGGATCGGAACACGCAGAGACGCTCGTCAACAAGTTCCTTGAAAATAATACGTCGAAGCTGAAGGGCAAGGCCAAAACCGCCCGTATCGACATCGGTTATCGAACGACCGGCGGCAAGCACGTTATCGTCGAACTGAAGCGAGCATCGGTGGAGGTGCCTGTCGACGAACTGGTCGCGCAAATCCGAGTCTATCGCGACGGCGCACGCAAAATTCTCGAGAAAACCACCTACAAAAACTGGCCGATTGAGATCATCTGTCTGCTCGGCAAGCCGCCTCCAGAGTGGAAGGACGCCAGTGGCACGGGGCCATCTGGCGTCATCGCGACGTTGAAGACGGTGGACGCCCGTATCGTATTCTACGACGAGCTGTTGACCAATGCTCAGTCCGCTTACGCGGACTATCTCGAAGCGCATATGAAGGTCGACAAGCTCTGGGGCATTTTCGAAGCGATCGACGACTTCACGCCGCCCAATCCCTAAGATGAGCTCCACAGATCCGGTCCGCAGCCGGATCATGAGTGCTGTTCGGCAAAGGAATACCGGCCCGGAGACGATCGTTCGACAGATTCTTCACGGACTTGGGTTGAGGTTCAGACTCCACAGGAAGGATCTTCCCGGGACGCCGGATATCGTGTTGCCCAAGCATAGGACGGTGGTCCTCGTGCATGGATGCTTCTGGCATCGCCATAGTGGCTGCTCGAAAACGACGACGCCGAAGACGCGCGTCGAATTCTGGCAAGAGAAGTTCGATCGCAACGTGGACCGCGACCTGCGGAACAAGCGCGCTCTGCTCGATCAAGGCTGGAACGTGCTCGTCGTTTGGGAATGCGAGACGAGGGACCGGGCCCGCCTGCGAGAGCGCCTTTCGAGGACGTTCGCGCCGTCGGGCTCTGGCGTGTCCCCGGGATCGACCGGTTGCTCCGAATAGGGCCATGGAGTTCTCGACTAAACTTCACTCCAACGTTGGCGTACATCGTCGGCTGCGGCGCGCGGAATGGAAGGCAGCTTTTCGCGCTCTCCACCCGGAAGCCGCCAGTCCGTTATCATGCCCAACCCGGCCAGCGGTGGGATGCCCTCATGCGCCCACCTTCTGCCCACCAGTGCAACTGGCGGCGCACACATTGGGGTACAACTGCCGCGGACGTCACATGACCCGCCGTTCGCCCTCCCACCGCGAACCGGCCAGCAAATCGAGGTCGATTTCCACCCGGTCATAGACGCTGCGCGGCACCACGACCTTGCCTTTCTTGTGGAGGCTGACCAGTCCGTAGCGCTCTAGAGTCTTCAGCGAACGCGATAAATTCGACGAGCGCCGTCCGGTCAATTGCTCCAAATCGCCGATCGAGGCAGGCTTGCTGACCGCGATGATCTCCAGCAGAAGCTGGTTTTTCGATGACAGCACTTGCGCCAGGCTTTCCATCGACGAGAACCAGATCTTCGGTTCGCCGGCCGTTGGCTTGTGCTCGCCGCGGGCGATCGCCATCAGGCGGGCCTTCTGTTGCTCGTAGCTGGCGATGCCCACGCGGACGACATGCTGTTCTTTCATGACCTCAAACCTTTTTCGTCCAGGACACGGTCGACCAGCGCAAAGAAATCCGCCAACAGGTCCGCCGCGCTGACATAGTCATAGATGCGGGTCGCTTCACCGCGGTGTTCATGGTCCCATTCCACCGGCCGCTTCTTCCCGGGGCCGCTGCCTTCGGCGATGCCATGGGCATTGTCGATGCCGAGCAGGCGATCGCCGGCCGGGGCGTGCAGGGTCAGGGAATATTTGACCCCGTGCGGCCGCTGGCCGCTGGGTTCGACACGCTCCGCCTCGATCTTGTACCAGTAGCCGCCGCCCACCTCGCCGATGCCCACCATGTCGAACAGGGTTTCAAGCGACCATTTATCGTCGCTCATACATATCACCAGATGATAATTGATGCAACTGGCCCGGCGCGGTGGCGGCGCCGGTGTTCATGGCTTCGGCGATCTTTCCGGCCACGGTTGCCGCCGCCGCCTTGACCGGGTCCGCCGCCAGGTGGGCGTAGCGGTGCGTGGTCTGCGCCTGGCTGTGGCCGAGCATCTTGCCGATGATCGGCAGGCCCATGCCACTGGCGGCAGCGACGCTGGCGAAGGCATGCCGCAGATCGTGCAGCCGGACATCGTCCAGCTCGGCCGCCCCGCGGATGGTGCGCCATGGCTTCTCGGCATTGACCAGATGCCGACCGAGTCTATCGCCGACGATGACGAAGGGGTTGCCATCGACCTTCGGCAGGTCCGCCAGCACCGACAAGGCCGGCGGCGGCACGTGCACGATCTTGGCGCCGGTCTTCGAGTCCGGCAGACGCGCCTCGCCGCGGGTCATGTCGACCCAGGACCATTCGAGGGTCAGAATCTCGTTGAGGCGGGCGCCGGTGAAGACCAGCAGCTTGACCAGCGCCACGACGAAGGGCGACCCCCGGTAGCCGGCCAGGGCGTCGCCAAGCCGACCCAACTCGTCGGCCGACAGGAACCGTTCGCGTTTGCGCTCGGGGAATTTTTCGACATGGCGGCAGGGGTTCGATCCGTCCGGCCGGTCACCCCAGACCTCGGCGAGGTTGAACATCTTGGAGAGGACGGCGAGCACCCGGTTCGCCTGATAAGGGGTGGCGCGCAGCGCATGGTGGAGGCGGGCGACGTCCTGCCGGGTCACGGCTCCGACCAAGCGCTTGCCGAGAGCGGGAAGAACGGCGCGGGCGAGAAGCCGGCGGTATTCCGTGAAGGTGCGGTCTTTGCGCTTGGCTTCGGCATGCTCGGCGAGAAACCGCGCCGCCAACCCGGCCATCGTTGTCGCCTCGGCGGCGGCTTGCCGCTGCAACGCCCGCACTGCCGCGACATCGATACCTTGCGCGACGTCGCCGAGGATGGCCTTCGCTTCCTTGCGGGCGGCCTCCGGCGTCCATGGCGTCCCGTGCCTGCCGATGGTCACCCGTCGGATTCGGCCTGCCCGCCCACCCAGCCGGTATTGGACCAGATAGACCTTGTGGCCGCCCGGCGTGGTCTTGAGGCCGAAGCCCTTGACCTCGTCGTCCCACAGGTAGGCGTCGGCTTCGCCCGGCTTGGCCGCCTCGACCGCCCGCTTGATGATCCTTGCAATCGCCATCGCCCGTGCTTACTGGAGGTGATTACTGGAGCATCCTACAGTAAGCACGCGAGCGGGGGCAAGCGGCAATCAGGGGATGGGAGAGGGCACAACGCTTTGGAATAACGCCATATAATCTGCGGCCTGGTCGTAGGTGGGCGCATTCTGGCGTACGTAGTTCCGCTGACTCTTAATCAGCGGGTCCACGGTTCGAGTCCGTGCGCGCCCACCAAATTTTCGATGCACGTCATCGAGATGCGAGGGCCCGGTCGCGAGACCGGGCCTTTCGTCTGTTCCGGTCCCCCGCAGGTCCCCATCTGGCCCCCGCCGGGCTCCGCGGCCGGAAAGCGGCTGCCTTCGGCATGGAGGCGCCTACCCTAGGAACTCCTCGTCGACCTTCTTGATGGTCAGACCTTCCACATTGAAGGTGAACGGACCTGCGCCTACATTGTATTCGGTTTTATTCGCTTCTTCCCGAGGACAGCCATGCAAAAGGATGTGACCATCACCGCCCGTATTGATGGGGAGCTTTCCGAGCGGTTGGCCCGGCTATCGGCCATGCAGGGACGCAGCAAGTCCTGGGTGGTGGGGCGAGCGCTCAAGTCCTACCTCGATGCCGAACTGGCCTTCGCCGAGGCCGTAGAGGAAGGACGCACCGAAATGCGCGAAGGCCTTACTGTTCCCCACCAGGAGGTCGCGGCCCGCTTCAAGGCCCGCTTCGGTGCCGCGGGTAAATGAAGGTCCGGTGGACAAAGCTTGCCGAAGCCGACCTTGTTGCCCAATGCGACCACATCGCCCGCGAAGATCCGGCCCTCGCCGAACGGATCGGCTCCGAAGTGCTCGCTCGCGTCGGTGGCTTGGCTGACCATCCCTATCGTGGGCGATTCGGACGCGTCGATGGCACCAGGGAACTGGTATTGGCCGGTTTGCCTTGGATCGCCGTCTACATCATCGAGGATGATGCCGTCTTCACTCTGCGCCTGCTCCATGCTGCACAGTCGTGGCCGCCAGAAGAGACCCCCTGAGAGGGGGGCCGCGGGAGGGCCGGAACCAGGTCCCGATGCCAATGCGGCGCCGGGGCCGCAGTTCAATTAGTATGAGAGCCAGATTCGGCTTAAGCGGGCGGACAACGATGGATGAGGCGACACTCAAGTCATTGATGCTGGCGTTGGACGCTTCCCCCGAGAACACCGCCCTTCGCCAACTGGCAATGCGCGGACAGGCCGAGTGCAACCGACCGGGTGAAGCCCTGGCCATTCTTAAGGCCGGGGGCGCCGATTGGCTGCCTGATGCCGACGCCCGATGCCTGGCGGCCGAGATTGCCATCGATGCCGGCGAGCCCGACACCGCGATCGATGTGCTGACCGAGAATAGCGCCCAGGAACTTTGCTGGCGGGCCCGGGCCCTGTTGGCCCTGGGTCGGCCGGGTGAGGCGCTGGAGTGCTACGATCGGGCCGTCGACCGCAATGTCGCCGTCGAAGACGTCGATTTGCGCCAGGCTTTGGCGTCCGCGGCGCAGCAGGCCGAGGGCGGAGGCGATCCGAACAACGTCGTCTGGCTGCGCAGCGGTCCGGCGGCTGCCGAACCGGTCGGCGCTCCCCGGACGGCCAGCCTGGCGGCGGGCATCACCTTCGACGATATCGGCGGACTTGACGACTTGAAGCAGGAAATCCGCCGTCGGATCATCCTGCCGTTTCAGAAGCCCGGACTCGTGCAACGCTTTCGCAAGAGGGTGGGGGGCGGGGTCCTGTTGTACGGTCCGCCCGGTTGCGGCAAGACGATGCTGGCCCGGGCGACGGCTGGCGAATGCGGGGCCAATTTCATTTGCGTCGAGGTGGCCGAGATTCTCGACATGTGGCTGGGCCGTTCCGAACGCAATCTGCAGGAGGTGTTCGCTGCGGCACGCCAAGCCGTTCCGGCGGTGCTGTTCTTCGACGAGATCGAGGCCCTGGGTGGGCGCCGGCATGCCAACAACGCCGATGCCGCATCGCGGGTGGTCAGTCAATTCCTGTCCGAAATGGATGGTATGGCGCACAGCAACGAGGGGGTCCTCATCCTCGGCGCGACCAACACGCCTTGGGCGGTCGACAGCGCATTTCGGCGGCCGGGGCGCTTCGATCGGGTGGCCTTCGTACCGCCGCCCGATCGCGCCACGCGGGAGACCATATTGCGGCGCCTGATGGACCAACGGCCGAGCGCGGGCGATCTCGGCATTGCCCGGTTGGCCGCCGACACGGCCTGGTTCTCCGGCGCCGATCTGGCGCATCTGGTCGACCGGGCGGTCGATTCGGCGATCGACCGATCCATCGCCGAGGGCCGGGAAGTCCCCATCACCGGGGCGATGTTACGCGACGCCTTGACCGGCATCGGGGCGACCACCAGGGAGTGGCTGAGCACCGCCGAGGGCTATGTTCAACACGCCAATGCGGCCGGGATCTATGACGAGGTGGCGGTCTTCCTGAGGCAGCATCGCCGTGACCGATGACCGGCCGGAGGCGGGCCGGCCGGCGGGGGCACCGGCGGATGTCCAACATCTCGCCGCCATCGCCGCCGAACTGCTGCTGCGCCGGGATTTCCCGCGGGCACTCCAATACGCATTGAAGGTCATCGGCGCCGCTCCTGACGACGCCCGTGGTTATGCCCTGGCGGCGCATGTGCATGCCTGCCGGGAAGAACCTTCGCAAGCGCTCGGTTATGCCCAATCCGCATTCGCTCTCGATCCGGAGTGCGCGCGGGCCCACCAGGCGGCGGCCATGGCATGGCTGGTTCGGCGCAAGCCGCGGCGGATGCGGGGGCATGTCGCCACCTTGCTGCGGCTCGATCCCGACTGCGACATCGCGCTGCGCATCGATGCGGCGGCGCAACGCCTGCGGGGCCGCTTCGGTGCGGCGCGGCGCTCGCTGGCTCAAGCGACGGCGCTGGCGCCGCAAAACCCGGCCAATTTTACCGAACTTGCCAGGGTGGAAATCGAAGCGCGGCGGTGGCGAGCCGCCGAGCGGGCCTTGGAATCGGCTTTGCGCCTGGATGCCGAACGATGCGACGGCCGTTACCTTGCGGGCTACCTCGCCTGGCTGTGCGGTCGGCGCGACCAGCTTGCCCGGCATCTCGATTTCCTGCGGGCGAACGATCCGACCGGAATCCAGGCCGCCCTGCTGGCCCACTTTGCCGGGAAACGGCTGTGGTGGAGTTCCAGGCTGCGGATCGCAATCGAACGTCGAACCGAAGATCGTCCCGTGTTGCGGGCCGCGGCGTGGTGTTTCTGGCTCCCGACAATCGGGCTGGTCGGCCTTCTCGCACCCGGGTTGGTCGGACTGGTGATCCTTCGCCGGGTCATCAGCCGGGTCGGCTTCGCCAAGCGGCTCCGGCGCTTGCGGCGGCCGCGATCGATCGCTCTGCGGCGCGACTTCTAGAACAACGCACATCGCGCGAGGCAAAACAATAAGGAGACACCGACATGCAGATCCTCAACCCGCCGGGCTGGCCGCGACCGAAGGGCTACAGCAACGGTATTTCGATGCCGGCCGGTCGGATGGTGTTTTGCGCGGGTCTGGTCGGCTGGAATGACCAGTGCAAATTCGAGGCGACCGATTTTGCCGGCCAAGCGGCGCAGACATTCCGCAATATCGTCGCCACGCTCAAGGAAGCTGGCGCCAAGCCCGAACACGTCGTCCGCATGACCTGGTACATCCTCGACAAAGACGACTATCTGCGGGCCCGGCGGCAAATCGGCGCCGCCTATCGTCAGGTTTTTGGCCGGCATTATCCCGTGATGGCGGTGATCGTGGTCGCCGGGTTGGTGGCCCGGGGATCGAAATTGGAAATCGAGGCAACGGCGGTCATCCCGTAATAGGGGCCGTTCCGAATCGGCTGCTCGGCGCCGTGGCGGGGGGCTTGCCGGTTGGTCGGGGAACAAGTAAGACCGTCCCATGGCGAAACCCGAGATTTATGTCAGCGTCGACGTCGAGACCGACGGGCCTATCCCCGGTCCACACTCCATGCTGTCCTTTGGCGCAGCCTGCTTCGCCGCCGATGGAACGCTGCTCGGCACCTGCGCTGCCAATCTCATGCCCCTGGAGGGGGCCGCGCCGGACCCGGAAACCGAGGTTTTCTGGCAGCAGAACCAAGACGCCTACGCGGCGACCCGGCTTGACTGTTCGCCGCCCGTCGAGGCGATGACCCGCTTCGTCGACTGGGTCGAGACCCTGCCGGGGAAGCCGGTCTTCGTCGCCTATCCTGCCGGCTTCGATTTCACATTCATGTACTGGTACATGATGCGCTTTGTCGGCCGCAGCCCGTTCTCGTTCTCGGCGCTCGACGTCAAGAGCTACGCCATGGCGAAGCTCGGCCTTGCCTTTCGCGAGACGGCGAAACGGAGCATGCCGCGGGACTGGTTCACCGACGCGCCGCACACCCATGTAGCCCTGGACGATGCGATCGAGCAAGGTCGACTGTTCATCAACATGCTGCAGGCCAAGCCTCGCTAGTGCTCTGACCCAAACGGAGGATTCCGTTTGG
>CAIOJO010000559.1 GCA_903858635.1 uncultured Telmatospirillum sp. | reverse complement strand
GAGGGGGCTTCGGTGCCCTGGCCATCCTTGCCCATCCACAACATTCCAAGAATGGCTGAAACGTCCTTCCACCGAGGGCCGTTAAGGCGGTGATAACCCTCACCCTCCCGCTACGCGGGCCCCTCCCTCTCCCACTGGCGTGGGCGAGGGGCTGTCTCCCGTCAAAATAGCCATTGAACCTTTATGGGTGTTGCGCTAACTTGGCCACATTAGTTCAAGCCTGAACCAACTAGTTCAGGTGCGAACCAAAAAACGGAGCCCATCCTTGGCCGTCGCGCCCGCCGAGCGTCTCGAATTGAAGGTCTGGCTGCGTCTTCTCGCCTGCGTCAGCCAGGGCGTGGGCCTGCTGCGCCGGGAAATCCAGGAAGGATTCGGGGCGACCCTGCCGACCTTCGACCTGCTGGCGCAGATCGATCGCCGCCCGCGCGGACCCACCATGAGCGAGTTGTCGAAGCGTCTGATGGTCAGCAAGGGCAACGTCACCGATCTGGTGTCCAGGCTCGAGGCCAAGGGTCTGATCGAACGGCGTTCCGACCCGACGGACGGGCGCCGGCAGCGCATTTTCCTGACTCCGGCCGGCGAGCTCCTATTCGCTCAGCTTGCCCCCGCCCACAACGCCTGCGTGGCCGAATTGATGGCCGGGCTGGACGGTGCGGCCCTGGGCGAACTGTACGAAGGGCTCGGTCGCCTGAAGACCGCCATCGCCTTGTCCGAGCGGCGCCGCCAGAAGCGCCGGGGTAACGGCAAGGCGGGCCACCAGGGCGCCGCCGGCGCCGATCCGAATGAAGTTTAAGGGAGGTCACCAATGAAGTTGTTCGAACCGCTGGCGATCAAGGGGATGGTACTGCCCAACCGGGTCATGGTGCCGGCCATGGTCACCCGCCTGGCCGATGAGGAAGGCTGGGTCACCCAGGACATTCTCGACCGTTACGTGCGCTATGCCGAGGGCGAGGTCGGCCTGATCGTGGTCGAGGCGATGGCCATTCACCAATCGAAATCCGGGCCGCTGCTGCGCATCAGCGACGACAAGTTCATTCCGGGCCTGGCCGAACTGACCAAGCGCGTGCACGATACCTCGGCCTCCAAGGTGGTGCCGCAGATCATCCATTTCATGAAGATCTCGAAGTCCGGCTGGCGCCAGACCGTCGACATGCTGAGCCTCGACGATATCGACCTCATCGTCGAGCAATTCGGCGATGCCGTGCGGCGCGCCCGCGAGGCCGGTTTCGATGGCGCCGAACTGCATTCGGCGCATGCCTACACGCTGTCCTCGTTCCTGTCGCGCCGCAATGCCCGCAAGGACGAATACGGCGGCACGCTGGAAGGGCGGCTGCGGCTGATCGGGCGCGTCATGGAGAATGTCCGCCGCAAGGTCGGCGACGATTTTCCGGTCGGCATCCGGATCGTCGCCGACGAGTTCATCAAGGATGGCTACACCACCAGCGAGTCCAAGCTGATCGCCCTGCGGCTGGCCCAACTCGGGTTCGATTTCCTGTCGCTGTCGGTGGGCGGCAAGTTCGAGGACGCCATCCATCAGCCGGGCCATATTCTCGTTCCCTATTCCGGCTATTCGGGCGATCGCTGCATGCCCGGCAACTGGTATCCCAATGGTCTGCATGCCAACTTGGCCGGCGAGATCAAGTCCTTCCTCAATGCCAAGGGCTGCGCCATCCCGGTGGCGGGGGCCGGCAAGCTGTCGGATCCGGTTGAAGCCGAGCGGGTGCTGGCCGACGGCAGCATGGATTTCGTCGGGATCGCCCGCGGCCTGCTGGCCGATCCCGACTGGGTGAAGAAGGTCAGGAACGGCCAGGCCGACCGTTTGATCCACTGCGACTACTGCAATGTCTGCAAGCATCTCGACGGCACCCACAAGAAGGTCATCTGCTTCCTGTGGCCGCGCCCCGGATTGCAGGCGCCGGCCGACGATCCGGCGGCGGCGGCTCCGGCCTGGGGCGCCGATCGCGGTGGCCTCGTCGCCTCGGTGGAAGGCGGCAGCGCCGTTCTCAAATGGACGGCGGCGGCGGGGGCCGAGCGCTACGACGTCTACCGGGCCGATGACGAGGGCGAGGTCAAGGTCGAGGACGCGGTCAAATCGGCCCGTTGGATCGACAACGAAATCATCGCCGGCATGCGCTATCGCTACTATGTGCGGGCCTGTGGCCCCACCGGCCAGGCCAGCCCGCCATCCAACAGCGTGGTGATCGAGCCGACCCTGCCGGATTACCGGGCGGCGCCGGTCGCCGCGGCGGCGGTTTGAGGGTGGTCGCCATGCTGGCCGGCTGCACCCCATGGCCCGAAGAGTTCGCTCAGGCGTACCGCGCCAAGGGCTACTGGGAGGGTCTCACCGTTCCCGAGGCGATCGAGCGGACCATCCGGGCGGTTCCCGACAAGACGGCCCTGGTGGAAGGTGAAAATCGCATCACTTACGCCGAGCTGGGGCGCCGCGTCGACCGCCTGGCCTATGCCTTCATCCGCCAGGGCCTGGCGGCGCAGGACCGAGTGGTCTTTCAGTTGGTCAACAGTGCCGAGCTGCCGATCGTCTTCCTCGCCCTGCTGAAGGCGGGGGTAATTCCGGTGATGGCCCTGCCGGCCCATCGTCACAGCGAGATCGGCCATTTCCTCGACCACAGCCGGGCCACCGCCTACCTGATCCCCGACCAGGTGCGTGGCTTCGACTATCGGCAGATGGCGGCGGAACTGGTCGCCGCGCATCCAAGCCTGAACACCGTCTACGTTCAGGGCGAGCCGGGCGCCGGCCAGATCGACCTTGCTGCCTTGGGCCAGGTCGAGGCCTCGGCCGAAGACATCGCCGCCGCTTTGGCGGCGCGTCGCCCCGCCGCGGACGAGGTCGCGCTGATGCTGTTGTCCGGTGGGACGACGGCCATTCCCAAGATGATCCCGCGCACCCATGACGACTACGTCTACAATTTCAAGGCCAGCGGGCAGGCCTGCGGCTTCCACCCGGACATGGTGTTCCTGGCGGTGCTGCCGATGGCCCATAATTTCACCCTCGGTTGCCCCGGGCTGCTGGGCGTTTTCGCGGTCGGCGGCACCGTCGTGGTGGCCACCGCCACGGCGCCCGAGGTCATCTTCCCGCTGATCGAGAAAGAGCGGGTCAGCATGGTCTGCACGGCGGTGCCACTGGTTACCGCCTGGCTCAATTCGCCGGTGCCGGCCGCACATGACCTGAGCTCATTGAAGTTCCTGATGAACGGCGGCGCCAAGCTGGTGCCGGAACTGCGCCGCCGTATCGAAGAGCAGTTCGGCTGCACCTTCATGGAGAGTTTCGGCACCGGCGAGGGGCTGCTCAACAAGACCCGGCCCGACGATCCGCCGGAGATTCGCCATACCAGTTCCGGCCGTCCGATCTCGCCCGACGACGAGATCCGCATCGTCGACGAGTTCGAGCAGGACGTTCCCGACGGCCAGCCAGGGGAACTGCTGGTGCGCGGTCCCTATACAATCCGCGGCTACTACAATGCCCCCGAGGCCAACCGTCAGGCTTTCACCGCCGACGGCTTCTACCGCATGGGCGATGTGGTGAAGCGGGTCGATGGCAATCTTTACATCGAGGGCCGCAAGAAGGATCTGATCAACCGCGGCGGTGAGAAGATCAGCTGCGAAGAGGTCGAGGACCACATCCTGGCCCATGGGGCGATCGAGGGGGCCTGCGTGGTCGCCATGCCCGACGAGGTCTACGGCGAGAAGGGCTGTGCCTTCGTGGTCCTGAAGCCCGGCAACAGGCTCGACTTCGGCGAGCTGGCGGCATTCCTGCTGGCCCGGAACATCGCCAAGTTCAAGCTGCCGGAACGTCTGGAGATCCTCGAGTCGTTCCCGATCAGTCCGGCCGGCAAGATTCTTCGCCGCGAGCTCCGCGCCCGCGTCGTCGCCCTGCTGGCTGAGGAACGGGAGACCGCCTGAAGGACTGGGACCTTCTTGTCACTCCTGTGAAGGAACCTGTGATGCAACTTAGTGGCGCCGGCATCTTGCCGGCGTGCCGGCGAAGCCGGCACAAGGCTTTCCGCCGCTTCACGGCGGACGCCGGCTGGAAGCCGGCGCCACTGAATTAATTCACAGGCTCTCCGCGCGAGTGACGAGGAAAGGCATTCGCAGGGGCGCCCTCTCGTGCGGCTTGCCATCGTCGTCGGAATTCCTTAGAAACCAGGCATTCGGGCGGTTAGCTCAGTTGGTAGAGCGCCTGCTTTACACGCAGGGAACTTATGCGGCCGAACCGCCAGTCTTTCCGCCGCTCTCCGGCTGTTCGTCATTTCCCGGTCCGGTGATTTTCCGGTGATCGACCTTCAGCATCGCCTCTAAGACGTCCTCCTGGCTGACGTGGGCATAGCGCGCCGTCGAGACCAAGCTGGCGTGGCCGAGCAGCTTCTGGGCGATCTTGATGTTGCCGGTGGCGCGGACGATCCGCGTCGCCGCGGTGTGGCGCAGATCGTGGAAGCGGCAGTCCTCGATGTCGGCCGCGGCGAGGGCCGCCTGCCATGCCTTGCGCCAGCCGTCGGCCGAGAAGGGGTAGCGGTGACCGGCCAGCCGCTTCGCCCCCATCTTGTCGTTGCGGTTCTTCTCGCAGAGATAGGTGAAGACGAATATCGGGTGATTCCCGCGTTCGTTGGCGATCAGGGCGCGCAGGACTGGCGTGATCGGGATGGTGTGAGACTTTCCACCCGGCCGGCGCGACTTCGTCTTCACGGTCAATTTTCCGGCAGCCAGGTCGACTTCCTTCCAGGTCAGTCGGATGACGTTGGACAGGCGCAGCCCGGACGTCATGGCGAAGCGGACCATCGGTCGATAGTCCAGCCGCAGATTGGCGAACAGCTTTTCCTCTTCGGCCTCGGTGACCTCGCGGACGCGCTCGTCGGCCTCCGGCAGCAGATGCTTGGCCCATTTGGGCTCGTCGCCGACGTCGACGCCCCAGAGCTCGCGGGCCCGTCGCACGACGCGGCGCAGCAACTCGGTTTCCCGGTTGACCGTGGCATTGCTGACCGGTTCCTTGCGGTAGCGCGCCTTCTGGCCGCGGCGCTTGGCCACCATTAGGGCGATATCGGAATCGGTGATGTCGGAGAGCGCCTTGTCGGCGCCAACCGCCAGCAGCTTTTCCATCTTGGTCAGATCATCGTCGCCGGCAGCGCTGTGCTGGGACACCTCGACATAGTAGCGATCGAGCGCCGCCTTGAGCGCCATGCCGACCTTTTTCTTGTCGCCGGGGAACAGCGCCGCCTGGCGCGCGACCTCCCGAGCCGCCGCCTCTACGGCTTTCGCTTCTTCATAGACCGCTGTCTTAGTCGCTCCGTGATGTCGTACACCTTTGAGGTCGAAGCTGTAGGCGTAGAACGGCGACTTTTTCGGCTTGTAGACGGACATGCTGCTGCGGCCTCCCGCGCTTCGCGGCGATACTCGTCCAGATCCTGGGCGGTAAACTTGCGCCGATTGCCAACGATGGCAAACCGAATCTTCCCGCCCCTGACCAATGAGCGGAACTGGTCTAGACCCACCCCCAGTGTCTTCGCCGCTTCCTTGGCCGTCATGAAACGGCCGGGATCCGTGCGCTCGGAAAGCGCCTTGCGGATGGCATCGGCGATCAGATCGGGAAGGAGGGCGGCGTCGATCTGCATCGTCACCTCGGCCAGCCGACGGCGCCTTCTGGCATCCGGTAGTCAGTCATATCAGCCGCTCCTGCGTCGGCGGCTGGTATGGACCTTTGGCAACCAAGATCAGGTTGCCCGCGAAGAAGTCCCCAACCTTGGGCCGCGAGCCGGGACGCATGACGTCAAACTGAACCGTCCAGCAGCGATCGCTGGGACGGGCCGTGATCGTGCCGATGCGGCCGCTCTCGGCCAGTGGCTGAAACTCGCTAAGCCAATTGAGATCCGGCTCCAGTCGGACGCGGTCACCGATGGCGAGGACGTCGGCTTGGCGGGAAGCGGTCATGGATGTTCCTTCCAAGCGACCTTGGTGAGGCCGCGATCGAACCGCAGGCCACGGAGGGCGCCGGCGCGGCAGATGTCGATCACCTGGGCCCGGCTGCCGACATGCCGATAAAGCCCAAGGTAGCTGTTGCAACAGACGGCCAAGTCGCCGATCGGCGCGGCCATGATCCGCCGCAGGGCGTTGCGATGGGTCTTCGGCCGGCCGGACCGACGATGCGGCCGCAGGACATGGCCGACGAAGTCGACGCCCTTCTCGACCGGCGCGACAAACGTCTTGCCCTCGGCCAACTGCATGCCGATGCCGGCCAGGTGGTGGCGGATGGCGCCGGCCGCCTCGAGGAGGTCGGCTGTCGATCGATGGAGCAACACCATGTCGTCGACATAGCGGACGTAATGAAACCGGAACCCCAGCAGCCGCTTGATCATCTGGTCGAGCGGATCGAGCAGCACATTGGCGAAGAATTGCGACGACAGGTTGCCGATCGGCAGCCCGACGCCGGGCGCGGCCTGGAACAGGCTCTTATGCGGCGGCACCAGGGCGAGGTCGCGGGCCGGGCAGCGCACGATGGCACCGCGCTTGACGTCCTGGAAGACCAGCTTGCGGCAGAGATCGAGCATGGTGGCGTCGCGCACGCGCCGGCTGAGTAGGGCGAACAATGCATCTTGCCTGATCGAGCCGAAGAAATTGGCGATATCGGCCTTCAGATAGAAGGCCGGCCTGGTCCAGTTCTCGGTGGCGCTGCGCAGATGGCCGTCCAGCCGATCGGCGGCGTAGAGGGTGCCGCGCCCCTTGATGCTGGCGCAGCTGTCGTGGATGAAGGCTCGCTCGAAGATCGGACCGATGGCGCGATAGACCAGGTGATGGACGATCCGGTCCCGAAACTCGGCCGCCCAAACCTCGCGCGGCTTCGGGTGCCTGACCACGAATACCGAGGCCGGCGACGGCTCCCAGCTGCCGGCCTGCAGCTCCCGGTAAAGCTCCATCAGGTTGTCCTCGAGGTGGATCTCGAAGGCCCGGGCCGCGACGGTGTTCCGCTTCCGGCGCCGGCAATCGTGATAGGCCTCGAAAAGTTGGGCCACGGTGATTTCGCTCGGATTAATCATTTGCGGACGGCCCGGACCCGGTAGTCGTTGTTCTTGTCGTCGTTGTTCTGGTTGCCGTCGTCGAAGTTCTGGTTCCAGGCGTTGTTCTGGTCGAACTCAGCTTTGTCGGGGGTATACAGGTCGGGCCGGCGATTGCCCGTGGCATCGACACCGACCAAACTGCGCAGGGACGCACGGGGAGCAGAAAGCCGCCGTATCCGGAAAGCGCTTGGAGCGGCCGCGGTGGCCGCTACCCCAACCAAATGATGGGTGTTGGCCCGAAGGCCGTGACCTTCGGACATCAAACCCGCCCTCTCGCGTAATTGAGCCAACCGGCCGCCTGCTTGCCGACGGCGTCGGTCAGTTCCACCGTGGCCCCGAAGGGCCCTGGGGGGATCAGGCGCAGATCAAACGACAGCCGCAGGAACAGCCGCAGCGATTCCAGGCGTTCGCGCAGCTGTTCGATGATCTCGACCTTGTCGCGGGTGCAATTGGCTCGGAAGATGAACTTCACGACCGCCTGCGCTTCCGCGGAAAGGTCCCGCGCCAGTCCCTGCCGATAGCCGCGAGGAAACTGCTGGGCCAGCTTGGTAACCAGCTGCAGCAGATCGTAAGCCTCGCGGTAAATCGGCAGATCAGTGGCCCGGGCCATGCAAAATCTCCTTCAAGGGTGGCACCCCTCCCGCACAGCGGGAGGGGAATGGTTAAACGATCAAATCAGGACTTTGCGGACGGCCCGGACCCGGTAGCCGTAGCCCTTGCCGCCGACGCTCTGGTAGCCGTCGCCGAAGTACTGGCCCCAGGCGTCGTCCTGGTCGAACTCAGCAGAGGACCAATACCAGCGTTGGTCGAAGGCTTCGGGCTGGCCGTCGTGGAAAGCTTCGGCGGCGGTCTGTGCCGGCAGTTCGGCGGTGTAGGCCTCACCTGGCGGCAGCGATGAGGCGTTGTGGCCATTGCCATGTTCGTCGACGCCGTTATAGGTGCCGGGTTCTACGCTCCAATCCTCGAGGCGGCTTTCCGACGTGTAATTGTCGCCGCCGGCGGGCTTCAGGTTGCGGTAGCAAAGCTCGAGCTCGTCGCGGCTCGGCAGATACCAATCGGTGAATCCGGCGATGGTCAGGCCACGGCAGAACTGCGCCGCCGGATGATCGGCGTTGTTCATCGCCTCGCTGTTGGCGAACCCGTCGTTCAGCGAGGCGGTGTCTTCGGTCTTGGTCCAGTCGTTCTTCCAGGGCAGGATTTTCTGGCCCACGGCCTTCGGGGCCACCACCAGGGCGTAGGCCTTCCCGTCGATGCTGATGCGGCCGGCGTAGAAGCCGCCCTGGTATGCCATGCCGATGCGAGCGGGAACGCTGGTCGCCTTCGTTTCGTCGGCGGCTGCGAACGCCGTTCGGTCCAGGCGCTCGATCTCGGCGACGATCAGGGCGCCGGCGCGCACCAGGTCGCGGCGCGGGTTCTTCGGCTTCCACGCTTTGTCGCCCCACGGCCAGGCCGGCTCGGGTTGTCCTGCCGGAAAGCTGGGATAGGCGCCCAGGCCGGCGTTCATGGCATAACAGGCCGCCGCGACGGCTAGGTCTCCAGCCTCATGGCCGTCGTCATGGCCGGCATCGTACCCTTCGGCCTCTAACTGCCGGCGTCGCTCGGCGGCGATTTCCTCAATAACCTTCATTGCAATGCTCCATGGCCGCCCAGCAGCCGCAGGGGGTGAAGCCGCCCGCACAGCGGGCGGCGAATGGATGAATGACTAAATCAGGATCACTTTGCGGACGGCCCGGCCCCGGTAGTCGAGGGACTTGACGCCGCCGTACTGGTAGCCGTCGTCGAAGTGCTGGAGCCAGGCGTAGTCCTGGCCGAACTCAGCACTGGACCAGTACCAGCGGCTGTCATAAGCCTCGGGAGCGCCGTTCTGGAAGGCCGCGACGGGGGTGTGGTTTGGGCCGAGATTGGCCCAGATGGCGGCCTGTTCGGCCGAGGCCGGCAGATACCAGTCGTCGTGATCGCCGATGCGGAGCGACCGGCAGAACTGCGCCGCCGGATGTTTGTCGTCGTTCATCGCCTCGCTGTTGGCAAAGCCGTCGACGTAGGAATCGGCGCCCTTGGTCTTGGTGTAGGACGTCTTCCACTTGACGTCTTCCTTCTGGCCCTCGGCCTTGGGGGCGACGATCAAAGCGAACAAGCGCCCCTCGGGGGCCGGCATGTAGGCGGCGAGGAAGCCGCCTTCGAACGCTTCGCCGATCGCCGGGAACGCCGGCGCGGTCAATACCTGGGCAAGGTTGGACTGGGTCACCATTTTCACTCCTTCGTGGTCAAATCAATCCGCTGGCTTCCGCCAATTGAGCGGCCAGTTCCTGTTCCGGCGAGTTGCCGTCATAAAAGCCTTCCTGGTGGTCTTCCGGGGCACCGAGCAGCCAGGAGATCTGGCGGGCGATGGCCATGCGGCGCAGCTCCGACCACCACGCCGCAAAGCGGTCGCGTTCGGCGCAGCGCGGGCAATGGGCGCGGATGGGCGCCGGCGACCAGCTGGTGGCGAGGGCATCAGCCATGCGTTCCGTCCTTCCAAGCGCTTACGAAAGTGGTCCACAGCCCGGGGCAGACGAGGAACAGCACCGCCAGCAGCAGCACCATGAAGAGGCCGGCGAAGGCGGCCGCGCCGCAGATCGCGTTCATGGTGCCGTCGCCGCGGCGTCGGCCGCCTCGAGCTCGGCCCGGTAATGGGCGGCTGCAGCGGCCATCTTGGCTCGATGCCGGGCCTCGTCTTCGGGATAGCGCCTGAACATGACCGGGTGGCCAATATCGGCCTCGGTTCCGTCATCAACGAAGAAGTCGCCGTCCGGCCAGTCGCCCACATAGTAGGCATCGAATATGCCGGTGCTGCCGATTTCGATGGCTTGGAAAGACGAGCCGTCCTGTGGGCTGGCGTTGATCGGCTGCCAGCCGAGCTCTCTGAGCCGCCGATAGGCTTCGAACATCTGGGCGATGGCGGCCTTGTCATCCGGCATCTTGCCGGCGCGGGCGGCCTCTTCCGCGGCGATGGCCGCCAAAAGGGAGGCCATCTCATCTCCGCTGACTTCGATGATACCGCTGCAGGCACAGCCCCGGGGGTGTTCGTCGGGGCGGCACAGCCCCATGGAAATGCTTATCTCGGAGTTGGTGAGAAAGTGGCAAACCGCGCTCAGATATTTGCGCAGGTGGCCGATGGCGTTGGTCGCGCGGCTCATCGGTCGCCTCACCAGCCGGAGTAGAGCGCGACCAGGCGCGCCCAATCGGCCAAGTGGCCGGTTACCCTCAACACCGGAATGGCATCAGCTGCGTGCCAGGCGCAGGGCAGGCGCCCTAGCCAGGTCTTGTCCTGGCCGCCGCGGTAGAGCCACAGCACCGTCGCCACCATCATCTGTCGGCACACCGGGAGGGCCTTATAGCCGGCGCGCCACGCCTTCATCTCGGCCGGCGCCTCCTCGTCGGTGCTCCAGTCGAATCCGCGTGGCCGGATCGCGTAATGGTTCTCGCCGGGGCAATCTCGGCGAAAGAATACATCCATGCGGTAGCGCTCGAGGATGTCGAGCAGGTGCTCGGTGAAGGGGCCGGGATGGCTCCAAAAGGGCGGCTGGACGGTTGCGCCGCAAACCGCGGCGAGGGCCACGGCTTCGTCCGCATCCATACCGGGCCGCTGGGCGACGACGTCGACCAGGCGCGTCTTCGGAAAGCGTCCGCGCGCGAATGCCGGCGAGATCCGCGCGAAGGCGGCGATCGCCACCGGCATTCGCGTGTGATGGATGTAGCAGCTCTCGGCCATATCCATCGCCGAGAATTCGAGGGTGCCGCCGGGCTGCAATTCGACGCCGAACTCAGCCAATAACGCGTCGGTTTCCATCGCCATCACTCCGCCGCCTGGGTGGTGGAAATGCTGTGCTCGATGCCGAGACACCGGCAGACGAAGGCGATCGCGTCGGCCAGGGTGCAGATCTGGGCATAGGCATTCGGCGGCCAGCAGATCTCGAACAGCTCGTCGATCAGGAACTGCGCACCAACATTAATCTCCTCGGGATCGAACCGCGCCGTGTCGGCGATCGGCCGACCGAGGTCCCGTCGCTGCATGGCGTTGATGCCGTTGATTAAGCTCCAACGGATGTCGTTTTCTGTCGCGGGAAAGTTCTCGTCCTCGGCGATGTCCCGAGCGAGCTCGGCCAGCTTCTTGACGGGATCCCAGGTGAACAGGCCGTCCGGTCCTTTCTTGGGGGCGTCGAGACTGTCCGCCAGCTTTTCCGAGGCTTCGATCGCCGCCGCCAGCTCCTTGGGATGCGGGCGGCCCTTCAGCATCGCTTCGATGGCTTCGTTGCGGCCGAAGCGAAGCGAGGGAAGGACATAGTCCTTCGGGGCCTCCTCGGTGATCGCCGCCTTGAGATCGGCCGTCTTCATCGTGTTGGCGTCACGCACCCCGATCGACCGCGCGACATCGATCAGCGTGCCTTTCCGCAGGCCGTCGAGGTCCTGGGGCTGCAGCGCCAATCCGACTTCGGCCTCGCTGCCGACCAGGCCGAGGGTCCGGGCGATGCAGACCGCACCGTCGCGGTCACCGAGCTCCGGCGCGTATCCGTCAAAACTGCCGACCCGCAGAGCGACCAGCGCGGTGAACAGCCGCCCGGCCTCGGTATCGGTCATGCCGACCAAGGTCTGCCACATCTTGGCCGGATCGCAGTTGTTGCTGGCGTAGTAGCTGTGCTTCAGGCCCCATCCGGAATGGTTAAATTCCATGGGTTCCGACGCCGCCTCGGCGAAGCGGCCGGAGAATTCCTCAATGATCGCCCGCGGAACCTCTCCGATGCAGAAATCGCCCCCACTGGGGTGGGCATCGGGGAGGATCCGGACGGCACTGCTTTCCCGCATGAGGCCGAGGATGGTCAGCCGCATGGCCAAGGCCGGGGTCGATTCGGCGACGGCAGCCTGCAGGACCTCGTTCTTGCGGCGATGGGCGTAGGAATTGTGAGGCTTGGTGGTCGGCTCCGCCGGCACGGGGGCTTTGGTCTGTCCGGCAGCCGGTGGGGTGGGGTGCAGATCGCTATGGTGCACCAGGTCAAGATGAACCTTCGCGGCACCTTGATCGTCGAGCTCGATCACGGCCCGGGCCTTGGCGTGGCCCGGCTTCACCGAGTAATTCCAATCGCGGAAGATCTCGCCCTTGGCGCGGTCGGCCACTTCGACAATGGCGTACTTTTTGCCCAGCTCTTCCTTCTTCGCCTTGACCCCTTTGGCCTGCAGCGCCTTGAACGCCGCACCGTCGGCGAAGTATCGGATCTCCGGATTTTCCTCGTCCTCGACAAAGCCGCCCTTGTACTGGTCCAGGTCGAACAACGCGCCGGTGGTGGCGATGCGGGAAGCCAGGCACATGCTCTTCAGCTGCGCCGTGGTGCGGATCTGGCCGCGGTTGATCTCTTCGACGGTGGCGTTCTGCTTGCTCTTGGGGCAATAGGCGGCCAGCACATTGGCGAACTCGACGGTGATTTCATCCTCGGCCAGGGCATCGCGGACCTGCGGCGTCAGGTCCCGCACCAGGCGCAGGCGCTTCTGTACGGTGCGGGCGGTCAGGCCGACGACGTCGCCGATCTCCGCCGGGCTGGCGCCTTGGCCGGCCAACATGGCGAAGGCCTCGGCCTCCTCGAGCGGCGTCATATCCTTGCGGGCGACGTTCTCGGTCAGGGCCAGCTCGAGCAGCTTGCGATCGTCGCAGGGGGCGACCAAGCGGATCGGCAGCGGGTAGTCTCCGCCGGCCTTCTCGTTGGTGACCAGCAGCCCGACGGCGCGCCAGCGGCGTTCGCCGGCGATGATCTCATGCTCGCCCGGCTTCGTCGGATGGTGCCGTACCAGCAATGGCAGCAGCACGCCTTCCTTCTCGATCGACACGGCCAGGTCGACGATGGAGGCGTGGTCGAAACGCTTGCGCGGGTTCAGCGGCGAAGGATGCAGTTTGGCATAAGGCGCTACGGCGAGCGCCGGCGCCGCAGCCACGTCCTTGGGCGCCAGGTGGCGGGAGATCGTGCTCTCGTTGACGCCGAATTCGGCGGCCAGCGCAGCGCCGGTGATCGCCGGATCGGCCGCCTTGCGAGCGCGGATCTGGGCGGCCTGGTCATCGTTGATCTTGGGTTTGGGGGCCATGGTCAGATTCCCTCCGTAGCGCGAACGGCGTTCGCGGGCGGGATCAAGGTGAAGCGGCAGGTGGGGGCAACGCAGTCGAGGATGCGTTTGCCGATGAGCGAATAGGCGACCGAGTGGTTGACGTTCGGGCTGTAAAACCGGACGTCCTCGCCGTTCCAGACGCGGGCCACCAGGTGGTATTCGCGGGGCGTCAACCGGCCGTAGGCGGCCGTGACGCTCGAATGCTTAGTCGCCTGCAGGGTGGGAGCGACGACGCGATAAGGGCTCTTCACCGGTCGAGGCTTTCGAGCAGATCGGCGGCATCGCGCAGCGCCATGACAGCCGCGGCGCGGAGATGCGTCTGGCTAGTGGCGGAAGCAATCCGCACGGCCGCCCCGATGGTGCCGATCAGCATCGTCTCGGTATCGGGAAGGTGACGGAAGGCGGCCGCCGCTCCGACGAGGCAAGCCTCGGCGACCCGGTTTTCGCGCTCGATACGCCGCGCGACGAAGGGAAGGGTGATGACCTGACCGGTGACGGGGATGGGCATAAGGGCCTCCATCGAAAGGATGATGGAGGAGATAACACCAAATTGGTGTGCCTAGGTCAACAAGGAAAACACCAAAACGGTGTATTGAGGGCGGCGCGTCGCGGGCACCCACATGCGTTGCAGGGTTCTGGCTGTTCGGACAGCCGGCCGGGAGGCGATTACTTTTTGGGGCGGCGGTTGATCAATTCGCTATCAATCACCCTGCGCGCCGCGCTTTGCTCGGTAAATCCCTTATTGGCCGCCGCCGCGAGAACGACGCCAATAATTACGCAGCCCCAGGGCGAGGAGGGATTGAGCCAAAAATACACGGCAGTGCCGGCTATGGCACCCACGAGTACGGCCGAGATAGTGATAGTGTCACTTCTTTTAATTTCGGGGCTCCGTCATCTTGAATATTGGTGGCGTGTACTTGTCGCAAGTGCCATCAATGTACTCGCTTGCTACATAGTAAATGTCTTTGTCATTAATGGATAATGTCGAGACATCAACCCATCCAGTTCGGAGTGCAACTCTGCCGCGCTGGATCTCCTTGATCCCGACGGTCTTAGAAGCGGCCCCATATGGGCGCCCGCACCCCGCCTGCTGGAGAATGGCTCGGTTATAAGATTGATTGGTCAATTCCGCGTCGAAGCCAAACTCATGGTAAGCCTCTGCAGCTTGCTTTGGGCCGACGCACGCTATCGCGTTGTCTGTCTTGAAATGACATTCGGCCCATGCCGGTTTTACACAAAATGCAGCTAGCGCCACCCCAATTAATACGAATAAACGCAAGACTATATCCCCCTTAAATGCCGCCGTGTCCTAGGGAACATACCGGGACTTATTAATCGCCGTTTCCCGTTTTTCGGCCTGATGCAAGTTTCGCCATCGCATCAGCCGCTTTTAGGAAAGCATCCTGCTCCTCCGCCGTGAGTCCGCGGAAAAGACCAAGGACGGCCTGTTCTTTCGGGGTCATTGGCGCGACCTCTCCAAGTATGAGCAGCGGGTCACATTCGAACGCTGCCGCAAACTTATTGAGCCAGTCGACGGTCATGCGCCGCTGTCCCTTTTCCAGCTTGTCGATCTGCTGCTGGCTTGTCGGGGGATTAAGGCGCGACCCGAGCTCGGCCTGACTCCAGCCGCGAATTTCGCGTAATTGCTTGATTCGATTAGGCATCCTCAATTCTGACCAACCAAATGGCGCGCGTCTAACACCAAAGGGGTGTTTTGTAGCTTGACCGACGCACACCATTTTGGTGTTATACCCCCATGCAACTAATGGATTGGATCATAGCCGAAGGGCACAACATCGTGTGGGTGGCCGACCAGATCGGTCGCAGCTACGAGTGTGTCCGCCGGTATTGCAACGGCAGCCGCATCCCCCGAAAGGCAGACCTTCAGAAAATAGGCCGGCTGACGGATGGGAAGGTCGCCCCGAGCGATTTCTTCGGGCAGTCGGAGGAGGCAGCATGACCGCCCGGAGTCTTCCCCGCATAGTCGAGCTTCTGCCCGACTCCAGTTTCGATGCGGCGAGCCGGTTATTTGAAGATCTTGCCCAAGTCCCTCTTGAGCTTCGCGAGCGCCTCCTCAGCCTGCTTAACGCCACGCCGGACCCCTTCCGAATTGAGGTCAATGGACGCACCGCAGCCGGGACATTTCTCGTTGGCCTGCGTTTGATGCCGCAATTCGCCGATAGTCTTCGCGAGTTTGCGGCCGCAGCCCGGGCACGGGATTTCGATTTTTTCTTTGTCGAACATTCGAAGTCCTCCGCCGTGGAATGTGTAGCAACTCCCACGGTAATGGAGCGGGGGATGGGCGTCGAGCCCGTCCCCCTTTCTCTTCGCCTGTCCGCCATGCCAGAAGTTATCGAACTTCCGGCGCTGCTCGCCGAGCTGGCAGCCCTACCGGAACAGGTCCTGGAACCGGCGCTTGAGATCGTCCAGCGTCTGCTCGGTGGCCTCGATGCCTTTCCGCAGCTCCTTCGTGTCGAGCCGGATCGCGGCGCCGCAGCCGGGACAGTCGAGCTGGTGATCGTCCTGGCGGGTGAGATCGCCGAGCCGCTGCGCGATCTTCTGGCCGCACTTCGGGCAGGGAATTTCAACCCCTTCGTTTTCGAACATCGGTGGTTCTCCGATCGCGAGATCATGGGAGGCCTCGGATGAATGACGCCGTCGCGCCCACCGTCGTTTCGGCGGCCTGGCTCAATTCTGTCCAAGAGGAATTGCTCGGCATTCTGGCCTCGGCTGGGGCTAATGTTTCGGCCGAGTCGCAGCGCCGCGTGGTTGCCGCGATTCAATCGCTTCTAAAAGCTGACGAATCACGGTGCCCCCGGCACCGCGGGCGACTTCAGGTCTGGCGCCGGCGAGCGCGCCGGACAAGAGCTTTGAGAGTTCGTTGTAATCGAGGGCGCCCTTGGCATGGAGGGCGTCGATGACCGCCCCAAACACCAGCTGCACTCTCGCAAGTGCTTCCATCGCTGGCGCTATTTTGGCGCCCACCTGCTCATCCAGGTGTGCCTTCAGAAATTCCAACAGTTCGTCGGATTTCATTCGAATCTCCCGCGTGGGTGGTGTTGCAGCTTCCACGATAGGAGAGGCGGGGCCGGGCGTCGAGCCCGGTCCCCGCATGCTTTCTTTGTCATCATCGCCGGTTCCCCTCCGGTCTTCTTATGCCTCGAGTGTGGCAGGGCGCGCCGCGAGTGGAAACTTGAAGTTGCGGGAGAATTTCTAATGGCCGCCCGCAAGCATTGCGAGAGCGCGTATCTAGCCCTCAAAGCCGCGGCGCGGCGCCTGATTGGCTCGGCCGGCGGCCTCGAGGCGGCAGCAAACGTCACCCGGGTCAGCAAAGCGTCATTGGGGTTCTATACCCAGCCGACCCACGATCAGCACATGCCGGCCGACGTGATCGCCGACCTCGAGGCAGACATCGGCGACCCGGTGATCACCCGCGAGCTCGCCCGCCTGTCGGGCTACGCCCTGGTGCCCGAGGGCACGGTGAAGAACAGCCAGCTCGTCGACCCGGCCCACATGGTCTCGAAGCTGGCGCGCGACCTCGGCGAGTTCGCCCAATCGGTCGAAGACATGGACGAAGACGGCGTCCGGGAAGCGCACGAAATCCGCCGTTGCCTCGAGGAGATGAACGATCTCCTCGACCGCGCCGCCAAATGTCGGGACGGCCTGTACGAACACCTGGTCGCCCTTCAACCAAAATCGAAGGCCTGAGCCGTGGCGATGCCACGCGCGACAGAATCGCCGGTCGCCCCAATGGCGGGGTCATCGGCCGATCCGGCTGCCGGGCGCCGGGCATCCCGCAAGGGTGCGAAGGCCGGATTCTTGGACGTTTCCTCCCTAACTGCGGCCGAGGTCCCGGGCAACCAGGTCCTCGGCCTCTTTTTTGGAAGCGTCATCCCGGGACGCTTAGGGGAGGGGGCTATCAGTATGAATGACTTTGGACCTCGGCCGGAGCTTACGTGGCTTCCGGTCAAGATGATGTCGGTCGATCCGACCTATCAGCGCACCATGGAAAGCCGCGTCAGCCAGCGGCAAATCGTTCAGATCGTTGAGACGTTTCGCTGGGCATGCTTCGGCACCGTCCTGGCGGTGCCTCATGAAGATGGCTGGCGCATCATCGACGGCCAGCATCGCGTCGAGGCGGCCAAACGCCTGGGAATACCGACAGTCCCGGCCATCGTGGTGCCCGAAGCTTCGGTTGCCGAGCAAGCGCAAATCTTTCTGTCGACCAATCTTCTCCGCAGCAAGGTCAACCCCTACGCGCTGTTTCATGCCCGGATCGCCGCTGGTGAGCAGCTGGCGGTCGACACGAAAGACCTGTTAGACGAAGCCGGGCTCTGGGTCGCGCCTGGCAACGTCATGTGGAAAGACCTGAAGCCAGGGCAGACGCTGGCGCTCAAGACCATCGAGAATGCCGTGACGGCGGCCGACGCCCCATCGCGCGCTGCGGTGATCGCCGTCGGCCGCGCCTTCGAAGGAAAAAGGGGGGGGGCTACCGCGGTAACCCTTCAAGCGGCGATCCTTGTCGCGCGGGCATATCCGGATCGAGTCGATGCCATCCGGGACTGGCTCGCGCGCAAGACGCCCGAAGCCCTGAAAACTCAGTATCTGCCGAAAGACGGGGCGGTGATGCTGTCGCAGGCCATCAGCCGCGCCATCACGAGCACCGCGCCAGCGGCCGCCGGCGCAGGCTCCATTCCGTTTCCGAGCCGCGACCGGCTCATGGGCGGCCGCTGAAATGCCCATGATGCGCCGGACATGCTGGAAGCCAGGCTGTACAGCTCCGGCACTCTTTGGCCACGACGTTTCATTGCGTGGCGGGCAGGATGGGGCCTGGTCCTGCCTGACGGATCTCTGGCCTGATTACTTCGCCGCAGAGGCGGCGGTGTTGCCCGCGTCGGCGCCGGCCGGGCGGCCAGCGGTCACCCTGCCGCCGTCGCCGGCCCTCAATCAGGGGCGTCTCCTATGATCGCCCCAAGCGTGGCCGAGCACGCTGCCCTGACCCGGGCCAAAAGCGACCCGGAAGACGCCCGCGTGATGGCTATCTGGACCGGCATCGAGGCCTGCAAGGTCAAGCAAGGGCCGGCCGGTCCTGAGGAATGCCCCTTCGGAACCGACGAGGCGGAACTGATCGCGGCGTTCCGGCGCGGTGTGGAGATGTGGCGGCGCCTGGATCAGAGAAAGGCACCCAGGTCGCCGATCCCGCCGGCCCGCGGCAGTTTCGTCATGCTGTCGGCGCCCCCCGAAGACGATGAGGAGGACGATGATGAGTAACGTTTATCTCGTCGCGCATCGGCCGCGCCGCGGCTGGCGGCGCTCCCTGGCGCAAGGTCTGCGTCACCTCGGCGCCGTCCTATTCTGGATTTCCGGCGGACCAATGCTCGTCGGGCGGTGGCTGATGTGGGCCGCCGGCCGGGCCGCCGGCGTTGCTTACCGAATGGAGTGTGACCGGTGATTGCCCGCGAGCGCTTGCCGGATCGGCGCCCCAACACCAGCCGCAATATCGAGTGGCACGGCAGTAAATGGACGGTCACCGTCGGGTGGAACCATGCGGGTCGAGTCCAAGAGATCTTTCTCAAGGGCGCCAAGATGGGCACCCATATGGAGGTCGCGGCCGAGGACGATTGTTTCATCGTTTCTCGGCTTCTCCAGCGCGGTGAATCGATTTCCGATCTCTCCGCCAGCCTTCTGCTGCATCGGCCGTTGCGGGCTGAGGGGGATTGCGACACAGGGTCGGTGCTGCCTTCGCTGATTGCCGTCGCGATCGCCGCGGCGGCGAAAATCGAGGAAGAAGATGGGTCGGCCATGGCTCGGCTTCTCCTTTGCACCGCGCCGGCAGAGGAAGACCGCGATGGGCACTGAGGGCCTCGACCAGCGCGACGTCGGCTGCATCGTCCTCGGCATTTTGCTGGGCGGCTCCTTGCTGGTGCTGCTCGGCTGCCTGGTCTGCCTTCTGTGCATGAACCGCCCCCCGCGAGGGCAGCGGCCATGAAATTCTCGCCCGACCAGCTTGACGCCCTCAAGTCGCATTTCCCGCTGTCGGTGCTGATCGGCCGCGACGTCGCCCTCAAGAAACGGGGCGCCAAGCATCTCGGGCTGTGCCCGTTCCATGCCGAACGGACCCCGTCGTTCCAGGTCGACGATACCCGCGGCCTCTATCATTGCTTCGGCTGCGGTGCCGGCGGCGACGTCTTGAAGTACGTCGAGCAGACCAAGGGATTTAGCTTCGTCGAGGCGGTCGAATGGCTGGCCGGCCAAGCCGGCACTGATCTCGAGGACCTCGAGGCGGTGCGTGAGGCCGCCCGCAAGACGCGGCTGGCGCGCGAGCGTTTCGAGGCCGAAGAGCGGGCCCGCAAAGCCGACGATGTCGTCGCATGCGCCCGCTTGTTCCGCGACACGGTCCCGGCGGCCGGGACCGGCGCCCAGGCCTATCTGATGTACCGAGGCATTCAGATCTGCCCCGAATCGCTGCGCTTTGCGCCGTCGCTGCCCTATTACCACCAAGTTGACGGCCGCTTTAAGATTCTCGGGTGGTTTCCGGCCATGGTGGCGCCGCTGCAGCTGGCCTCGGGCGCCTTCTCCGGCGTGCACATCACCTATCTGGACACGGATTTTTCCCGGAAGGCGGAGATCTTCGATCCGAGCGGCGACAAGCTGCCGGCGAAGAAGATGCGGGGCAATGCCTGGGGCGCCGCCATCCGGCTTGGTCCGGTGAGTGGTGAGCTGGGCATCGCCGAAGGGATCGAAACCAGCCTGTCGGTGATGCAGGAATGTCCGCCGCTGGTGGTGTGGGCCGCCGGCAGCCTGTGGAACATGGCGGGCGGCTGGCTTGGCCGCGGTTTGCCCCACCCCGATCGCCCGGGCAAGTTCCTGCCCACCGAGGCCCCGGATCCGCGCCGGCCGGCCATGACATTGCCGCCGATCGTTCAGACCGTCCGCGTACTGGGGGACGCAGACGGTCGGGACCGCGCCACCGGCCAGGTGCTGTTGCGCCTGGCGGCGCGGAAATTCGCCAGCTTGCACGGCCGGGCCTTCGCGGCGCCGGCGGCGGATGGCCAAGACTACAACGACATGCTCCAGGGGGGAGATTATGGACACGACCTTCCGACTACCCGGCGGCTCGCCTGCGGAGATTTGGGCGCCGCGGCCAATGTGATCCTTCGCGCCTATGGTGAGACCGCCATCAATTACCCGGGTGACCTGTGACTGGCGGCAAATCAATCCGAGACCACGCCCTTGGCGGCGACGAAGTGCGGCCGCCCTCGGTGCTGGGCGATCGCTGCCCGATCACGGCGCTTGGGCATGCCGATCAGACCTATTATTTCGGCGACGCCGATGGCCAGCTGATCGCCCTGACGCCGCGATCGCTGACCTTGAACGCCGTGCTGGGGCTGTTCGCCGGTGATCAGACGTGGTTGAAGGAGAGCTATCCGTCGCCCAAGCGCGGGCGCAAGACGGACGCGCCGTTCGATTTGAACGGACTGGTGCCGGACCTGATCCGCGCCTGCCACCAAGCGGGGTTTTTCGACCCATCGATGGTGCGCGGCATCGGGCTTTGGCCGGTCGGCCGCGATCCGGAGCCCGGGGGAAGCGCCGTTCTGCACTGTGGCGATAAGCTGGGCGTCCTCACTTGGCGCAAGGACCGGATGATGGTTGCCTGGCAACGGGCCGGCAAACGTATTGGGGATTACATCTATCCTTCGAGCCGCGCTATCCCGGTGCCCGGCGAAACGGCGCTGACCACCGAGCAGACGGCCGAGCTGCAGGCCTTCGTGGGGCGGTGGGTGTGGGCCGACAAGGTGCTGCACCCGCATCTGTTCTTGGGCTGGGTCGCGGTGGCGACACTGCTCGGCCTGGTCGACCGGCGCCCGATCGCCTGGGTATTGGGCGAGAAGGGTTGCGGCAAATCGACGCTGATGGGCTTCGCCAAGGCGTTGGTCAACGATTGGCCATGGCGTTATGAGGACACCACGGCCGCCCATATCCGGGACAAGGCCGTGCGCACCCGGGCCTCGGTGCCGGTCATCGTCGACGAGGCCGAGCAGCGGGGCGATTCCACCAAGATCCTCAATCTGGTCGAGCTGTCGCGCTTCACCTATACGCGCGGCCAGGGGCACTACGGTCGCGGCGGCGCCGGCGGCGCCGAAGGGCATGTCGATGCCATCTTCATGTTCGGCGCGATCAACCCGCCGCCGGTATCCACCCAGGACGAGAGCCGCCACGCGCTGCTCGAGCTGCGGCCGCTGTCTCTGACCGCCGGCGAGATCAGGGTCTTTGAGGCCGATCTTGCCCGCATGTCGGCGCTCGGGCCCAACCTGGTCAAGCGGCTGCACGGGCGATGGCCCGGCTTCCGCACCAACTTATCCGCCTACCGTGACGCCCTGCACGGGATCGGGCTCGATCCGCGTGGCGTCGATACCTACGGCACCTTGTTCGCCGCCGCCGACTTGGTGCTCTACGACGAGCCCACCACGGCCGAGGGCGCCGCCAGCTGGGCGGCACATCTCCTGCCTCGCACGGCCGAGGCGGAGGGCGGATCCACCGCCGAACGGGTGTGGGAGTGGCTGATGACCAAGCCGGTCGACGGATGGCAGGCGGGGCGGCGGCCGATCGTCGGCGAGCTGGTGGCCGAGGCTATCCACTTCGGGTCCGGCAGTGACGCTGCGGAGAGGCTCAAGGATCTCGGCCTGTCGCTGCTCGAGCATGAAAAGCAATGGTGGGTCGCCGTCGCCGGCCGCCACAACGGCTTGCGGCCGCTGTTCGCCGGCTCCGATTGGGCGGCGGGAGGCTGGGCCAAGTTGCTCCTCGGCCTGCCCGGATCGGTCCCGACGCCAAATCCGGTGCGCTTCGCCGGGGCCAGGACGCGGGGCACGCTAGTGCCGGTCGTTTACGTCCCCGAGCACGAGATAACCCAGGCGCGGGGCGGCCCACCGCCGGATAAGGCCTTGGATCAATGAGCCTCCCCCGCACCCCCTCGCGGCACAGTTGGCACGCCCGGCATAGGCCGCTGTGCCGCCATTTTGTGCCCCTCTTATTGTGTCTTAACAATGCGTTAGCGAGGGGTGGCACAGATGGCACAGCCTTTTCGGCATGCCCCCTTGTGTAGCTGCACGCGGGACACACGAGGGCTACGGGAAAACCGTGTGCCATCTGTGCCGCGGTTCATGTCGTTCTCTATCTTATCTATCTAACTGACTGAAAAATAAGGAAAGGAAAGGGGGCTTAGAATGGAAAGCAGCGGCACAAAGGGTGGCACAAAGGCGGCACAGTGGCACAAACGCGTTCTGGCGGCCGCCATTGAGGCCAATGAATTCGGTGCGGATCGCCGCGCCATCCCTCGGCTTCCCTCCGATCCGCGGCCTCCCTCACTCCCCTCGTCAACGGCCGAGGCATTGCGGATGGTCGAAGACTGCGTCCGCGAAGCCCTACGCATTCTCGCCTGTCTTCCGGGCGACGATGCCTTGGCCAGCCTGCGCGGCGGCAGGTCTGGCCTAGCCTCGATGATCGTGTGCGAGCCGGGCGAGGATGACCGGCCGATGATCGTGAGGACCGCTGCCGACATCGATTGGGCGCAGGGTGTGGTCGACGCTCTCCTTGGGTTGAAGTCGGTCGAGCCTTTCGCCATCAAGATCGTCGTCTATCGGGCGCTGCCCAGGCGGAAGAAATGGGAGGATATCGCTTACGCTGACCCGAAGCGCCGATGCCGTCGACAGCTCAACAACCTTCGCGACGAAGCGTTGGCATCCCTGTGGTTTGTGCTGAAAGCATCGCCGCGAAAAAGGACGTGACAACTGCACATTTTTGGGGCATCTTATAGCTAGGTTTGGATGTTTCCGCCCACGATCCCACAAGATCGTGGGTTTTTTGTTGCCCGAGGCCTTGCATGATCAAGATCGATGTGCGGGCCGACCTGAAGAAGCTGCAGCGCTCGCTGAACGATCTGGCGAACAAGCAGATACCCTACGCATCGGCTCTGGCGCTGACGGAAACCGCCAAGAAGGTGCAGGCCGAAGAAACCCGGGCGATTGCCGGGCTGTTCGACAATCCGACGCCCTTCACCCTGCGGTCGATCGGCGTGGTGCCGGCGACCAAGGGGCGGATGCAGGCGGTGGTGTTCATGCGGGACATCGCTGCGAGCTATCTGGCGCCTTACGAATTCGGCGGCGCTCACGCCTTGGGCGCTAAGAAGGGATTGCTGGTACCGAAGGACGTCCCGGTCAACCAGTACGGAAATCTGACCCGCAACAAGCTCAAGCAGCTGAAGGCACGCGCCGATGTGTTCATTGGCGCCGTCACGCTGAAGAACGGGCAGACCATCAACGGTGTGTGGCAGCGCCCATCTGTCGGCAAGCGCCGCGACGGAACGAAGGGCAGCAAGGGCAACACGCACACAGGCCTGAAGCTGCTGATCCGGTTCGAGGATCCGCTGCCGGTCAAGCAGCGCCTCGGCTACCACGACCGGGCACGGCAAGTGGTGAGCCGCTCGTTGACGGTCGAGTTCGGGAAGGCCTTCGCCAAAGCAATGGCCACCGCCCGGTAGGGTGAGGTGGCAACAAGTTCATGGGTCCCTCCTGGGCCTCGGGGGCCCACGGGTATTGCGCGCTGCGATCTATCGGCAGTTTTCCAGGGTTTCCAGTAAGTTGCCGCGTTTGCCGGGGTTGCCGGTTCATGTTGTCGGGGTTGCCATGATGGGTGCCACGCCGGAGACGATGGGGCCGCGCGACTTCTCGCGGTTGCTCGCCGACCGCTTCAAGGTGCGGATGAGCCACCAGGCCGTGTCGAAGGCCGGCTACCTGCCGAAGAACGCCTTCGGCAAGATCGTGGTGCAAGACGCCCTAGTGACCCTGGCCGATCGCGGCCGAATCAGCCTGGACCTCGAGGCGACCCTGCCGCTCGATGGGCCGGCCCAATCCGAGGAAGAGGCGCCGCTGGCCGGGCGCCCGCGCGCCAAGGGCAACGGCTATTACGACGAGATGACGCTGACCGAGCGGGTCCGGCGTCGCAAGCTCGAGATCGAGCTCGCCGAAAAGGAGGGCAAGCTTCTCCGGGTCGAGGACGTTACCGAAGCCATGGTGGCGGGGGCCCGGCGGATCGGGGAACGGCTCGAGCGTCTCAGCGCGCTGGCCGACGAGCTGACTGCGGCGGCCCGCAGCCAGGGCGCCCCGGCGGTGCGGGACATCCTGCGCCGTGAGGTCCGGATGATGCGCGAGCAGCTGGCCGAGGCGCTGACGCTGGCCGCCGCCGAAGACGGCGACGAGGAGAATTGATGTTGACCGTCGCGGGACAGAGGGGCATCGTGGTGGGTGGAGGCGTAAGAACCTCCGAGAACACCGAAAGCGGAAGCCGCCCCGACAGTCTCGCGGCTATTTTTACGCCCGCATTATGGCGGGAGGGCGACGGATACAATACCCGCAAGGGGAAGAAGTCCGCCCGTCTCCTGACTTTCGGCAGGTTCTCGGGTTCTTAACCTCCCGCCACCAGCGCGGTCGTAAGAAGCCCTTCTGGTGGCGCGTTCAACGCCAACCGAAAGGGCGCCGCAATGATCGCGCAAGCAAGCGTCACAAGCACCGTTGTTCCATTCCCTGGCCGCCGGAAGACCCATCCGGCGCTGGCCCATGCCATTGCCATCCGCGAGGCACTACTCCCGTTGCGGGCGATCCTGGCTCGGGAGCCGGACCGCCTGCAATTCTATGGCCGTTGGCTGCTGGCCGGCCTCGATATGCTGATCGAGACCCTGGTCGCGGACTCAGCCGTAAAGTGAAGAAGAATTCGGTTGACTATGGAAAACCTCGCAGAGCGCTAGTGCAACGGGAACATTTGTTCCCGTTGTGCGAGGTATTCAGCCGGTCCTAGCATTGTCGCTCGGTAACGAAGCGACGAGGGTGTTCGAGATGAGCAAGATCATTCCATTTGATTTCGAAGGTCAGGAAGTTCGTGTTGTGTGGGTCGGTGACGAGCCATGGTTTGTCGCCGTTGATGTGTGTCGCGTCCTTGATCACACGAACAGCAGGGTCGCGTTGGAGCGTCTCGACGAGGATGAAAAGGGTGTAAGTACTGTTTACACCCCTGGCGGCCCGCAGCAGATGGCGATCATTAACGAGTCGGGAGTCTACAGCCTGATCCTCACCAGCCGTAAGCCGGCGGCGAAGCGGTTCAAGAAATGGATCACCTCCGAGGTGCTGCCGTCGATCCGGCGAAGTGGTACCTACGCCATGCCGCATTTGGAGGCGACACAACCGATCGATTTCGAAGAGGGCGCGAAGGGCGACGTCGACGATCCGTCGAACGAGCGGCTGTGGCTCAACAAGATCGGCCTCGCTTCCAAGCTGTACGGCCGCCAGGCCGCTCGCTGGATGTGGCAGCAGTCGCCGTTCCCGGTGCCGCCGGGCAAAGAGGTTGCCGGCGGACAGTCGGCGGACGGCGCTCTGGCGGAATGTCTCGACATCCTGCGGGCCTGGGAGCCGCCAGGCCAGGATGAGGCGTTGTCGGTGCTGGCCGAACTGCCGGTGGAGACCAATGGGGTCAACGATGTATTGGCGCGCGTGGGAATCAAGATCGATCCGGCCGGGTGGAACGGATTTATCGCCCTTGCGATCGGATCGCCTGCCGTCGCCCAATTATTCAGGAGCACGCCTTGGGCGCACAACACATGGTGCCGGGCTCTCGCGGCGATCCCGGGCGTTCGGAAGTCGCCCAATGTGCTCCGCTTCGGCGGTGCCTTCCGCGCCCGTGCGCTGCTGTTGCCGCGGCATCTGATGGAAAGCGGTTTGTCGAAATAAGGAGAAAGACGGCAAATGACCCCGCGTAAGGCTGCCGCCGTTGTCTTCGCGGCGCTGGCCGCGGGGATCGCGCCGGTCGACGAGGTGCTGCCGAGCAGCTGGGCGGCCGCTAACCTGGTGGTGCCCGATGGTCCGCGGGCCGGGGCGCGGTGGGATCCGGAGTTGACGCCCTATCTGGTGGAGATCGTCGACCAGCTGGCGGTCACCAGCCCGGTGAACCTGGTGGGGGTGCAGAAAAGCGCACAAACCGGGTTCACCCTGGTTGGCCAGGTGTGGCTCGGTTATGTCATCGATGTGGCGCCGGCTCGAACGATGATGGTGTTGCCGACCATTGCGGCGGCGCAGGACTTTAACCGGGAAAAGTTGTCGCCCACGATCCAGGACTCACCGAAGCTTCGGCAGAAGGTGCGTCGGCAGGTCTCGCGCAGCTCGGAGGGATCGACGGCCCTCAACAAGCGCTTCACCG
>CAIOJO010000558.1 GCA_903858635.1 uncultured Telmatospirillum sp. | reverse complement strand
TTGCGGGTGCGGACACGGGGCCGCTCGACCTCGACCTTGCCACCGTGAAAGCCGACCTTGCCCTTGGTCTTGCCCCAGCGGTGGCCGTCCTTGCCATCGGCATGACCATAGCGGGGGCCGCAGAGCCCATCCGCGTCTTCGTGGTTGCTTCCCACCGGCACGAAGGCCGGTGCCACTATCGCTTCGTCTCCCGCCGGATCAGGTCGGCATACCAGCCGGCCGAGGCCTTCGGGGTCCGCTTCAGGGTGTCGTAGTCGACATGGATCAGCCCGAAGCGCTGGCTCTTGCCGCTGCCCCACTCGAAGTTGTCCAACAGCGCCCACACGAAGTAACCGCGGATGTCGGCGCCTTGACGCATGGCATCGGCCATGGCTTGGGTGAACAGGGTCAGATAGTTGATGCGGTGCTGGTCGATCACCCGGCCGGCCGCGTCGGGCGCATCGGTGCTGCCGCCGCAACCGTTCTCGGTGACATAGACCGGCAGCCGATAACGCCGGGTCAACTCGAGCAGCTCTTCTTTGAAGACGTCGGGAAAGACCGGCCAGCCGACTCCGTAGGTGGGAGCGTCGGGGGGATTGTCGCCCCAGCCGAAGCCCCAGGTGGAATCGGGATTGGCCCGGGCGAAGATCGGGCCGTAATGGTTGAGGCCGAACCAATCGATCGGCCGGCAGATGCGGGCCATGTCGCCGGCCTGCAGATAGGGCTCGATGTCGCGGGCGATCTGCGGCGGGTAGTAGCCAAGCAGTTGGGGATCGGGGAAAGCGCGGTTCCAATGTTCGTCGAGCAAGGCGGCGGCGGCGGCGTTCTCCGGGCGGCCATGTTCGGGCAGCACCTTTTGCCGGTTGTGGATGGCGCCGATCGAGGCCCCCGGAACCAGGCTGCGCAGCACGTCGACGCCGGCCCCGTGGGCCAGGTTGACGTGGTGGATGGCCCGCAAATGGCTGGCCCGGTCGGTCACCCCGGGAGCCGCCCAGTCGATCGCATAGCCGAACAGGGTGAACACCGAGAATTCATTGAAGGTGGCCCAATGCTTGACCCGGTCGCCATAGCGCCGGGCCACCAGCGCGGCGTAATCGGCGTACCAGCCGGCGCAGTCGCGATTGGTCCATCCCCCCAGATCGTCCAGGGATTGCGGCAGATCCCAGTGATACAGCGTCAGCCAGGGTTCGATGCCGGCTTCGAGCAAGGCATCGATCAGACGATCGTAGAAATCGAGCCCGGCCTGGTTGACGGCGCCACGCCCGCGCGGCAGGACCCGCGGCCAGGCCACCGAGAACCGGTAGGCGCCGACGCCGATGTCCTTCATCAGGGCGACATCTTCGGCATAGCGATGATAATGGTCGGCGGCGACGTCGCCGCTGCTGCCGTCACCGACCCCGCCTTGCATCCGGCAGCGGGTGTCCCAGATGCTGGGGCCGCGACCATCCTCGGCGGCGGCCCCTTCCACCTGATAGGCCGAGGTCGACACGCCCCACAGGAAGTTCTTCGGCAATCCCAGCGACGATGTCATGTGCGAGCCCCACCAACAAACAAGTGACGACGACCGGACTAATGCTCCGACCCAAACGGAGGCTTCCGTTTGGGTCGGAGCATTAGCCTTTGCTTTGCCCTCGCCGGGCGGGGCCTCCGGCCCCTTGGCCGCCGCCTCAACGGCGGCCGGTAAGGCACAGCGCCCATTGAGG
>CAIOJO010000557.1 GCA_903858635.1 uncultured Telmatospirillum sp. | reverse complement strand
GAGCCCTCGCCCCCTTCAGGGGGAGAGGGTTGGGTGAGGGGGCTGGCGAAGCGAGTCCGGTGTGGCTTGGCGGTCTTGCTGACCTGGTCGACCCCCGCCTTTGCCGCCGACCTCAATATCGGGTTTCTCGGCACCCTGAGCGGGGCCCAGGCCAATATGGCGCAGGACCAGCTGGACGGCTTCCAACTGGCGGTCAAGCATCTGGGGGGGCGCCTCGGCGGGGTCGAATTCGCCCTCACCGTGCTCAACGACCGCCACGATCCGGCGGCGGCGATGCAAGCGGTGCAGCATCTGCTGCAAAGCGAGCGGGTGCAGGTTCTGCTGCTGTCGACCGATCCGCGTATCGGCGCCGCGGTGGTGCCGGCGGCCACCGGCGGACGAACCTTCGTGCTCAACCTCAATGCGCCGGCTCCGGCCTTGGCCGGCAAGGAGTGCAGCCCCTACCTCTTTTCGTTGTCGGGTCTGGCCGAGACCATGCATGACCTGGCGGGGCAATATCTGCAGGCGCAGGGGTACCGCAACCTGGCCGTGGTCGGGCCCGACACCGCGGGGGAACGCGATGCGGTGGCGGCGTTGCGGCGTAGCTTCAAAGGGCAGGTGACGGAGATTGCCAGCCGCCGCGGCGATATGGATTACAGCAAGGAATTGAACCGCTTGCGCAAGTTGGCGCCGGATGGGGTCTATCTTCTGTACACCGGCGGCATGGCGGTGGATTTCCTCCTGCAATCGGCCGCATCGGGGGTGAAGAAGGAGATGCCGCTGTTCGGCCCGCCCACCACCCTCGACCAGAGCCTGCTCGCGGCGGTCGGCCAGGCGTCGCTCGACGCCTTCAGCATCGGCCCGTGGAGCGAGGACCTGGACGCGCCGGCCAACCGGCGCCTGATGTCGGATTTCGAGAGCGAATACGGTCGGTCGGCGTCGTTCTTCGCGGCCGAGGGCTATGACGCGGCCATGCTGCTGGATGCCGCGATCAGAGCGGCGGACAAGAAGATCAACGACGACGATGCCCTGCGCGGCGCCTTGCGGCGGGTCGACTTCCCGTCAACCCGGGGAAGCTTCCATTTCGATACCAACCAGTTTCCGGTGCAGACCTATTTCGTCCGGCAAGTGGTGCAGGATGCGCGCGAGCACATGGTGAACGAACTGCGCGGCCTGCTGGCCAAGGACGTCCGCGACGGCCATGCCGGCGAATGCCCCATGCGGTGGACGGCCGAGCCTCCGCCGAAAGGCTAGCTGCCTGCCAAACGGCATCGGTCGGCCGGCAGGGGCGGAGGATGGCGAGCCTTCGCTTAGACTGAGGCGATGCTTCGCCTGCTTGTCCTTGCCCTGTCGCTGTTCCTGCTGCCGGCCACCGGCTCGCGCGCCGAAGACCGTGCCATTCCCTATGCGGTGGATCTGGTCGGTGTCGAGGACGAGGGCCTGGTCGCCGACATCAAGGACGCATCGCGTCTGTTTTCCCTGGCCGAACGCCCGCCGCCGGGCATCATCGCCCTGCGGCGGCGCGCCGACGAGGATCAGGACCGCGTCGACGAGGTCTTGCGCTCGCGTGGCTATTATGACGGCAAGGTGGCGATTGCCATCGACGAGCAGGCGGCGCCGGCCAAGGTGACGCTGCGGGTCGAGCTCGGGCCACCGACTCGGCTGGAGTCGTGGTCGGTCGAACCGGAGTCCGGCATCGGTCCGGCCGAGGTCGGGCTGGAACTCGGCGGGCCGGCGGTGGCGGCCGATGTGGTGAAGGCGGAAGGCGAGCTGCTGCGCCGCTTGGCCGCCCGGTCGCATCCCTTGGCCAAGGTCGTGGCCCGACAGGTGGTGGTCGACCATGCCAGCCATGGCATGCGGGTGACCGAGCGCATCGATGCGGGGCCGTTTTGCCGCTTCGCCGCGCCGACCATTGGCGGCCTGACCGGGGTCGATCCCGACTGGGTACGCAATCGTGTTCCCTGGCGGCCCGGCGATCCGTTCGATCCGGCGAAGATCGAAGCGTTGCGCAAGGCCCTGTCCGAATCCGGGCAGTTTCGCACCATTCACCTCGCCATCGGGCAGGAATTGGACGAACAAGGTCTGCTTCCGGTGGTGGTCGAACTGGCCGAGCGGCCGGGCCGGTCGGTGGGGGCGGGGCTGGTCTATTCCACTGCCGAAGGCCCGGGCGCGCAGAGTTTCTGGGAGGACCGCAACCTGTTCGGCGCGGCCGAGCGGCTGCGCCTGACGGGATTGGCCAGCCGGCCGCGCTATCTCGCCCTGGCCGATTACCGCGCCCCCGACTATTTCGGCCGCGACAAAGATCTGCTGGGCGATCTCAGCTACGAGCAACTGAACAGCGAGGCCTTTTATTCCCGCACGGAAACGATTTCCAGCGGCGTCGGCTGGCGTGTCTCGCCGGTGTGGACTCTGTCGGCGGCGCTGGCTTTGGAGCATGACACCGATCACCAGGGCGGCACTCCGGCCCAGGCCTTCGATCTGGCCTCGGTGCCGGCGACGGCGCGTCGCGACACCACCGACAGCATCCTCGACCCGACCACCGGCGGCGTCACCACTTTCGAGGTCCGACCCTATCTCGAGGTCACCGACGCGCATCGCCAATTCACCCGGCTGGAAATGCATCAGACCGAACATTTCACCCTGCTCGACGATCCGCGGACCATCCTTGCGTTGTGGGGCGACCTGGGCAGCTATCTCGACTCGAAGACCATCGATCTGCCGGCCGACAAGCGATTCTATGCCGGCGGCGGCGGTTCGGTGCGCGGTTACCGGCTGCGCTATGCCGGACCGCTCAACAGCCAGGGGCAGCCGGCGGGCGGCCGCTCGCTGCTCGGCTTCGGCGGCGAATTGCGCCTGAAGGTGACCGACTCGTTCGGCGTGGCTCCGTTCTTCGAGGGCGCCAATGTCTATTCGACGCCGCGGCCGCAATTCGCCCAGCGCCTGTTCCTGGGGACCGGGTTGGGGCTGCGCTACTACACGTCGTTTGCCCCATTGCGGCTGGACTTCGCCGTGCCGCTGCACCGTCGGGCCGGCATCGACGACTCCTACGAGATCTATGTCAGCCTGGGCCAGGCCTTCTGAGGGTTAGCCTTTGTGTTTGCTCGAAAGGGCAGCTGTGCCGGCCGGGCGGCGGCGCCACATTCGGGGCATGGCTCTGCACCCTCGTCTGATCCCCTGGCTGGTGACCCTGCTGTTGCTGCCGGTGGCGCTGCTCGGCGCCCTGCTCGGTGCCTTGCAGTCGCCTGCGGTCCAGCGCTGGTTGATCGAACGGGTGGCCGCGGCGACGGCGGTACGGGTCGAGGGTCTGCGCGTGGTTTGGCCGCTCGATCTGCGGGTCGATCAACTCGGCCTGGAAGACGCGCAGGGGACTTGGCTGGTCGCTTCGGGCCTGCAGGTCGAGTGGAGGCCGGCGGCGCTGTGGCATGGGCGAGTCCATCTGCGGCGGGTCAGGGTCGCCGGCATCGAGCTGCGGCGGCCGCCGGAACGATCGGCCAGCCCATCCGCGGTGCCCGGCATTCCTCGCCTGCCGTTGTCGCTGCATCTCGACGAGCTGTCGGTGGAATCCCTGCGGGTGGCATCGGAGGTGGTTGGTGCGGGCATGGCCGGGCGGGTCTCGGCCACCGGCGAATTGGCCGGGGGGCAGCTGCGCCTGGGCGTGGTCCTTGCCGGCACCGCCGCCGGCACCCGTGGCGAGGCGCGGCTTTCGGTGCAGGGACGCGGTTCGTCCATCTTCGTGGTTGGCAACGGTGCGCTACGCGACCTGCCGGACCCCTCCGTCCTGCGCTCGGTCGACTGGGCCTTGGCCGGGTCCCTGGATGCGGCGAGCGGTGAGGTTTCGCTCGGCTATCTGCGTCTCGCCACCGAACATGGCCGGGCGACCGCCTTTGGCCGGCTGGAGGCATGGGGGGAGACGGTGCGGATGCATGTGGCGGCCGATCTCCCCGACCTCTCTTTGTTGCTGCCCTCGGCCAAGGGCCAGGCCCGGCTGGACGGCGAGCTGTCGGGCTCATGGCGCCGCCCTAAGGTGACCGCCAGCATTCACCCGCGAGCGCTGTCCAGCGGCATCGCCGCGATCGATCGTCTGGTCGGGTCGGCGCCGCGGGTCGGTGTCGCCGCCGCTTTCGGCGATGGTTTCCGGCCGGGACTGTTCCGGCTGCGCATCGACGGCGACGGCGCCACGGCGACGGCCGGTGGTTTGTTGCAGCGGGCCTGGTTGACGGGGCTGCGCCTCGACCTCGCCGAGGCGGCGGAGCTGAGCGACGGCTTCTACCGCGGCCCGGTCCATGCCGAGGGCATGCTGTTGGGGCCGAGCAACGATCCGCTGCTGAGCTTTAGCGCCGACGCCACCGGAACCCTGCGGGAACGACCGGTTACCGCCAGTCTGTTCGCCGCCGCCGACCATCTGGCCGGAGATCCGCTGGGCCATGCGCGGATCCAGCTGTCCGCCCTGGGGGAGGATTTCGAGGGGAGCGCGGGTTTCGCCTGGGGAGCGGCGCCGCGTCTCGACCAATTGGTGATCCGGTCCGGTGGCGACGGCGCGACCGGACGTCTCGTCTGGGACCGTCGACGGCATGCCGTCGACGGGCAACTCGAGGGCCAGGTAAACCATCTCGCCCGGTGGTCGAAACTGGTCAAGGGGCCGGCCGTCGACGGGACGGCCCGTTTCGTCCTCGCCTTGCGACCGGGACATGGTCAGGAGGCAAAGCTCGACCTGACGGGCAGCAATCTGTCCTTTGGCGAGTTGATTGCCGCCCGGTTCGCCGGCCAGGCCCGGGTGAGCGATCTGTTGGCGCGGCCGCTCGGCCAAGCCAGTGTCAGCCTGAACCGGCTCGGCAATTCCCGCCTGAAGCTCGATCGCCTGCGCCTCGAGGCGACCGGCGACCTCCGTGAGGTCGGACTGACGGCCGTGGCCGATGGTCCGTCCCTGGCGCTGGCCGCCGAAGGGCGGGCATCGCCGCAGGCGGGCCGCTACAGGCTGACCGCCCTGACCATGACGCTGGGCAAGGAACGGCTGCGCCTGATCGAGCCGACCCAGCTATCGGTGGAGCCGACCCGGCTCCGGCTGGCGCCGACCCGCCTCGCCTATGCGGGCGGCCAAGTAGAGACCTCGGGGAGCTTGGCCGGCGACCGTATCGACGGCCACTTGGCCTTCGCCGGGCTGCCGGTCGATCTGCTGTCGCCGATCCTGCCCGAGTGGGCGCCGAGCGGCACCGCGGCCGGTCAATTGGTGCTTGGCGGGACCAGGAGGCAGCCCAGGCTGTCGGCGCAAATCGAAGGGCACCAATTGGATATCGGGGGCCACCATGCCGGTGTCGACGCCACGGCCAAGGTCGAGTGGGACGGCCAGCGGCTGCGCGCCAGCTTCGAGGCGGCCGGATTGCACGGTTCGCAATTCCGTGGCCGGACCGAGTTGCCGCTGCGCATCGGGCAAGATGGCCTCGGCCTTGGCGAGGGGCCGCTGTCGGCGCGTCTCGAAGGGCACGGCGATCTCGCCCGCTTGTCCGAGCTGGTCCCGTCGGGTGATGAGAGCGTCGGCGGTCAAGTGGAGCTGGAGGCGACGGCCGGCGGCACCGTCGGCCAGCCGGCCATCGATGCCAGAATCAAGGTGAGCCAGGGGACCTACCGTAATTTCGGAACCGGCACCGCCCTGTCGGGCATCACTCTGAGTGCCACCGCCCACGATACCCGCCACATCGTCTTCCAGGCCGCCGGGGGCGACGGCGCCAAGGGGCGGTTCACCGCCGAAGGGGCCGCCGATCTTCCCCCGTTCCACGCTTCGGCGACCCTGACCGAACTGCGGCTCGCCGATCTCGACCTGGTGCGCGGCAATGCCAGTGGGACAATCCGGCTCGAAGGGGCGGACGGGCGCGGCGAACTGTCGGGCACCCTGACGGTCGACGGGGCCGATGTCGACATCGGCCAGACCATGCCGGCCCGTGTCGTCACCTTGGACGTAACGGAGATCAATCTTCCGCCCGGCGAAGCGCGGGCGAGGCCTGCCGAGGCGGCCGACCTGCCGTTCGAACTGGGGCTTGCGGTGCAGGCGACCCTGAAAGGAGTGAAACTGCACGGGCGCGGCCTCGATTCCGAATGGAATGGGCAGCTCGCCTTGGCGGGCAGCATCAACCGGGTCGAGGTGCAAGGCCAGCTGACCGCAGTGCGCGGCACCTACGACCTGTTCGGCCAACGCCTCACCCTCAGCCAAGGCGGCATTACCTTCGACGGTGGACATCCGCCCGACCCGCGGGTCGACGTCATCGCCCAGGGACAGTCGCAGGGTCTGACCGCGCAGGTGCATGTGACCGGGACGGCGGACAAGCCGAGTTTCGAATTCACCTCCGATCCGCCGGTGCCCCAGGACGAGGTGCTGGCACGACTGATCTTCGGCAGCGATGCCAGTCAGCTTTCGGTGACCCAGCAATTGACCTTGGCCCGCGCCGCCGCCGGTCAGATCGGCGGCGGCGGTTTCGATCCGCTGGGAAAACTGCGTGATGTGCTCGGTCTCGACGTGCTCGAAGCCGGAGGCGGTGCCACCGACACGCTCACGGCTCCCGGCCTGCCCGCCGTGCCGCCGTCGGGCCCCCCCGGCACCTCGGCGGTGCCGATCGCCGGGCAACAACAGGCCTCGGCCGCCGGCCGCAGTATCGGCCCCGCCCTGTCGGCCGGGAAATACCTCAATTCCCGCACTTTCCTTCGCGTCGACCAGGGAACAACCGGCGGCCGCCTCAGCGTCGAGCTGGAACTGGGGGGTGGTTTCGCCGTGGACACGCAAGTCGGCGAGGATGCGGGCGGCGGCGTCGGCATCAGTTGGAAGAAGGATTACTGATAGCTTTGTCTTGCACCTTGGAAGCAGTCCACCTATCGTGCCGCAGACTTCATTTGCGATGCTGCAGTCCAAGCCGGCGAAGCCTCGTTCTGGATAGTGAGTCCGACAACCAACGAGCGGTCTCCTGGGGTCGAGTTCGACTAACAAGAGTGTTTTTGAGGCTGGCTGCTCGATTCCATGTTGTTCGACCCGATCTATCCTCTCATTTTACCGGGCAGTTTGCCGACGCTGGTGCAGCGCCGCCGGGCGCTGGTGATCATCTCACGGGTGCGCCTGGTCGCCGCCCTGTTCGCCCTGTTGACGCCGCTGTGGATTCCCATCGACATCTACGTGTTCCCGTCGCGATTGGGGGCCGCCTTCACCATGCTGCGCATTGCCGCGGCGATCGCCTTCGCGGTGCTGTTCCTGGCCACCCGCGGCAATCGCAGCATGCGTTCGGCCCGCTGGGCATTGACCGGCCTGTTGATCACTCCCAGCGTCTTCTTCGTGGTCAGCCAACCCTTGCTGGCCAACTTCGACATCACCGGCCAGCTGCAGCAAACCATCGCCGCCGGCTATGCCTTCCTGCCCTTCGTCATGGTGGCGGGGCTGTCGATGTTTCCGATCACCGCCTTCGAGGGGGCCTGCCTTTCGGTACCGCTTCTGGTGGCCAATCTGGCCATCGCGACCATCGGCTACCATGTCATGCCCTTCGAGTCCCATCTGGGGGCCATGTGGTTGCTGGCGCTGCTTTGCGTGGTGGCGACGCTGGCCGGGATGAGCCAACTGCATTTCATGACGCAGCTGGTGAGCCAGGCCTCGCATGACGGATTGACCAGGGCCTATACGCGGCGTGTGGGGGAGGAATTGCTCGAGCTGCAATTCGATCTGGCGCATCGCAACCGGATGCCGCTGGTCCTGTTGTTCATCGACCTCGACGACTTCAAATCGATCAACGATCGGTTCGGCCATGAGGACGGTGACGATGCGCTGCGCCAGGCATCGGCCGCCTTGCGCCGCATCCTGCGCCGGGTCGACCTGCTGGTCCGCTGGGGCGGCGAGGAATTCGTCGTGGCGCTGGCCAACACCGACACTACGGGCGCCCGCATGGCCCTGCATCGGCTGCGCGACGGCGGGCTGGGCAAACGCCCGGACGGGACCCGTCTTACCGCCAGCATCGGCGTCTCCGAACGGATCTCCGATTGCGCCAGCACTTGGCTCGAAATGGTCGAGAAGGCGGATCACCGCATGTACGAGGCCAAGCAGAAGGGCAAGGACCGCGTCGTCCTGCCCGACGGCGAGGAGATGGGGGGGTAGTTTCTTTGATTGTCCCTCAAGCGCCGGGCGCCGGCATCCGCCGGCTTGGCTCCTCCGCTTACGCTTCGGCGCGCTCAACGCGCTCGTCACGAGGCTCCGCCTCGCTCCAGTGGCACCGGCGTCCCTGCCGGTGTGTCAGCGAAGCTGGCAAAGTGGCGCCGGGACCCTGTTCCCGTGCCGCCTACGAGGCGCGCTTGCGCAGCAGGTTGATTCGCATCGGCTGATCGAACAGCCATCCCTTGTCGGTTCGTTGCCCAAGCCGTTCGAAGGCGGCGCGCAGTTCGTCCTGGCGCGCCGCGACGATGGCGGCGCGTTCGGCGTCGACGGCGATCTGCCTTTGCCGCAGGGCCTCGAAATCGGGAAAGCTGTTGGCCGAGATGTGGACCTGTTCGCTTACCGCCTCCAGCCCCCATCGGTCGGCCGCGTGAATGGCCTCGAGCGCTTTGGTGCGGACCACCGTCTCGTCTTCGACGATACGGGTCATGTCGAAATGCGGACCCTCGGCCAGCGGTTCGGCGATGAATAGCGTGCCGCCCGGCTTCAGGACGCGGGCCGCTTCGGCCAGGGCCTGGGGCTGGAACGCGACCGGCACATGATGCAGGCTGTTGGAGAAGACCACGACGTCGGCCATGCCGTCGGTCATCGGCAGGGCCTGGGCCGATCCCAGGCAGAACGCCTCGTCGGCGACCCGCGGCGTGGCGCGGGCCTTGGCCAGTTGCACCGGGCTGGTTTCGATGCCGATGACATGGGCCCCTTGTCCGGCCATCAAGCGGGCCAGGGCACCATCGCCGCAGCCGATGTCGAGCACCAGCTTGCCCTCGAGTGCGACGCTCTCTTGCAGGACATCCGAATTCTTCTTGTAAACGACCATGGTCACCTCGCAGTTGCGCCGATCTTGGATCCGGAAAGGTCAGGCCACCAAACCGGCCAAGCCGAGGAATGCCGGGTAGGCGTGGACCGCAACATGCACCGGAACGGCCTGCAGATAGGTGCAAAAACGTCCCTTGTCTTCGAAGCGGCGACGGAAACCGGAGGCCAGAAAGGCGGGCAGGACCTGGGGAATGATGCCTCCGGCGATCACCACCCCGCCCCGGGCGCCCAGCGTCAGGGCAAGATTGCCGGCCACCGTTCCCAGCATGGCGAAGAACATGTCGAGCACTTCGCCGGCGAGCCGGTCGCCGCCGGCGGCGCGGCGGGTCAGCTCGCTGGGGGTGACCGCTTCGGGGGGAAGGCCGGACAGAGCGCGCAGCGCGGTGTGCAGATTGACCAATCCGGGTCCCGACAGGACGCGCTCGGCCGACACATGGTCCTGTCGGGTCCGTAGCCAGCCGAGCACCTGGGCCTCGCGGTCGTCGGCCGCCGCCATGGTGACGTGGCCGCCTTCGGTGGCGATCGGGTGCCAGCCGGCGCCGGTCGGAACCAGGGCCGAGACGCCAAGGCCGGTGCCGGGTCCGAGCACGGCGACGGGACAGGCCGGGTCGGCTGCCCCACCGCCGACGGCGACGCGGTCGGCATCGCCCAGGAGCGGCACCGCCAAGGCGACGGCGGTGAAATCGTTGACCACGTCCAGACGATCGAGGTCGAGCTGGTCGCGCACCGATTGTATGGAGAAGCGCCAGACGTGATTGGTCATTTCCACCCGGTCGCCGCAGACCGGGGAGGCCACGGCGAAGGCGGCGCGGCGCGGTGCCTCGGCGGGCCGGATGCGGTCCAGGTAGCAGCGTGCCGCGGCAACCGGGTCGGGAAAGTCGGCGCAGGACAGAACCAGCGGTTGCAGGGCGTGCAGCGATCCCGGCGAAACCAGGGCGAAGCGGGCGTTGGTGCCGCCAATGTCGGCGATTAAACCAGGTGCGGTCATCGGGAGTTCATGTCTCGACGGTATAGGGCGCCTCGGTGAGGGCCTTCAGGAAGCTGTCGCGCCAGTGGTCGAGGGAACCGGTGCGGACCGCGCTCATCAGGTCCTGCCATCGGTCTCGCCGCTCCTCGATCGGCATGTCGAGCGCCCGCGCCAGGGCATCGGCCACCCCCTCGAGGTCGTAGGGGTTGATCTGCAGGGCGCTGGTCAGCTCGCGCGCCGCCCCGGCAAAGCGCGACAGCACCAGCACGCCAGGGTCTTCGCCATTCTGCGCCGCGACATACTCCTTGGCGACAAGATTCATGCCATCGCGCAATGGCGACACCACGCCGATCTGGCTGAAGCGGTAGAAGCCGGCCAGGGTCTGCCGCTGGTAACTCGAATTCAGGTAATGCAGCGGCGTCCAGTCGAACTCGGCAAATCGGCCATTGATATGGCCCGCCTCGGCTTCCAGCTGTCGCCGGATCTGCATGTATTCGGGAACGTCGGCGCGTGACGACGGGGCGATCTGCATCAGGCTGACCTTGCCGCGCCAGGCCGGATATTTCTCCAGGAAGCGTTCGAAGGACTTGAAGCGTTCCGGCAGGCCTTTCGAGTAATCCAGCCGGTCGACCCCGATCATCAGCTTGCATTCGCTGAAATTCCGCCGCAGGCGACGAGTCGAGGCCAAACGGTGCGCCGACTCGGCGGCCGCCACCATCGGCCCGACATCGATGCCGATGGGAAAGACGTCGGCCTTCAGGGTCCGGCCGAACCCCCGCACCAGTCCATTGGACAACACCTCGCCGGCCGATTCGAGGGTGACGTGGTCGTGGAACGCCCGCAGGTCGGCCGCTGTCTGGAAACCCACCACGTCATAGGCGGCGAGGGAGCGGACGATGCGGCTGGCACTGGGCAGGACGACCAGGACTTCCATGGCGGGGAACGGCGTATGCAGGAAGAATCCAAGGCGCTGACGAATGCCGAGGCGTCGCAGTTCTTCGCCGAGCGGGATCAGGTGATAGTCGTGGACCCAGATCTCGTCCTCGTCCCGCAACAAAGGCCGCAGCTTTTCGGCGAACAGGGTATTGACCCGCAGATAGCCCTGGTAGTTCTCACGCGTAAAGTCGGCCAGGTCGATCCGGTAATGAAAGACCGGCCATAAGCTGCGATTGGCGTAGCCGTTGTAATATTCGGCGTGATCCTTGCGCGACAAATCCAAGGTGGCGAAGGTCACCTGCCCGAATTGGCGGATATGCGGGCTGTCGGAGGATTGCGGGGTGATGCGGCCGCTCCAGCCGAACCACAGGCCGCCATTTTGCTGAAGCGCTTCCTGGAGCGCCACCGCCAACCCGCCGGCGCGCGCCGCGCCTTCATCGGGCAAAGCCACCCGATTGGACACCACGACCAGTCGCCGCAAGGTCGCCTCCTCGCCCGGCCTCCCTGCCGGCGAGCTATAGGTGGGCCTTTCGCCTGCTTTTTGCAGGCGCTCCATTTGGTCGGAGCGACCGGTACAAATCGAGGTAGCGAGCTGCCGCCTGGTCCCAGCCGAAGTCCTGTTGCATGGCCTGCCGCTGCAGCGGCCGCCAGTGCTCGCCGCTGCGGAAGAAGCCGACGGCGCGTTCGATGCACCATTGGAAGGCGCTGGCGGTCGGCTGATCGAAGACGAAGCCCGTGGCGGTGCGATTGAGCAGCGCATCGAAGGTGGCATCGACCACGGTATCGGCCAGCCCGCCGGTGCCATGGACCACCGGCAGGGTGCCGTAGCGCAGGGCGTAGATCTGGCTCAGTCCGCAGGGCTCGAAGCGTGACGGCATGAGCAGCAGGTCGCCGCCGGCCTGCAGCCGGTGGGCGAGCCCTTCCGAGTAGCCGATATGCACAGCCACCTGGCCGGGGCGGGCCGCGGCCAGGGCGCTGAAAGCATCCTCGAGCCCCTTGTCGCCGCTGCCCAACAGGGCCAGTTGGGCGCCGCTTCGCAGGACCGCCGGCATGACGGCGAGCAGGAGGTCCATCCCTTTCTGGTCGGACAGGCGGCTGATCACCACCAGCAGCGGTGCGGCGGGGTTCGTATCGAGACCGAGGTCCGACTGCACCGCCGCCTTGTTGGCGGCTTTGCCGTCGACCAGTTGGTCCGGGCCGTAGCGTTGCGGCAGATGGGGGTCGATCGCCGGATCCCATACCTTGTAGTCGGCCCCGTTCAGAATCCCCGACAGGTCTTTGGCCCGCCCGGCGAGGACGCCATCCATGCCGAAGCCGAAGGATGGGGTCTGGATCTCGCCGGCATAGGTCGGGCTGACCGTCGTCAACTTGTCGGCGAAGACCAGTCCGGCCTTGAGGCAGGACAGCCGCCCCCAGAACTCGAACCCCTGCATGGTATAGAAAGACCAGGGGAAGCCGAGCTGCGGGACGCGTTCGGCGGCAAAGTTCCCCTGATAGGCCATGTTGTGGATGGTAAAGACGACACCCGGCCGGGCCCCGCCCCAGGCCCGCAGATAGGCCGCGGCAAGGCCGGTCTGCCAGTCGTTGAGATGCAGCAGGTTGGGCTTCCAGGCCATCGGGCTTTCGGCGCGACACAAGCGGGCCGCCGTCCACGCCAGCAGGGCAAATCGCATGTCGTTGTCGGGCCAGTCGGCCCCCGCCGCGTCCTGGTAAGGGCCGCCGGCGCGGTTGAAGAGGATGGGGTGGTCGAGCAGCCATAATTTGTTGCCGCTGTCCGGATGGTGTCCTTCCAGCAGCAGGCTGTCGCCAAGTCCGAACGGGTTGCCAAGCCGGGCCACCGCTTTTGCTTCGGCGGCGACGGCGACGCCGGCATAGGCCGGCATCAGCAGTCGGACATCGACCCCGCGGCGCCCCAGAGCGGCCGGCAGCGACGCCGCGACATCGGCCAATCCGCCGGTCTTGGCCAGCGGATAGATCTCCGACGACGCGAAGAGCAGCCTCATGCCGAATCCCCTGAATCCTCCCTGCAAGCCAGCCTGGCCGAACGGGAGAGGTTGAAAAAGAAATAGCCTGAAAGCTGATCCGTCTTGAATGGCTGACAGCTTGAGCTCGCCGCAAGTCTATGCAAAGTTTAGACGAGGTTTCTCGATCGCCCCAGGATGAACTGCGATGGCCTATTCGGTGGAGAAGGGGGCGCTGGGGCCGGGCGGCGACATCCCGCAGCGGCTGCGCCGGACTCTGGCCCTGGTTCTGGCGGGGGGGCGTGGTGCCCGCCTCGGTGCCTTGACCGATTGGCATGCCAAGCCGGCCATACCCTTCGGCGGCAAGTTCCGGATCGTCGATTTCACCTTGTCGAATTGCATCAATTCGGGAATTCGCCGGATCGGCGTGCTGACGCAATACAAGGCGCACAGCCTGATCCAGCACATCCAACGGGGCTGGGGCTTCCTGCGGGGCGAATTCAACGAGTTCATCGAACTGTGGCCGGCCCAGCAGCGCGGTCGCGACGAGAACTGGTATCGGGGACCGGCCGACGCGGTTTACCAGAATCTCGACATCATCCGCAGCCATGCGCCGGATCACGTGCTGATCCTGGCCGGCGATCACGTCTACAAGATGGACTACGGCAAGATGCTGGCCAATCACTTGGCCAACCGGGCCGACGTGTCGGTGGCCTGTATCGAGGTTCCGCTGGCCAAGGCGACCGGTTTCGGCGTGATGAGCGTCGACGATGAGGGGCGCGTGCTGCGTTTCGCCGAGAAGCCGGCCCAGCCCGACCCGGTTCCCGGATTGCCCGGCATGGCCCTGGCCAGCATGGGCATCTACATCTTCAATGCCGACTTCCTTTATGACCTGCTCGAGCATGATTCGCGGGTCGCCGGGTCGGATCACGACTTCGGCAAGAATCTCATCCCCTCGCTGGTCGGCAGGGCCCGGCTCTATGCCCACCGTTTCCAGAATTCCTGCGTGATGGACGGCGGTGCCGAGGAAGCCTATTGGCGCGATGTGGGGACCATCGACGCCTATTGGGAATCCAATGTGGACCTGTGCCGGGTCACCCCGGCCCTCAACCTCTATGATCAGGATTGGCCGATCTGGACCGATCAGGCGCAGAGCCCGCCGGCGAAATTCGTCTTCGACGCCGACGACCGCCGCGGCATGGCGGTCGACTCACTGGTCTCCGGGGGCTGCGTCATCTCGGGCGCGGTGGTCCGCCGCTCGATGCTGTTCACCAATGTCCGGGTCAATTCCTTTGCCCAGATCGAGGACTCGGTGCTGCTGCCGGATGTCGATATCGGCCGCCATGCCCGGATCCGTCGTGCCATCGTCGATACCGGTTGCGTGGTGCCGCCCGGATTGGTGGTGGGCCAGGATCCCTTGCTGGATGCCAAACGGTTCCACCGCACCCGGGGCGGCATCACCCTGATCACCCGGGGCAAGCTGGAAGCCCTGGACGGGTAGGGGCCGGAACCAGGCGTTAGCCTGGTGACTAGCGCGTTGAGCGCGCCGGAGCGTCAGCGGAGGAGCCAAGCCGGCGGATGCCGGCGCCCGGCGCCTGAGGGACTCGCGAATACGTCTTCTACATCCTCCGCTTCAGGGCTTCCGCCGCTTCGGCCAGCCAGAGACGCAACGCGGCGGGTGACTCGATGCGCCATTCTGCCGTGGTGTCATCGTTTTCGCCGACATGCAAGGTGATGCCACCGGCTTCGGCCACCACCTGGAACGCATCCTCGTCGGTTTGGTCATCGCCGGCAAACACCGGCACCCGACCGCAAAACGGGGCGATGCTCATGAATTCGCGGATCGCCGTGCCCTTGTGGATGCCGGTCGGGCGGATCTCGAACACCATCTTTCCTTCCAGCATTTCGAAGCCGCGACTCTTGGCGACGGCGATCTTGACCAGACGCCGCAATTGGGGTGCGGCCTCGGGAACCTGACGATAGTGGATCGCCAGGGTGGCGCCCTTGTTCTCGAACTCGACGCCGGGGATGACGCTGACCGTCTCCTGCAGGTTGCGCCGCAGGTTGCCCACCGGCGGCAGCGGTTTCTTGGCGCCATGCCGCAACCCGTCCGGCGTCACCAGCTCCAGGCCGTGCAAGCCGGCTGCCGCCGGGCGCAACGGTTCGAGCAGCGAGCGAACCTGTTGCACCGGGCGGCCACTGACCACGGCCAGGGCGCCGTGCGCGGCACTGCGCAGGGCGCTCAAGGTGGCCACCAGTCCTTCGGGGACGACCACCGCGGTGGGCGTCGCGGCGATGTCGAGAATGGTGCCGTCCAGGTCGAGGAACCACGACCAGTTGGCCTGTGGCAGGGGCAGCGAGGTTGATGCGGTCATGGCTTTTGCGGAAGAGGTCATGGCTTTTGCGGAAGAGTTGGTCATCACCGTTCAGGTGTGACTTGCGTTTGCCCCGTGCAAGACGCGCGGAAGCGTCGCAGAGGGAGCGGTACGCCCCCAGATTGGGCTGAAAGGCAATGAAAGACTGGTGCTTCGGACCCAGACCGCGTCTAGCTATGACCCATTTGCGCTTTGCGCATCCGGTATTCCTCGAGCCTCGCCTGGCGGTAGGCGTCGGCAATCCGCTTGGCTTCGATCCGCTCGCTTTCGCTGCGCGCCAGGGCGGCCGCCTTGGTCGCGCCGAGGCCTGCCGGCGGCTTGACCGGGGCGGCGGCAGGGCCGTCCGCTGTCTCCTGACGCGCCGCGACGGCAATCAACAGGCCGAGCGGAGGCGGCGAGGCGGACTGCAGTGCGGCCAATTGTGGGCGATCGTCGGACCGCCGCTTGCTCTGCTCCCAGATGGCCATCAGGCGGGTCTTGTAGGGAAGGGCCAATTCCGGCGTCTGCGAGTGGTAATAGGCCGCAGCCGTCGGCCAGTTCTGGGTGCTGTCATAGAGCCCCATCAGGAAGCGGCCGGCATAGGCGACGTTGGTGGCCGGCTCGAAGGCTTCGTCGAGCGAGGCGAAAGCGTCGGGATGGGCCTGCAGATTGACCTGCATACAGCCGACATCGATATTGCGCACGCCGCGTGCCTGCAGCCCTTTGACTTCGGCGATGGCGGCCGCCTTGTTCGGCAAAAAGCGCCCTTCACCTTCGGCCATCACCGTCCACGGCCAGGCAAAACTTGCCCGATGGTCGGCATCCCAACGGCCGGATTCGGCCAAAGAGATGGCATGCAGAAGCCGGTCGGGAATGGCCTGCAGCTTCTCCTGACGGGCCGTCTCGGCGCCGCAGGCCATGCTGTCGTCCAGGGCCCGCGCCGCCGACGGCGGCAGCGCCAAGAAGGTCGCCAGCACTGCACAAGTCCACAGCCGCCACATAAGCCGTTTGCTCCTCAGCCAAGGTCTGGCCCAAACCATGCGAATCTCGTGCCATTTTTGGCATGCGTTTATTGCATGGCCTCCTGTGGTGGCGCAGATTGGCGGATCTGCGCGGAAAGCGGGCGGTATTACTACTTTTGCACATTTTTTTTCTTGCAAGGCTGCGGGGGCCCGAATATATTTTGCACTGCAGCAATCGGACGGTCTTCGACAGTTCATTGTCTGCCTTTCTTGGACGTTTCCTCCCTAAACTTGGGCCCTGGGTAACCAGGGCCCCTTTTCTTTTGGAATCAGCTCCTTAACCGGCAGCCGATGGTTGCACGCGGCGGTGCGGGCGGCGATTGCGGCAGGCGGTGCCGATCCTTACCCGTATTCCGCCCGAAGGCTATGGTGTCCCGCCCCGCGGCGCGGATATCCGGCCGATTATTCTGATCAATCAATAACTTATGCTGGATAGAACAGCTCGGAGCGGCAGCCGATTCGGGCCATCGCCGCAGCTTCGCTCTTGCTGCAGTGGCGAAGAAAGGTATGACCTAATTCCTGAAGTAGATTTGACCTGCCTTGTCAACGGCGGCGGCGGTCTGTTAGGCTCCTGCAAAAGAGTGAAAAGAGTGCATTAAAGGGGAGGTATCCAATGGCCTTGCGGCTAGTACTGCGCGGCGCGTTGCATGTTGCGCTGATTCTCGGGGTGTCGGGTCTGTGGGCGGCTGCTCCGGCCCGGGCCGATAGCGATCCGGCGACGTCCTACCCGGCGCGGCCGGTTCATCTGGTGGTCGGCTTCAGCGCCGGCGGCGGCAATGACACCTTTGCCCGCATCACCGCGCAAAAGATGTCGGAGATCCTCAAGCAACCGGTGCTGGTCGACAACAAGCCGGGGGCCGGCTCGATCATCGCCACCGACTTCGTCGCCAAGGCCAAGCCCGACGGCTATACCCTGCTGATCGGCGCGTCGGGTGCGATGGTGATCAATCCGGCGGTCTACGCGACCTTGCCCTACGATAGCAAACGCGATTTCGTTCCGCTCACCCAGATCGCGCATTTTCCGCTGATGCTGGTGGTCTCGGCCAAGTCGCCGATCAAGACGGTGGCGGACATGGTGGCCTATACCAAGGCCCATCCCGAAAAGTCCAATTACGCCAGTTCGTCGGTGACCTTCCAGCTGGCCACCGAATTGTTCAAGCTGCGGACCGGCGCGCCGATGGAAATGGTCGCCTACAAGGGCAGCGGCGATTCGGTGATGGCGGTGATCTCGGGCGAGGTGCTGTGTACCATCGCCGATACGCCGCCGGTCGCCGGCCAATTGACCAGCGGCCAGATCCGCGGTCTGGCGGTGACCGGCGACCACCGCCTGGCCGATTTTCCCGACGTTCCGACCATGGCCGAGGCCGGCGTCAACGACGCCTATTTCCAGATCTGGAGCGGCATTTTCGCCCCCAAGGGCACCCCGCCCGGCATCGTCGCCAAGCTTCAGGCGGCAGCCAGGGAAGCCATCACCTCGCCCGAGGTTTCCGACAAGTTGAAAAATCTCGCCGTCGAGCCGAGTGGCATGGCGGCCGAGGAGTTCGGCCAGATCATCGACCGGGATCTGCGGACGGCGGTGGAAATCGCCCATGCGGCGCATGTCAGGGTCGAGCAATGATCGGCCGGCCGCGCCTTTAGGTTCGGGGGCGGCGCGGCGGGGCAGGGCGGATAGGCGACGGGGAGGCGGCTGGTGACACGACCACGGGATTGGCGGCGGATTGCTGCCGGGTTGATCTTTGCGGCGTTTGGGGCGTTCGCGGTGATTTTTGGGCAACGTTATGCCCTGGGCAGCCCGACCCGGGTCGGCCCCGGCGGCTTTCCCTTGCTGCTCGGCATCGTGCTGATGTTGTTGGGGGCCGGCCATCTGGTGACCGCCGCCCCCAATGCCTTGGCGCCCGATGATTCGCAGGTTTCCTGGCGTGCCATCCTGTGCATCGGGGCCAGCGTGCTGACCTTCGGCCTGACGGTCGACCGCATCGGCCTGGTTCTGGCGATCATCGTTTCCACCTGGATCGCCTGCCTGGGCCACCGAGGGCGGCTTCGCATCGTCGAAACCGCCATCCTCAGTGTCGTGTTGGCAGCCTTCGGAGCGGGTGTGTTCGTCTATGGGTTGGGCTTGTCGTTCACCCTGTTTCCGGTCGATTGAGAAGGGGTTCCGGCAAGTCATGGACGTTTTCAATAATCTGGCAATGGGCTTCGACGTCGCCCTGTCGCCGACCAACATCATGTACTGCTGGATCGGGGCGACCTTGGGCACGCTGGTCGGGGTCCTGCCCGGTCTCGGCCCGATCACCACCATCGCCATGCTGCTGCCGATCACCTTCAAGATGCCGGCGGTGGCCTCGATGATCATGTTGGCCGGCATCTATTACGGCGCCCACCATGCCGGCTCGACCACCGCCATCATGCTCAATATGCCCGGCGAGCCGACCTCGGTGGTGATCTGTCTCGACGGCCATCCCATGGCCCGCCAGGGCCGGGCCGGTCCCGCCCTGTGCATTTCGGCCCTCGGCTCGTTCTTCGCCGGCTGCGTCAGCGTGGTGGTGATCGCCTTCTTCTCGCCGATCCTGGCGAAGGCCGCCCTCAGCTTCGGCTCGGCCGAATATGCCGCGATGATCATCCTGGCCCTGGTGGCGGTGTCGGTGATCTCCAGCACCTCGACCTTGACCACCATCTCGATGGCCGTGCTGGGCCTGTTCCTGGGAACCGTCGGCACCGATCTCGACAGCGGGGTCCTGCGCTACACCTTCGGCGTGCGCAACATCGCCGACGGCATCAGCTTCGTCGCCTTGGCGGTCGGCCTGTTCGCCTACGCCAACATCATCTGGCAGCTGGGCCGCAAGGAGGAGCATTCGCTGGCTGCGGCCAAGGTGACCAGCCTGTTGCCGACCCGGAAGGACCTGGCCGAGTCGTGGAAGCCGATCCTGCGCGGCACCGGTCTCGGCTCGATCATCGGCATCTTTCCCGGCACCGGACCGCTGGTCGCCTCGTTCGCTTCCTACAGCATGGAGAAGAAGCTGGCGAAGGATCCCAGCCGCTTCGGCCATGGCGCCATCGAGGGCGTGGCCGGGCCCGAATCGTCCAATAACGCGGCGGCGTTCACCCATTTCATCCCGATGATGACGCTCGGCATTCCGGCCGGCCCGGCCAATGCCCTGATGCTGGCCGCCCTGACCGTCCAGGGCATCGCCGCCGGTCCGGAATTGATCACCAAGCATTCGGACCTGTTCTGGGGCGTCATCGCCAGCATGTGGATCGGCAATCTGATGCTGCTGGTGCTGAACCTGCCGCTGGTCGGCATCTGGATCCGGCTGTTGGCCGTTCCCTACCGCTTCCTCTATCCGGTGGTGCTGATCTGCTGTTGCATCGGCATCTACAGCGTTTCGAGTTCGTATGAGGACGTGGTCATGTCCGCCTTCATCGGACTGATCGGCCTGGTCCTGCTCAAGCTGCGTTGCCCGCCGGCACCGCTGGTGCTGGGCTTCATCCTGTCGCCGGTGCTCGAGGAGAATTTTCGCCGTGCCCTGCTGCTGGCGCGCGGCGATATCAGCACCTTCGTCACCCGCCCGATCAGCCTGGCGATCCTGCTGGCCTCGATCGCCCTGTTGTTCATCTTCGCCAGTCCGGCGGCGCGGCGGCGGCGCCTCGGTGCGGTGGCGGCCCGCCATTGACGGCGGGTCGATAGGAGGTCGAGAATCGACATTGGTGGCGGGCTCGGCCATAAAGGGCTGATGAACGTTAGGACCAACCGCCGCACCGGCCAACCGCCCGCCGGCGCCGGCATCAAGTCGGTCGAGAAGGCCGGGCATATCCTGCAGGCCCTGGTCGCCGCCGACGGCGCCTTGCGCCTGGTCGACATCGCCGCCAAGGTCGGCATGCCGCGCAGCATGGCGCATGGCTATCTGGTCAGCCTGCTGCGTACCGGCTTGGTCAGCCAAGACGGCGCGACCGGCCTTTACGATCTCGGCGAAACCGCCCTGCAATTGGGCCTGGTGGCCCTGACCCGGGTGGATTTCCTCAAACTGGCCCGTAACGCCCTGGCCGAACTCAGCCAGGCGGTCGGTGAGACCGTGGTGCTGTCGGTGTGGAGCGAAAAGGGGGCGATCGTCGTCGCGACGATCGAGGGGCGTCGCGACTCGGTCTATGAGGTGCGAATCGGATCGGTGATGAGCCTCTTGGGGACGGCGACCGGGCGCATCTTCCTGGCTTATCTCCCGCGCGAGAAATGGATGGCGGTGCTGGGAGCGGCCAGTGCGGACGCGGGGGACAGTCTTCCCGCCGATTTCGAGCTCGAGCAGATGATCATCGATATTCGGCTGGCCGGCGTGGCGCACGGCCATGTGGTGAGCATTCCCAATTTTGTCGCCGTGTCGGCTCCGGTGTTCGACCACGAGGGCCAATTGAAGGCGGCCGTGACCATCGTGGGCCGGCCTGAGGGCATGAACGTCCAGGAATTGAAGCGGGTCTCACAAGAGTTGTCGCGCCGGCTTGGTTGGCACGGCTGAGAGCGCTGGAACAGGAACCAGGCCAACCCTTTTCCTAGGGCATTGTGCATTCTGACGGAATCACCTTCGTCACCCCCGCGAAGGCGGGGGTCCATGTCGACAGCTCGATTACGGAGCCGCTAATGGATTCCCGCTTCCGCGGGAATGACGAGAAGGGTGATCCGGTCTATTCACATACTCTCGCGGGCTTTCGGAAGAATCGGGCGAAGCGTCATGCCTCCACCGGCGGGCTGCTCATGGACATCCCGGCCAGCCCCAACTCTCCGACATCCGTTGCGGCCTCGACGTTGCGGCGGCTGGCCCTGCCCATCATGAAGATGGCCGTTGCGGCGCAGAGGCCGGGGATGGTGGCGATGTAGAACAGGGTTGACATCGGCAGGTTCAACGACATCAGGACACCGCCCAGCAGCGGCCCGATCACCGAGCCGACGCGCCCCATCCCGAGAGCCCAACCCACGCCTGTAGAGCGGGATGCGGTCGGGTAGAACGATCCCGCATGGGCATTGGCGGCGCACTGGCCGCCAACCACGCAGAAGCCGGCGCAAAAGATGATGCCGGCCAACATCCACATGGTGGCGCCGACCAGGCCGATCAGGGCGATGAAGACGCTGGCCATGGCGAAGGCCATCGTCAGGACGCAGTATGCGCCGTATCTCGAAGTTCGACGCCGCTGCCGACAAAGACGCCGCCACAAAGAGGCCCGGACCCGCGGTGGAGAATAAGCAGGCCAATTCTGACCATCTCAAGCGGTCAAATGTATCAGGCCCGTGTTGCCCCAACAAGGATATTATCGAACATGTTCAACATTATTGAACTACAAGCCGGAAAATTGTGGCCAGGGACATTCCGGGGTAGAGCGGGTAGCCTCCCCTTCACAATGACAGATTTTGTTCGGATCCCGGCCAGATCCCGATCGAATGCCCTTGTTTCGCAAGGGGCAAGTCAGTACAATAATAAAAAATAAGTTCAATAATGTTGAACATAAGGGAGGTTGAGCGGATGATCGCTGCATGGGCGCCACGATTGGCGCACCGGCTTGCCGTCTTGTGGCGTTCCCGCCGCGACGGTCGGGCATCGGTGCCGCCTGCCCAGGCGGCGATCGTCGAGCCGCCGCCGCTCGACGAGATGGACGCCGACGGCCCGCCGCTGCTGAAGGTCTGGCTGTTCGGCGGACTGGCTCCGGTGGCCGCCTGCCGCAGCTTTACCGTTCCCCTCGATGCCCCCACCAGTTTGCGCAGCCTGATGGCCATGATGGTCGAGCGCTTCGGCCCCGCTTTCCGCGAACTGGTGATGCAGGACAACGGCCAGATCTACGGCTGTTGCAGGCTATTCCTGGACGGCTTCCCGGTGGAGGTCGACGACATCATCGATCCCGCTCGTGGCCCCCGGAACCTTGAACTGATCGTACTAACGTCGTCGGAAGGCGGCTGAGGAGCTAAAACGATGAGCTTGCTGAAGAAAAAGCCGGCTGCGGCCGCCGACGATGCGTGGCTCGCTTCGTCCTGCGCCCTTTGCTACGGCACCTGTTCGATTCTCGCCCACCGGGTCGACGGCACGGTGATCAAGATCGAGGGCAATCCGGACAGCGTGGTCGGCAAGGGTAAGCTGTGCGGCAAGGGGGTCAGCGGCATCATGACCCATTACGACCCGCATCGGCTGACCAAACCCTTGAAGCGCACCAACCCGGTGAAGGGCATCGGCGTCGATCCGGGGTGGAAGGAAATCTCGTGGGACGAGGCCCTGGACACTGTCGCCCGCGAGCTGAAGCGGATTCGCGACGAGGATCCGCGCAAACTGACGGTGATGCGCACCACCACCGTCACCGCCAGCCGGGTTCCCTTCCAGGCCTTTTCGGCCGGTTTCGGCACGCCCAACTTCTCGGTGGCCGGGGGTGGCTTGCACTGCGGCAACGGCGCTCATCTGATCAGCGGCATCATGCATGCCTCGTGGTCGGTGGTTCCCGACTTCGAATACTGCAATTACGCCGTCTATTTCGGCGCCTCGAAGGGCCATTCGGCCGGCCACGCATCCTGCTCCAACATGGGGCTGGCGGCCGACGCCCGGGCCCGCGGCATGCGCATGGTGGTGGTCGACCCGATGTGCAACTTCGCCGCCGCCAAGGCCACCGAGTGGGTGCCTTTGCGGGTCGGCACCGACGCGGCGCTGGCGCTCGCCATGTGCAATGTGATGGTCAACGAGTTGGGGATCTTCGATGCCCCTTATCTGAAGGCCAAGACCAACGGTCCCTATCTGATCGGTCCCGATCAGCTTTACCTGCGCGATCCGGCGACCAAGGAGCCGCTGGTGTGGGACGAAAAGAAGGGCGTGGCGCTTCCCTACACGGCGGTGCCGGCGGAAGACATGGCCTTGGAGGGCAATTATCAGGTCGATGGCGTGCCTTGCCGTCCCTCCTTTGTCATTCTGAAGGAGCATCTGCGCAAGTTCACGCCGGAACAGGCCGAGAAGATCACCACCGTTCCTGCCGCCGATATCCGTCGCTTGGGCGGTGAATTCGGCCGCGAGGCGCGGGTCGGCAGCACCATCGTGATCGACGGCGTGACCGTGCCGTATCGGCCGGTCGCCGCCATCGCCTTCCGCGGCGCCCAGGGGCATATGAATTCGGTCTACAACTTCCTGGCGGTCGACCTGCTGAACCAAATGGTCGGCGCCGCCGACGTGGCCGGCAGCTGTCTCGGTTTCAATCCGGCCAGCCACGGCTTCCCCGAAACCGGGCGTCTGCGCTATGTGCCGAAGGCTGGGCCGGACGGGCTGATGGTGACCGGCATGTGGATGGGCTACCACTACCCTTATCCGATCGCCGAGCCGCGGCTGCCGACCAATCTCGGGCTGCAGGATCTGTTCGTCATGGGAATGACTTCGCCCTTCCTCACCTCGAGCGACCAGGAAGAACTGTGGCAGACCTTCTCGGTTCCCTATCGGCCCGAGGCGCTGCTCAATTTCGGCTGCAACATCATGATGAGCGTCGGCACCAGCCAGACCGTCGCCGAGTCGCTGAAGAAGTACAAGTTCATCGCCTCGATCGACCTGTACCTGACCGAGTTCTCCGACTTCTGCGATATCGTCCTGCCCGACTGCGACTATTTGCAGTCGACCGATTCGCGCTCGAACTTTCCGTTCATCTTCAACCTGCCGGGCGGCATGGGGGAATGGTGCTGGTCGATTCGCCAGCCGGCCGACCAGCCGCAGGGCGAGCAACGGCGCCACAGCGAGGTCCTGCTGGACCTGGCCGAGCGGATCGGCATGACCCCCGACTTCAATGCGGCGCTGAACGCCTCGATCAACCTGGCCCCGCCCTATCGCCTGGCCCCCGATCGCCGCTACAGCTGGGACGAGGTCTGCGATGCCGAACTGAAGTGCAATTTCGGCGCCGAGCGGGGGCTCGACTGGTTCAAGCAGCACGGCGTCATCAAATGGCCGAAGAAACCGGAAGAGGTCTATTGGCGCGCCTTCGAAGACGTGCGGGTGCCGATCTATTGGGAATTCCTCAAGGTGGCGGGCGACAAGATCGCCGCCATCGCCGAGCCGCGCGGGGTTTCCATCCCGCGCGAATACTACGAACCCTTGCCCGACTTCCTGCCCTGTCCGTCGCACCAATGCGAGCATAAGGGCTTCGACTATTTCGCCTTCTATTATCGCGACATCATCCACACCAACAGCTTCACCATGGAAAATCCCTGGCTGGACGAAGCGGCCAGGCTCGACCCCTATTCCTATACGGTGGCCATCCACAAGGACACCGCGCTGTCCCGCGGTCTGGCGCATGGCGATGTGGTCGATATCGAGACCGAAGGCGGCCGCAAGGTGACGGGCCGGCTGTGCCTGACCGAGGCCATTCATCCCGAAGGTCTGGGGATCGCCGCCCTGGCCGGGCATTGGGGCGACGGTATGCCGATCGCCAAGGGCAAGGGCGTCTTCTTCAACGAACTGCTGGAAGTCGACTGGGACCATTCGAGTCCGGTCAACCAGAACCTCGATCTCTGCGTCAAGGTCAAGGTGACCAAGCTGGGGGCCAAGCCATGAGACTGGGGATGGTGATCGACCTCAAACGATGCATCGGCTGCTACGGCTGCCAACTGTCCTGCAAAGCCGAACATGGCACGCCGCCGGGCGTCTTCTTCGCTCGCCTGCTGAAGCACGAGGAAGGCAAGTATCCCTCGGTGCGCCAGATGTTCCTGCCGGTGCTGTGCAACCACTGCACCGACGCGCCCTGCGTCGATGTCTGCCCGACCGAGGCCAGCCATTACTGCGAGGGCGGGATCGTCGACATCGACCATGACAAATGCGTCGGCTGCCGCGCCTGCATGATGGCCTGCCCGTACAACAACCGTTATTTCAACGCCGAGCGGAACTGGTATTTCGGCGACGCCGGCCCCACCCCCTACGAGCTGGCGCGCAGCGCCCGGCACGACACCGGGGTGGTGATGAAATGCAATTTCTGCACGCCCCGCCTGGCCGAAGGCAAACTGCCGGCCTGCGTGGCCAATTGCCCGACCACGGCGCGCACGTTCGGCGATCTCGATGATCCCAACAGCACTGTGTCCCGCCTGATCAAGGACCGCGGCGGGTTCACCCTGCATCCGGAAGCCGGGACCAGCCCCAACGTCTATTACCTGGCACCGTGAGGCGAATATGAGCAGCCAAAGATACGATCAGCTGATCGCCGATATGCGCAGCGACTACCGGCCGCAGCGCGAATGGGGCGAAGGCAAGGGCATCTTGCTGGTGGTCGGCCATTTCCTGGTCGGCGTGGCTGGCGGCACCTGGGTGATGTCGTCGCTCTATCATGTGACTGTCGGCCTGGCGGTGGCCTTCGTCCTCGGCGCCCTGGGAGCGCTGGTCCATCTGGCCTTCCTCGGCAAGCCGATGCGGGCCTTCAAGATGATCCGGCATTTCCGCACCTCATGGATTTCGCGCGGCTTCGTCGGCTTGAGCCTGTTCCTGGTCGGCTCGGGGGGGTGCCTTGCCATCGGCTTTCTCGGGCTGGGCGGACCATGGCTGGTCCTGGCGCTGTGCGCTCAGGGACTGGCCGCCGTCGGCACGGTGATCATCATCGGCTATATGGGGTTCTGCTATACCGCCTCGAAGGGGATCCCTTTCTGGCATTCGCCGCTGCATCCCGCCCTCTACATCGCCTATGCGTTCCGCGGCGGCATTGCCGCATTGCTGGTCATATCGGCGGCGACGGGCGTGGTGCCGGGCGATGGGCTGCTGCAACTGTGGCTGGGCATCACCGTCTTGGTCTGCTTGTTCTTCGGGCTCGAACTGTACGGCGCGGTGACCGGCGGCAATCAGGCGGCGCGCCGCTCGGTGCACGACATCCTGGCCGGCCGGCTGGCTCTGCTGTTCTATGGCGGTACCCTTGCCCTCGGTCTGCTGGTGCCGGTGCTGCTGATCGCCCTGCCGAGTGCGATCTCCGCCACCACCATGGCCCTGATCGGGCTGGCCTCGGCGGCTGGTGACTTCTTCGTCAAGCTGTCGACGGTGCGGGCCGGCGTCTACCTGCCGTTGCGCCGCATTCCGCAAACGGCGGGTTGACGATGACCGAACTGCTGCTGGTTCTGACCCATGCGCCGGAGGTCCGGAACAAGTACAAGACAAGCATCGAGACCCTGTTTCCCGAGGTGGTGGTCAATGTGGTCGACCACCACAGCAAGGCCGACCCCTACCTCGCCACGGCCGAGATCCTGCTGACCTTCGGTACCATGACCTCGGACCGCCTGGTCAAGGAGGCGCCTCGCCTCAAATGGATTCAATCGCTCGGCGCCGGCACCGACGGCATCAGCGATCTACCGTCGCTGCGCGGCGATGTGTTGGTCACCGGCATGCGGGGTATCCATGGCGCCGCCATGTCCGAGGCCGCGCTGACGGCCATGCTGGCCTTGAGCCGCGACCTGCCGCGGGCAGTGCGGGCCCACGATCGGCATGCCTGGGAACGGTGGCCGTCACGACTGCTCGACCGCTCCACCGTCGTCATCTTCGGCGTCGGCGTCATTGCCGAGGCCCTGGCGCCGCGCTGCAAGGCGCTCGGCATGCGGGTGCTGGGCATTACCTCGACGCCGCGCCCGCTTCCCGGGTTCGACCGCGTCGCGGGCCGCGACCAATTGCTGGCGGTGGCGGCCGAGGCCGATTTCCTGGTGGTTCTGGTGCCTTTTTCCGAGGACACCCGAAACACCGTCGACCGACAGGTCCTGGCCGCCATGAAGCCGTCCAGCTATCTGATCAACCTGGCGCGTGGCGGCGTGGTCGACGAGGATGCTCTGATCGAGGCGTTGCGCCGGAGCGAAATCGCCGGCGCGGCGCTCGATGTGTTCGCCGCCGAACCTTTGCCGGCCGATCATTCGTTCTGGGAGATGAAGAACGTGGTGGTAACCGGCCATACCGGCGGCATGTACAATCGTTACGTTGACGATGCGATGCCCATCATCGCGCATAACCTGCGCTGCTTCCTGGCCGACGAGGTGCAAGCCATGGTCAATCTGGTCGAGCGCTGACAACAACTTGAGTGGGGCCGGCCGCCGGCCCAAGAAGGGGAGAACCGATGACCAATCATTCCGAGCGGGTGCACCATCCGATTGCCACCACCGAGCTGGAAAGGCGCTGGGCCGCCGTCCGTGCGGCGATGGACGAGCGGCGGATCGATGTGCTCGTCATGCAGAACAACAACGACTTCATGGGCGGCTATGTGAAGTATTTCACCGATGTCCCGGCCACCCATGGCTACCCCGGGACCGTCATCTTTCCCCGCGACGACCGCATGACGGTGATCATCCAGTCGAAGTTCGGCGAGGATCAGCAACTGCCGATCGAGGGCGATGGCATCCGCCGCGGCGTGAAGCGGATTCTCGGCGCGCCCTATTTCGTCAGTGCCCATTACACCCTGGAATACGATGCCGGACTGGCCGAACAGGCCCTTCTGCCCTATGCCGGGAAGACCATCGGCCTGGTCGGACGGGGCACCCTTCCGGTGTCCTTCGTCGATGCGCTGCGGGGCGGCAAGCTGTCGCAGTCGAATTTCGTCGACGCCAGCGACATGGTCGACCAGATCAAGGTGCCGAAGAGCGACGAGGAATGGGTCCATATCCGGCGCACCGCCCTGATGCAGGATGCGGCCATGGACGCCGCCATGAAGGCGGCGAAGCCCGGCAAGCGCGAGATCGAGATCGCCGCGGTGGCCGAACATTACGTCCTCGATCACGGCGGCGAACAGGGGCTGTTCCTGTGCTGCTCGCATACGCCGGGACAGCCCTCCTATTGGGGCAATCGCCATCTGCAGAACCGCGTCCTGAAACCCGGCGACATGTTCACCCTGCTGATCGAAAGCAACGGACCCGGCGGGTTCTACACCGAGATCAGCCGCACCTGCGTGTTCGGCAAGGCCAGCCAGGAGATGAAGGACGAATTCGACCTGCTGCTGGAGGCCCGCCAAGCCACCCTCGACCGGTTGATCCCGGGAGCCTCGTGCAAGAGCATCTGGGATGCCCATAACGCGCTGCTGCGCAGCCACGGCAAGGCCGAAGAACAAAGGCTCTACTGCCACGGCCAAGGCTACGACCTGGTGGAGCGTCCGCTGGTGCGAAACGACGAACCGATGCCGATCCAGAAGGGCATGAACATCACCTGCCACCCGACGGTGGTCTCGCAGGGGATCTTCAGCACCATTTGCGACAACTACCAGATCGGCGAGCAGGGGGTGGTCGCACGCCTCCACGCCTTCCCGGAAATGCTCATCGAGATCGGCTGAATAAAGGCGTTCAGTGGGGCGGGCGTCCCGAGGCTGTGAAAAAAGTTAGTGGCACCGGCCTCCGTGCCGGTGTTCCGGCGGAGCCGGAAGACCAGCGTTTCCGCCGCTCCACGGCGGACACCGGCAGGGACGCCGGTGCCACTGAAAAACAATTATTTCACAGGCTCTCCCCGCCCGCCCCCTTAAGAAATCCAGGTCACCACCGCCAAAGGAAAAGGCCGCCCCGCGAGGGGCGGCCTTTTTGCAGCGAGGTCAGGCGACGACCGGTCGATCCTTCGGATCTTTTCCTCCCTAAACCTGGGCTTTGGCCCCGTCACCTTGCGGCCATCGTTCTCGCCTGTGCTCAAGGTTCAGCGCGCGACGGCTCTCCACTAGCTCGTATCCATACGGCGCCCGGCGGTCAATCTGGCGGAAGCACTAAGCCGAAAGGGCAGATCGCTTGAGCCCTCGGAATACCCCTAGAAATCCGCGGTGAATGGATACATTAGATGTGGCATATTCGGCCATATGGCGGGATATGTGCGTAATGCTCCTGCTATTGTATACAATGGGCCCTGCTCCCATATTCTCCTCAACGGCCGTGCTGGCCGGCAAGAATCGTACTTTGTGCGGGAGACCATGGATGTCCGAAACACGCTCCTATCCCCTCAATGCCTGGTACGCGGCGGCGTGGGATACCGATATCGGCAAGACCTTGTTGGCGCGAACCATCTGCGATACGGCGGTGGTCCTGTACCGGCGCCGCGACGGCAGCGTGGCGGCCCTCGAGGATGCTTGCTGGCACCGCCAGGCACCGCTGTCGATGGGCCGCCTGGACGGCGACAATGTGGTCTGCGGTTATCACGGGCTGGTGTTCAACGGGGATGGCCGCTGCGTTCGCATGCCGTCGCAGGAGACGCTGAATCCCTCCGCCTGCGTCCGTTCCTTTCCGGTGGTCGAGCGCCACCGCCATATCTGGCTATGGATGGGCGACCCGGCGCTGGCCGACCCGTCGCGGGTCCCGGACCTGCATTGGAACGACGATCCGGCCTGGGCCGGCGATGGCCGCACCATCCACGCCAAATGCAATTACCGGCTGGTGGTCGACAACCTGATGGACCTGACCCACGAGACCTTCGTCCACGGCTCCAGCCTGGGCAATGACGCCATCGCCGAAGCGGCCTTCGAGTCGACCCATAACGAGCGTTACGCCTATATCACCCGCTGGATGAAGAACATCGATCCGCCGCCGTTCTGGGCCTCGCAACTGGGCAAGCCGGGCAAGGTGGACCGCTGGCAGATCATCCGCTTCGAGCCACCCGGGACGGTGACCATCGATGTCGGCGTGGCCCCGGTCGGCACCGGTGCGCCCGAGGGTGACCGCGGTGCCGGCGTCAACGGCTTCGTGCTGAACACGATGACTCCCGAGACCGAATCCACCACCCATTATTTCTGGAACTTCTGCCGCGGCTATCGGCTTGGCGAACAGCGCCTGACCAACGAGATCCGCGACGCCATCACCCGGGTGTTCGGTGAAGACGAACTGATGTTCGCGGCGCAGCAGAAGGGCATCGAGCGCAATCCGCATCGCGGCTTCAACAATCTCAACATCGACGCCGGTTCGCTGTGGGCGCGGCGCCTGATCCAGCAAATGGTCGAGGCGGAGCGGCCGCGGTCGCGCCTGGCCGCAGAATAACCTTCGAGGGAAACGAACCATGGCCGACGAAGCCTTGCTGCAACCGGCGACGGTGGTCGCCGTCCGCGACCTCACGCCCACCGTGCGCTCGCTGGAAATCCTGCCCGCCGACGGCATCCTGCCGTTCACCCCGGGCAGCCACATCGCGGTGCAAGTGTGCATCAACGGCCGCCCGGACCGGCGGCACTATTCGCTGCTCGGCCGGCCCGAGGACGGTTGCTATCGCATCGCCGTCCGCCGGATGCCACACAGCCGAGGCGGCTCGATCTTCATGTGGGACCTGCGGGAAGGCGATGCGCTCGCCGTCTCGGCGCCGCGCAACGCCTTTCCGCTGAAGGGCGGCGGCAGTGCCTATCTGCTGATCGCCGGGGGCATCGGCATTACCCCGATCCACGCCATGGCCATGGCGCTGGCCGATGCCGAGGCGCCGTTCCGCCTGCTCTACGGGGTGCGCAGCCGCAGCGACGCTCCCTTCGGCGACGCCCTGGCCACCAGACTGGGCAACCGGCTCGAACTGGTGGTCGAGGAGGAGGGTGGCCTGATCGATATGGCCGCCGCCTTCGCCCCACTGCCCGACAACGGCGAGGCCTATGTCTGCGGCCCCATGGGGATGCTGGAAGCGGCGCTCGCCGGCTGGCGGGCGGCGGGGCGGCCGGCCGAACGGCTGCGTTTCGAGACCTTCGGCAATTCCGGTCACCGTGCGGCCCAGCCCTTCATCGTCCGGGTCCCCGATCTCGGCCGCGAAATCCGCGTCGAGGCCAATCAGACCATGCTGGACGCCCTCGACGCCGCCGGGGTCGAGGTGCTGTCCGATTGCCGGCGCGGCGAGTGCGGGCTGTGCAATGTCGACGTAGTGGCCTGCGAGGGGGAGTTGGACCATCGCGATGTGTTCTTGAGCGAGGGGCAGAAGGCCGAGGGGCGGCAACTCTGCGCCTGCGTCTCGCGGGTGGCCGGCGGCAGCGTCACCATCCGCACCGGCTACCGGCCGCTGTGACAATGTCCCAGCAGAACCAGATCGTCCTCAAGCTCCGCGAAATGATCCTGTCCGGCCTGTTGCGGCCGGGCGAGCGGGTGGCCGAGATTCCGGTGGCGGACCATCTCGGCGTATCGCGGACGCCGGTGCGCTACGCCTTGGGCGTTCTGGCGCGCGAAGGGCTGGTGGTGCCCAGTTCCAACGGTCGCGGCTTCGTGGTCCGCGAGTTCACCATCAAGGACATTCATGACGCCATCGAGGTGCGCGGCGCCCTCGAAGGGATGGCGGCGCGGCTGCTGGCCCAGCGTGGTATCTCGCCGGAAGCCGAGGCGGGCCTGCGGGCCTGCCTGGCCGATGGTCAGCGGGTGGTCGGCAAGGGGCGTCTGGTGCCTGGGGACGGGGTGGCCTGGGCGACCCTCAACGAACGCTTCCACGATCTGATCGTCGGCGGATCGGAGAACCGGCCGCTGATCCATGCCCTGCGCATCAACGATCAGGTGCCGTTTTCCTCGGCCAAGGCCTTCCTCGACGACATCACCGACCCGGTGATGACGCGGCGCCAGTACGACATCCTGCTGATGGCCCATATGCAGCATGGGCTGATCGTCAAGGCGCTGGTCAGCGGCGACGGCGCGCGCGCCGAAGCCCTGGTGCGCGAACACAGTTACGCGGCCTTCGAGAATATCACCTTGTTCCGTTCGGCAATCTACCCGCTGTTGGCCAAAGAGGCGGCCGGTTGATCCAAGTCAACGGCCGATTTTCGTCCGATTTTCTTCACCCGGAGAGCCTGGACAGCCTGTTCGCCGTTCGGCTAAACTCCCGACCCCAGCGGGGGCCCCTCTTTCCGACCGTTCGATCGTTGTGATCGGGCAGACTCCCGCACTCGTGGAAATTCTTCGGCTGGCAAGATTTGGGGCCGGAGCGTGGGGATGCGGCGTAGCGCCGGCCGGGTCCCTGCGGCAGTATGGGAGTTCATCATGGCCTATCAGATCATTGCCGCAAATTGCACCGCCTGCGGCGCTTGCGAATTCGAATGCCCCAACAATGCGATCTCGGCTTCGGGCGACGTCTTCGCCATCGATCCCGACAAGTGCACCGAATGCCAGGGTACCCATGATTCGCCGCAATGCGCGGCGGTCTGCCCGGTCGACGAGACCTGCGTCCCGCTCTGAGTTGGTGAGGGAGGAGGACGAGGCATCTCGTCCTCCTCTTTATAATTTGCCCCTCAGGCGCCGGGCGCCGGCAGCCGCCGGCTTGGCTCGCTCCGCTAAAGCTTCGCGGGCCCTCAATGGGCCAGTCACGAGGCTCGCGCCTCGTTCCGGGTGCCTCCCGCTCCTAGTGGCACCGGCGTCCCTGCCGGTGTGCCAGCGAAGCTGGCAATGTGGCACCGGGCCAGCGAACCCGTCAGCCGGGCGGCGGCCCCGGCGGATCGCCGGCAGGCAGGCCGGTATTGGCCTCGCCCAGCGGCCGGTGCATGATCACCACATCGATCCAGCGGCCGAATTTCAGCCCGACGCCGCGCAACACCCCTTCCTGACGAAATCCCAATCTGCGATGCAGGGCGATCGACGCCTGATTGGCCGAATCGCCGATGATGCCGATCATCTGGCGGTAGCCCAAGGCCGTGCAGCGCTCGATCAGGCTGCGCAACAAGGCGATACCGATGCCGCGGCCGACCACGGTCGGGGCGACGTAGATGGAATCCTCGATGGTGTAGCGATAGGCCGAGCGGGTGCGGAAGGGCCCGGCATAGGTATAGCCGACCACTTCGCCGTCGGCCTCGGCCACCAGATAGGGCAGGCCGCGTTGCCGGTTGGTCTCGAAGCGGTGCCGCATCTCGCCGACGGTGGGCGGTTCTTCCTCGAACGAGGCGGCGCTCCTGGTCACGTAATGGGCATAGATGGCCTGTACGGCGGCCATGTCCGCCGCCGTCGCGTCGCGGATGGTGACCGGCAGCGAGGCCGCCGTCATGGTTTCAGTTCGCTGGCCGGGACCTGGGCCAGGGCCGCCACCAGGGTGCCGAGCTGGCGCCGCAACTGTTCGAAGCCGGGTCGCTTCATATGGGTCCGTTCGTCCATGTAGAGCCGCCGGTTCAATTCGATCTGCAGGCTGTGGCGGCCCTTCTTCGGGGCGCCGTAATGGCGCGTGGTGTAGCCTCCGGCATAGGGGCTGTTGCGGACCACCCGGTATCCCATCTGGCGCAGGGCGATCTCGGCGGCATGGGTCACGGCCGGGGCGCAGGAGGTGCCGAAACAGTCGCCCAGCACCACGTCGACCCGCGAGGCGCCGTTGTCGCGGTCGGTGGGGCCGCCCACCGAGGGCATCGAATGGCAGTCCACCAGGATGCAATAGCCGAAATGGCCGACGGCATCCTCGATCAGGCGGTTCAGCGCCGCGTGATAGGGCCGGTAAAGGTGCTCGATGCGGCGTTCGACCTCGGCGAAGGACAGCTTGCGGCGATAGATTTCGGCCCCCGTCGCCACCAGTCGGGCGATGGTGCCGAGGCCGGCCGAGACGCGTGGCGAGCGGCTGTTGACGAAGTCGGGCAGGGGGCCGTCGAACATCGCCGGGTCGAGTTCATAGGCCTCGCGGTTGGGGTCCAGATAGGCCCGGGGAAACAGCGCCTTGATCAATGGCGCGCCCTGATGGGGCGCCTCGGCGAACAATTCGTCGACGAAGGAATCCTCGGAGCGGCGCAGGTTTTGCGGATCGAGGGCCGATTGGGCGAGGAACTCGAGCGGATAGCGCGCGCCGCTATGCGGCGAGGCGAAGACCAGCGGCAGGCGCAGCTCGGCAGGCGCTTCTATGTGCAGCACCGGCTCCAGCCGGTCCTCGGGCAATGCGGCGTCCATGTAATGGGTTTAGTGCAATTGGCGTCTGATGTCATCCCCGCCGGTGTGTCACAGACGCTGCCGCGGGGCCGCTTTTGGGGGTTGCAAAGGTCTCCGGTTGAGGCTAAAACCGCATCCCTTACGGGGGTTCGGCCCCCCATACGGGCGCTTAGCTCAGCGGGAGAGCACTACCTTGACATGGTAGGGGTCACAGGTTCAATCCCTGTAGCGCCCACCACCGAAGCCCCCAGGGAAACCTGGGGGCTTCGTCCGTTTCTGGCCCAGGTAAATTCTCTTGATCGCGGTCCATTTGGTCGCAAACCATATTGAGAACACGCACCGGAGCGTTTTTCTGTGGGCTGAAACGGGGTCAAGAATCGCCTCGATGTCCTCGACCAGCCGCCCTGAAGTTGCTCCGTCCGTGGGCGTCGGGACAGATCCGGCCGATCAAGCGTCACGGTGCTGGTGTGTTGGTCCCTGAGAGGGTCTTGGGCAGCGTCTCATGGTTCACGTCCGGGATCGCGACCATCTGGCGCGTGCCCTGGTGTGGGGCCGACCGCCAAACGAAACCGCCGCCCGACGGCCGCGTCGTCCGTTCGTTCGATCGTCTCCGTAGTTTCCGAGTCTGCTCGACTGACACTGCCGGCGTTATTCTAGAGACGTGGATGTCGAACGGACACGCTCTGCCGATAAGCAGAAGCGGACATGGCGGCGCAAATCGCGCGCCCGTTCTGGTGAGTAGGCGGTGCGATCGGCCTCACGGAGGAAGACATGCTGGATCGAGCTCGCGCCGAAGAGGCCCCCGGCTTTGCGCCGGAGAATGGAGTCGTTGCGGCCAAGGAGCAGATCGCCAAGCCTAGGAGGCCGACGAGATGAATTCACTGGCCCAGCTCGAAACCTGCGGCCAATCGCCCTGGCTGGATTATCTGAAGCGAAGCCTGATCGAGACGGGCGAGTTGCGCAGGCTCATCCAGCGCGACGGGCTGAAGGGCGTCACCTCGAACCCCTCGATTTTCGAGAAAGCGATCGGCGAGACAGACGAATACGCAGATGCGCTGAAGGAGTTCCAAGCGCAGGCCGACCACAGCGTCGCCGCGATCTACGAGCATTTGGCGATCGCTGATATCCGTGGCGCTGCCGACGAGTTGCGTCCGGTCTACGAGCAGACGCAGCGCCGGGACGGCTATATCAGCCTGGAGTGCTCGCCCTACCTGGCCAACGACACGGCAGCCACGGTGGTCGAGGCGTTGCGGCTGTGGGGCGCGGTGGCGCGTCCCAATCTGATGGTGAAGGTGCCGGCGACCCCGGCCGGCATTCCGGCGATTCGGCAGCTGACCGGTCACGGCCTGAACGTCAACATCACCTTGCTCTTCTCGGTGAGCGTCTACGAGCAGGTAGTCGAAGCCTATATCTCCGGGCTCGAGGACCTGGCTCGAGCCGGTGGCGACGTCTCCAAGATCGGCAGCGTCGCCAGCTTCTTCGTCAGCCGGATCGACACGGCCATCGACAAACGGCTGGACGTCCTCGGTGATAATCGTGTGGCGGATCGGTTCCGGGGCAAGGTGGCGATCGCCAATGCCAAGCTCGCCTACGTCCGCTACAAGGCGCTGTTCTCCGGCCAGCGCTGGCAGCTTCTGGCCGCATCGGGCGCGAAGACGCAACGTCTGCTCTGGGCTTCGACCAGCGCCAAGAATCCGACCTACAAGGACACGATGTATGTCGAGGCGCTCATTGGTCGCGACACGGTAGATACCATCCCGCCCGCCACCATGGATGCGTTCCGCAAACACGGTCAGGTGACGGCCGACGCCATAGAGCAAGACGTGGCGGGCGCCGGCGCGATGCTCGCCGAAATGGAAGAGCAGGGTGTCTCATTGAAGGAGGCCACCGAGGCGTTGGTCAAGGAGGGGGTGCAACAGTTCGCGGACGCTTTCGACAAGCTGTTCGGCGCCATCGCGCGGCGGCGCCGCAGGCTGCTGGAGGGCGAGCAGGCCAGCCAGGAGGTCCGGCCGGGTTCCCCAGGGATGAAGTTGGCCTTCGAGGCAGAGCTCGAGGTCTGGCGCAGGGGCGGGCGCATTCGAAGCCTTTGGCGCGGGGACAAGTCATTATGGGCCGCGACGGACGAGGATGAGTGGGTCGGCTGGCTACGCATCGTCGAGCAGGAGTTGGCCGATGTTGACCGGCTGCACGCCTTTGCGCAGGACGTGAAGGAGCGTGGATTCGCCGACATCGTCCTGCTGGGGATGGGTGGGTCGAGCCTGGGGCCGGAAGTGTTCGGCGAGACCTTCGGACGGCAGTCCGGCTGGCCGCGCTTCCACATGCTGGACAGCACGGATCCCGCACAGATCAAGGCGATCGAACAGGCGGTCGATCTCGGTAAGACGCTTTTTATCGTCTCATCCAAATCCGGCAGCACGCTGGAGCCGAACATTTTCATGGAATATTTCCTTGATCGCGTCGGCGCGGTGCGAGGAGTGGATAAGGCCGGCGAACACTTCGTTGCGGTGACCGATCCCGGTTCGTCACTGGAACGGCGAGCCAAGCAGCTGCACTTCGCCCATATCTTCCATGGCCTGCCCTCGATCGGCGGCCGTTACTCCGTGCTGTCGAAGTTCGGCTTGGTGCCGGCGGCGGCGATGGGCGTCGACGTCAAGCGCCTGCTCGAAACGACGCAGCCGATGGAACGAGCCTGCGGCCAGGACGTGCCGCCGGCGGAGAATCCGGGCATACAGCTCGGCGTCGCCATGGGGGTGGCGGCAACGCGCTTCGGCCGCGACAAAGTGACGATCATCCTCTCGCCGGGGATCGCCGATTTCGGTGCTTGGCTGGAGCAACTGCTGGCGGAGAGCACCGGCAAGCACGGGCGCGGGCTGATCCCGCTGGCCGGAGAGCCGCTCGCCACACCCGAACGCTACGGCAGTGACCGATTTTTCGCCTATCTGGAGCTGGAGGGGCAGGGCGATCCGGCGCAACGGGAGGCAGTGGCAGCGCTGGAGCGGGCCGGCCATCCGGTTGCCCGAATCAGGGTGAAGGACATCTGGCACATCGGCCAGGAGTTCTTCCGCTGGGAGATCGCCACCGCCGTGGCCGGCGCGATCATCGGCATCGACCCGTTCGACCAGCCCGACGTCGAGGCGAGCAAGGACAAGACCAGCGCGCTGACCGAGCAATACGAGACGTCGCACCGGCTGCCGCAGGAGGAGCCGGTGTTCCGCGAGAATGGCCTGGCCCTCTATGCCGATCCACGCAACGCCGCCGAGCTCGGTCGGCACAACACCCTGTCCGGCTATCTGAAGAGCCATTTCGGCCGCGCGCACGCCGGCACCGAGGCGGGCGACTACGTGGCGCTGCTGGCTTACATAGCGCGAAACGAAGGAAACACGCAGGCGCTGACTGCGATGCGCGCGCGCATCCGCGACCGGACCCATGCCGCCACCTGCCTCGGCTTCGGACCCCGCTTCCAGCATTCGACCGGGCAAGCATACAAGGGCGGGCCTAATTCCGGCGTATTCCTGCAGATCACTTGCGACGACCTGACCGATATCGACGTCCCCGGCCATTCTTACAGCTTCGGCGTGGTAAAGGCGGCGCAGGCCAGTGGCGACCTCGACGCGCTGGTGGAGCGCGGTCGCCGCGCGCTTCGTGTCCACCTCCACGATGTCGACGCGGGGCTGGTTGCGCTGGCTCGCGCGATGGATTCAGCGCTCCAGTAGCCGCACTTCTCAAGGAGTGACGCAAATGCAGATCGGCGTGATCGGCCTCGGCCGCATGGGCGGCAATATCTCCCGCCGCCTGATGAAGGCGGGACACCACTGTATGGTGTTCGACACCAATGCCACCGCACGCGAGGCGTTGGCGAAGGACGGCGCCACAGCCGCCGGGTCGATGGCGGAGTTGGTGCAGGTGCTCGACGAAAAGCCGCGCGCCGTTTGGGTGATGCTGCCCGCCGGCCGGATCACCGAAGAGACGGTGGAGCATCTCGGCGGCCTGCTGGAGCCGGATGACATCATCATCGACGGCGGCAATTCCTTCTACAAGGACGACATCCGCCGGGCCAAGAAATTGGCCGAGAGGCGCATCCGCTATCTCGATTGCGGCACGTCGGGCGGCGTCTGGGGCATCGAACGCGGCTATTGCATGATGATCGGCGGCCCAAAGGAGGCTGTGGATCGCCTCGATCCGATCTTCGCGGCACTCGCTCCCGGCCTGGGTGATATCCCGCGCACAGCGGGCCGTAAGGACGGCGATTCCCGCGCCGAACGCGGCTACATTCACGCCGGCCCGTCCGGCGCCGGGCACTTCGTCAAGATGGTGCATAACGGCATCGAGTACGGATTGATGCAGGCCTACGCCGAAGGCTTCGACATCCTGCGGAACAAGGATTCGAAGGATCTGCCCGAGGATGAGCGTTTCGCCCTGAACATGCCGGATATCGCCGAGGTTTGGCGCCGGGGCAGCGTGATTTCATCCTGGCTGCTCGATCTCGGTGCCGCCGCGCTGGCGAAGGATCCGCAGCTGAAGGATTTCTCCGGCTTCGTTCAGGATTCCGGCGAGGGTCGCTGGACCGTGGAGGCGGCGATCGAGGAAGCGGTCCCGGCGGACGTGCTCTCTTCGGCGCTCTACGCCCGGTTCCGCTCGCGGCAGGAGCACACCTTCGGAGAAAAGATGCTCTCGGCCATGCGCTTCGGCTTTGGCGGGCACATCGAGGGTAACGAGCCCATTGACCCCGAACCAAAGTCGGAACAATCGCAGGGTCATTCGGCACCGCAGCACGCCGCAGGGTAGGGCCATGCCCGACAACCAGCCGATCCGGGTACCTGAGACCGCGAAGGTGTTCCATTTCCCGCCGCGGCTCCAACCCGGCCCGGCCGATCCCTGCGCCATGGTGATCTTTGGTGCCGGCGGTGACATGACCAAGCGTCTGCTGATACCGGCGCTCTACAACCTTGCGCGCACCAAGGTGCTGCCCGAGAAGTTCGCATTGATCGGCGCGGATCTGGCGGCGGAAACCGTGGAAAGCTGGCGCGACCACCTTTACGGCATGCTGAAAAGCGCTGTCGGCAACGCCGCCACCGAGTTCGATATCGACCATATTGACGAGGCTGCGTGGAAGCGGCTTGCGGAGAGAATGTCGTATGTCCAGGGCGACCTAACGAGGCCCGAGTTGTACGAGAAGCTTCGCGGCGCTCTTGACGAGGCCGGAAAGGCCCATGGCACCCAGGGCAACGCAATCTTCTACCTCGGTGTCGCCGGCCGGTTCTTTGGCACCGTGGTGGAGCAACTTGGCAAGGCGAAGCTCACCGCTCAGAGCGGCGACAGCAACAGGGAAGCTCGGTTCTGGCGCCGCGTCGTAATTGAGAAGCCATTCGGCCATAGCCTGGACTCGGCGCGCGAATTGAACGCTTCCATCCTGCGCACGCTGCACGAGGAGCAAATCTTCAGGATCGATCACTTTTTAGGAAAAGATACGGTCCAGAGCATAATGGCATTCCGTTTCGCCAATGGGTTATTCGAACCGATCTGGAACCGTGACCGGATCGATCACGTGCAGATCACCGTGGCGGAGACGCTGGGCGTGGAGGAGCGCGGCAAGTTCTACGAAGCGACCGGGGCGTTGCGCGACATGGTCCCGAATCACGTGTTCACATTGCTTTCGATGGTGGCCATGGAGCCGCCCACGGGCTTCGATGCCGCTTCGATCCGCACGAAGAAGACCGAGTTGTTCGCCGCGATGCCCCCCGTCAAGCCGGCGCGGGCAGTGCGCGGCCAGTACGGGTCCGGCACGGTACAGGGCAAGAAGGTGAAGGCCTACCGGGACGAGCCCAATGTGGCGCCCGATTCGAACATCGAGACCTATGTCGCCATGGAGCTCGAGATCGATAATTGGCGCTGGGCTGGTGTGCCTTTCTACTTCCGTACCGGCAAGCACATGTCGGCTCGGAATACGGAGATCGCCATCCGCTTCAAGCAGGCGCCCTACGCGGCATTCCAGGACACGCCCGTCGAAGCCCTGCGGCCGAATTGGCTGGTCCTGCGCATCGCGCCGGACGAGGGGATCTCGCTGCAATTCGAGGTCAAGCGACCGGGGCCGGTGGTGGAGCTCGCCGCCGTGAAAATGGACTTCCACTATTACGATTGGTTCCCGAAGGAGGCCAATGTCGGCTACGAGACGCTGATCTATGACGTCATGATCGGTGACCCGACGCTGTTCATGCGGGCAGACATGGTGGAGCAGACCTGGCGCATCGTGCAGCCGGTGCTCGATGCCTGGGCGGCGGAGAAGGCGGACTTCCCCGACTACGAGTCGGGAAGCGACGGTCCGAAGGCGGCCGAGGCGTTGCTGGCAGGCGGTGGCGATCGGGCTTGGCGGCCGGCAGGTCCGTCGTCGGATCGGAAGCCGTGAGCGGGCAACGCGGCATCCGCCTTCTGCTGGCGGACGTGGATGGCACGCTGCTTACCGGCGATAAGGTGCTGACCGAGGCGGCGAAGGCAGCGGCCCGCGACCTGCACCACGCCGGCATTGTCCTCGCCATCACCAGCGGCCGCCCGCCGCGCGGCATGAGCATGCTGATCGAGCCTCTCGCTCTGCAGGGCGCCATCGCCGGCTTCAACGGCGGAGTGTTCGTCAATCCCGACCTCTCTGTGATCGAGAGCCACACGCTCGATCCCGCAACGGCAAAGCAGACCGTACAGCTAATCCTGGAACGCGGGCTGGACGCCTGGGTCTACACCGAAAAGGAGTGGTTGATCCGTGATCAGGGCGCACCGCATGTGGCACGCGAGGCATGGACGGTGAAGTTCGATGCCAAGGTCGTGGCGTCGTTCACAGACGCGCACCTGGCGCAGGCGGTGAAGATCGTTGGCATCTCCGACGATCTCGACCTGGTCGCTGCCTGCGAGAAGGCAGCGCAGAAGACCCTGGGTGGGAAGGCGAGCGCGGCACGTTCGCAGCCGTACTATCTCGATGTGACCCACCCGCAAGCCAATAAGGGAACGGTCTTGGCCACCCTGTCGAAGCTTCTGAACATCCCGCCCGCGCAGATCGCCACCATGGGGGACATGCCGAACGACCTTCTCATGTTCGGCAAGAGCGGCTTTTCGATCGCCATGGGTAACTCCAGCGACGAGGTAAAGGCGCAGGCGAGCGCCGTGACCGACAGCAATGAGAACGAGGGATTCGCCAAAGCGGTGCGGAAGTTCATTTTGCGGTCAGTCGCCGCATGACCCCCGGGGCAGCCATGGGCAGTATTGCGCTACAAAGGCCGATTATCATTGCAGCGTCGATCTTGTCAGCGGATTTCGGGCGTCTCGCCGAGGAGGTTCGAGCGGTTGATGCGGCGGGAGCAGACTGGATCCATGTCGACGTTATGGACGGTCGCTTCGTGCCGAATATAACCATCGGGCCGGTGGTTGTTGAAGCGGTGCGACGCCACACGCAGAAGCCGCTCAATGTGCATCTGATGATCGTCGAGCCGGAGCGCTATCTCGCTAACTTCGCCAAGGCCGGCGCCGATCATCTCCTCGTCCAGGCCGAGCCGTCCGCGACGGTCCATCTCCATCGTGTCCTCTCGCAAATCCACGACCTCGGCAAGAAGGCCGGGGTGGTGCTCGATCCGGCGAGCCCGACCGAACTGATTGAATATGTCCTTCATCTCTGCGACGTCGTTCTCGTCATGACCGTCAACCCCGGCTTCGGCGGCCAGAAGTTCCTGCCGGAGATGTTGCCCAAGATCCGCCGATTGCGGCGGCTTTGCGATGCGCGCGGTCTCAGTCCGGTCGTCGAGGTCGACGGCGGACAGAACTGTGAAAGCGCCGGACAGGCGATCGAAGCAGGTGCGAACGCCATCGTCGCCGGCAGTGCGATATTTGGATCGGCCGATTACGCTGCCGCAATTGCCTCTATCCGCGAGTCCCGCCGACCGTCGGCCAGAAAGGCGCGCTGATGATGAGTCCGTCCGAGGCCAGACTAGAGATCCTGGCTGATCCCGAGGCCCTGGCGCGCCGGGGTGCGGAATGGATGCTCGAAATGGCGACAACGAAGGAGGGCGGTTTTACCGTCGCCCTGTCCGGCGGCTCGACCCCGGGGCGGCTTTATCAACTCCTGGCCAGGCCGCCCTATCGCGACACCTTTCCCTGGTCTCGAACGCACTGGTTCTGGGGCGATGAGCGCTTCGTGCCCCATGATGATCCCGAGAGCAATTACCGTATGGCGCGCCAAGCGCTGCTGTCGCAGGTGCCGGTTCCTGGCGCCAACATCCATCCCGTCCCGACCGAAGGCATGGCTCCGGATGCCGCTGCCGCGGCTTATGAGCGTGCGTTGAAGGCGTTTTACGGCGCGCCCGTGCTGAATCCGGAGCGGCCGCTCTTCGATGTTGTCTTGTTGGGCTTGGGGCCGGAAGGCCACACCGCCTCGCTCTTCCCCGGGACGGCGATCCTCGAGGAGCATCAGCGCTGGGTCGGAGCGGTTATCGGCGCCACCCCGGAGCCGCGGATCACGCTCACCTATCCGGCACTCGAAAGCTGCAACGAGGCAGCCTTCCTGGTCGCGGGACCAGGCAAGCGGGCGGTGGTCGAGCGGCTGTTCCGCGGCGACCGCGAGCTGCCGGCGGCGCGCCTGCGTCCGGTTGGCAGGCTGCGCTTCTTCCTTGACCGCGCCGCCGCGCCGGAAGACCCGCCATGACCCGGCCGTTGCCCTGGGAGCGTGATGCGCTCAAGCGCGCCGCGGCCGAGCGGGCCGTCTCGGAGGTTGAAGATGGGATGGTGCTCGGGCTCGGCAGCGGCTCCACCGCCGCCTTCGCGGTCGAAGCCCTGGCAGCGCGCATCGCAGAGGGCTTGCGCGTCGTCGGGATCCCCACCTCCGAGACGACGGCGGCTTTGGCGCGCCGGCTCGGAGTGCCGCTCACCAGCTTCGCCGAGCATCGACGCATCGATGTCGCAATCGACGGCGCCGACCAGGTGGAGCGCCGCACGCTCAACCTAATCAAGGGGCTCGGTGGTGCGTTGCTGCGCGAAAAGATGGTGGCTGGTGCCAGCGATCGGATGATCGTCGTAATCGATGAGACGAAGCTGGTGGACCGTCTGGGGGGATCTACGCCGCTGCCCGTTGAGATCGTCTCGTTCGGTTGGCAGATCGTGCTCGACCGTCTGACGGCGAGTGGCTGTGGGCCGCGGTTGCGCTTGGCCGGAGATAGACCATTCACGACGGACGGCGGCAACTTCATCGTCGATTGCGCGATCGCCGAGATACCGCATCCGGCGGCGCTGGAAGCCAGGCTCTCGGCCATCATCGGCGTTGTCGAGAGCGGACTTTTCCTCGGCCTGGCGTCCAAGGTCGTCGTCGGTCGCTCGAGTGGTGTGGAAGTGATCGAGCCATGAAAGACACACACCGCGAACCGGCATCAGCGTCCTCAAACGAACCCCGGACCTTAGCGATCGATATTGGTGGCACGGGAGTCAAGGCGTCGGTTCTCGATGGCGCTGGGCGGATGCTTGTGGAGCGGGTCCGCGTGGCCACCCCTTATCCTTGCCGGCCTCGGATCCTATTGCGGGCGATCGCAGATTTGACCACACCTCTCTCTCCTTTTGACCGCATTTCCATCGGTTTTCCCGGCGTGATCCGCGACGGCCGCGTCATCACGGCGCCCCATTTCAATGCCAAGGCATGGTCCGACTACCCGCTGGAAGCAGCCGTGTCGCGGCGCTTCGGCAAGCCGGCCCGCCTGCTCAATGACGCCGAGGTCCAGGGCCTGGGGATCGTTGCCGGACATGGGCTCGAAGTGGTGCTCACGCTCGGCACGGGCGTCGGCAGCGCAATATTCGACAACGGTGCTCTCGCGCCGCATCTCGAACTCGCGCAGCATCCGATCCACAAAGGCGGCACCTACAACGACTACATCGGCAACGACGCCCGCCTCGCTCATAGCCTTAAGAAGTGGAACCGTCGCGTCCTTCATACGATCGAGATCGTCTATTCGCTGTTGCATTACGACATGCTGTATCTCGGTGGGGGCAACGCTGCCAACATCGTGGTCGATCTGCCGGAGAACGTCCGCATCGCCTCCAATGACACGGGCATCACGGGCGGCATCCACTTGTGGGACGAAGGTGTCTGGGCGGTTGGGCGCCTATAACGGCAGCACGCTGGTGATGCCTGACCTGACCATTCTCGAGCAACGTCTCCTCGCGCCGGAGGCCGCGCGCGAGGCGATGGCGGTGCTCCGTTCTTTCGCGCTCGACGTCTGGGTCTTCGCCGGCGCTCCTGGCGCCACAGCTCCGATGTGAGGGGATCCATGGCCTTCGAGAAGTCTGCCCCAGACGCGTTCGCATTCATGAATGCAGCAGGGTCAGAACTCGTTTGCATATATTTTCGACGGTAAAGCCATATTCGCGCATCACCACATCGCCCGGAGCCGATGCACCGAAGCGCTCTACGCTGAGGACGGCACCGTGATCTCCGACGTAGCGATGCCAACCCTGCGAAACTCCCGCTTCGACGGAAAGTCGCGGATGTATTGACGGTAACAAGACTTGGTCGCGGTAATTCTGCGGTTGGGCGTCGAACAATTCCCAGCTGGGCATGGAGACAACGCGCACCTTGATGCCGTGGTCTTGCAGTTTGCGTCGGGCGGCGATGATCAGATCGACCTCGGAACCGCTTCCTATCAGGATGGCGTCCGGCTTGCCGTTCGGCGCATCGGCCAAGACATATGCGCCATGGCGCAAACCGTCCGCCGGGGCAAATTGAGTGCGATCGAGCGTCGGCACATTCTGACGCGTCAGAACCAATGCAACAGGATGGTCTTCCGCTTCTAGTGCGACGCGCCAAGCGACGGCCGTCTCATTGGCATCGCCCGGCCGAATGACCGTGAGGCCGGGAATCGCACGCAGGTTGGCGAGTTGCTCGACCGGTTGATGGGTGGATCCGTCCTGTCCCAGGGCGATGCTGTCATGGGTGAAGACATAGATCACGTGCAGTCCCATCAGGGCGGCGAGGCGGATCGGCGGCCGCATGTAATCGGAGAAAACAAGAAATGTCGCGCCAAACGGCACCGCTCCGCCATGCGCAGCCAAACCGTTCAGGATCGCCCCCATGCCATGCTCGCGTACGCCAAAGTAAAGATTGCGACCGGCATAGCCCCAGACACCATCCACCGCGCCTTGCTTGTCGCATAGGTTCATTCCGATTGGCTCAAAATCTCCCAGTCCCGAGAGTGCAGTATGGGTCGACGGATTCAGATCCGCCGAGCCGCCGATCAATGCCGGCAAGCGAGAAGCCGCGGCATTCATTACCTTCCCCGCCGCGACGCGGGTCGCCAGGCCTTTTGCATCAGCGGGGAAGACGGGAATGTCCCGATCCCATCCATCGGGCAATTCGCCGCGCATGACCTGTTGAAAACTTTTGGCCAGATCTGGAAACGCCTGGGCGTAGGTTGAGAATTTGTCGCTCCACTCCGTCTCGGCCAACGTTCCCCGCTCGATAGCCTCGCCAAAATGGTGGCGCGCCGGCTCTGGGATATAAAATGGCGGCTCGGCCGGCCAGCCCAACTTCTCCTTGGTCAGCCGGACCTCCTCGACCCCCAGCGGCGATCCGTGTGATTCAAAACTGTCCTGTTTGTCGGGCGAACCGTAACCAATGTGGGTGCGCACCAGAATCAGCGACGGGCGTTCCGTTTCGCCGCGCGCCGCGCGCAGCGCCCTGTCGATAGCCACCAGGTCAGTGCCGTCTGCGATCGACTGGATGTGCCAGCCATAGGCCTCGAAGCGGCGCGCGCGATCCTCGGTGAAGGTGAGATCGGTTCCGGCCGACAGCGTCACATGGTTGTCGTCATAGAGGTAGATCAACTTGCCGAGCTTCAAATGGCCGGCCAGGGATGCAGCCTCCGAGGAGACGCCTTCCATCAGATCGCCGTCGCTGACGATCCCGTATGTGAAATGATCGACGATCTCGAAGTTGAGGCGATTGTAACAGGCGGCCAGATGTGCCTCGGCCATCGCCAGACCCACACCGTTGCCGAAACCTTGACCGAGCGGCCCGGTGGTCATCTCGACGCCTGGGGTGACGCCACGCTCGGGGTGGCCCGGCGTCATGCTGCCCCATTCGCGAAATTTCTTGATTTGTCCGAGAGGCAGTTCGTAACCGGTGAGGTGAAGCAAACTATACAGCAACATCGATCCGTGCCCTGGAGAGAGCACGAAGCGATCACGGTCGAACCATCCAGGGTTGGCCGGATTGTGCTTGAGGAACCGGGACCACAGCACATACGCCATCGGCGCAGCGCCCATCGGCATTCCCGGATGCCCGCTATCGGCCTTTTGCACGGCGTCCACCGAGAGGAAGCGCAGAGTGTTGATACACTCATTATCCAATGCAGGGTCGGGAGGCGTTGCTGCCTTCATCCGATTTCTCCTTGGCTCGGAAGCATGCCATCTGGGTTGCAGAGGCCGTGCCGCCGTTATTCCTTATCCTTAATTAGCGACGCTCCTAATGCCGCGTAATACGACTGGAATTTTTCCTCGTAGACTCCGTCTACGGTGCTGGACGGATGGTACGACGGACTGCCTTTCACCTTCTGGCGATCGATGTCGAGATGGATCAGCCTGCCCGCCCAATCGATTTCTCGGACCGAGCGCGGTGAGATCAAGACCCTCTCGCCCGGCCACCAGTTTCTGGTATCCACGGTGATGTAACGGATGCTCCAGCCGGCATCATCCACGAGAAAGTCCTCGACATGACCGATCTCCCCATCGGTGGCCTGGATATGGTACCCGGAGACAGCTGCGATGCTGCGGAGATGGGGGGCGCCCTCGTTGGGCTGAGTATCGGCGCTGACCGGGTCACGCGGCGTTGACCCCGATAGATGAAGCGGCGCAACGAAGGGCATCGCCATGGCGTTGCTCATTGGGATGAAGCTGCCACCCCAATAGGGATCCCAACCGTAGTGATCGTAGACATGGGCCTCGACCTGCCGTGACACAGGCCGATCCGTGTCGACATCCGGGCTGTCCTTGACCTGTTGCATGGTCAGGGTGACGGGAAACTGGCGCAGGGCCTGATCGGGTTGCCCCAAGGCCGAAAGCGGCAGAAGAACTTTGCGGCCAGGGAGCCAACTGCCGGTGTCGACGACCAGCCATCGAATGGCCCAGCCCTCGTCCTCAAACAGCAAGTCGCTGACGGTCCCGAGCCGACCATCGCTCGCCTCGACGGCATAGCCATTGATCGTCGACGCTTTCCACAACATGGCTCACTCCTCTACGCCGATATGGCTGGCTGATTGAATGCAACTCTCTGACCTGGCATGGGCAGCGGTGGCTTGGTGCACGGATCCGCCACACCGTGCGCAGGTGGGATCCGGGTCAGTGCCACACGTGAATCGCTAACGGTAAGTTCAGCATCGGACCAATTTTCCTGAGTCAACGGCTCCGATCTTAGCGAGCGGGGATAACGGCGGTAGACTCGGAAACTACGGAGATATCTCAGAGCGGAGCGGGGTCGGCGATCATGCGCGTTGAATGGCCTATCGTGAAGATCGTCGGCATCGCCTGGGGCTGTCGCACAGGTTTTTCGCCACCTCTTACTTCAAGCCAACGTCGTGGCGTGCTGCAGAGATTGTCATATGGATCAGCTCGGAAATTGTCCGTGCGCCGATCTTCTTCATAGCGGTGGCGCGATGGGTCTCGACGGTCCTTTGGCTGATGCCGAGCACGTAAGCGATCTGTTTGTTCGGATTGCCTTCGACGACCATTTCGACCACCTGACGCTCGCGCGGGGTCATCTCGGCGATCCGCCTCGCAGCCTCCTTGCGCAAGGACGAAAGCGCGACGGAATTCCTCGTCAGTTCCAGGGCCCGCTCGATGTTGACGATCAGTTCATCGAATTGAACCGGCTTTTCTAAGAAAGCCATGGCACCGGCCTTCATCGCGCGAACTGCCAGTCGGATGTTGCCATGGCCGGTAATCATGATGGCCGGCAGCCCGCCGTCCTCGGTCTTGAGTCGCTCCAGGAGTTCGACCCCACCCATGCGTGGCATCCGGGCATCGACCACGAGGCATCCCAAGCGGCCAGGGTGATCGGCCTCGAGGAACGCCTCGGCGCTCGGATAGACCTCGACCAGCCATCCTTCTTCCTGAAGCAACCCGCGCATTGCCTCGCGCACCGACACTTCGTCGTCAACCACGAAGATGGTTGGCTGCAGTATATCGCCTCTCGATTGGGCCCGCAGCGGCGAGCCCGCCTGCACTGGCGGTTGCCGCGGCTCGGTGAGAAGGGACTGGGCCAAGTGCGTCAATTCCGTTGCCCTGACGGGCTTGGTGCGTGGCACCTCGATGGCGTAGACCGATCCCGAGTCCGGGCGAGAGCGGGCGATGAGGGCATGCCCCAGTAGATCCCCGAGACGCCTTGCGATCGCGAGGCCGAGGCCACACTCGCAGCCGGCATTGTCTATCTGATGTGAATTTCCAAAGATGGCCTGCAGTTGCCCCTCGGAAATACCGCCCCCGGTATGCCATACCTCGATGCGCAGCCTGTCGCCGTGCTGCCGACAACCGAGCAAGATTTTACCCCGCTCCATGTTTTTCAGCACGTTCGAGAGCAGGTTGCGAAACATCTGCGCGAGTAGTCGCGGATCGCTCCAAGCGCTCAGCCGGCACGGGGCCACATGCCAGAGGAGACCATGCGCCTGCGCATGGTCGGCGAACTCGATCCTCAACTGCTCAAGCAAGTTGTTGATCGGGAAATTGACCTTTTCCGGGTGCACGATCCCAGCCTCTAGCTGGTTAATGTCGGTGAGCGTCTCCAACTCGCCCGAAAGAGCGCCCGCCGTCTCGCTGATGTGGGTGACCAGCTGCAATGCCTCTTCGTCCTTATTGTCCTTGATCTTCTTCGCCAAGATTTCCCGCATTAGGCTGAGAGTCTGCAGTCGTTGCCGTAAGTCATGGCTGGCGGCAGCAAGGAAGCGCGATTTGCTGAGATTGGCGCGTTCTGCGTGCCATTTGGCGGCTTTCAATGCCGTCTCCACACGCCTGCGCTCGGTGACGTCGTCGATCGTCACCACAATCTCGCAGTTTGCCTCAGGGTCTTCGCGAATCTTCTGGGCATTCAGCAGCAACATCCGACTGCCGAGTGCCGGCAGTTCGATCTCCATCTCATAATCCTCTATGGCCGCGTCGGCGGTTCCGCACAGATTGAGGAAGCTGCGGAGTGCCGGCACATCCAGGCGGTGGTCGCCGACTTCAACGAGGTGCAGGCCAACCGTCTCCTCCGGTACGAGGGCGAAGGCGTGGTAGAAGGCGCAGTTAGCAGAAATCACGCACAGCTTCTCGTCGAGCACGATCAAGGCTTGGCGAAGGGTGTCGATGATGCGGCCTGGGCCCGAACAGGCGCGCCTGCCATCTGCAAAATGCAGGGACACCGGCAGGGCAGCGGGCCTCCGACCTTGCCGCCGATGACGATCTGTCGTCATACCGTTTTATCCCTTCTCCTCCGTCGTTGCCCTCCATACGTAGAGTACCCATCCGGCGAAGACCCTTGCCGCTTCGGCGGATTGAGCCGCAGCAGCGGTACCAGGTTGTGACGTCGCCCTTCCGTTCCTCCCTTCTCGCGGCCACAAACCGCCCGCGCCTGACACGGCACTGTCGAGCGATATCAAGACCGGGCTACTCATTTCGCTGGCCCCGGGCTGTAGCGCGAAGCGTTGCGCCGGGAAAACATCGGGAATATCGGCCCCCAGGGTGTCGCCCACCGAAGGTTCGTACGGCCAGTTCAGCGTCCACGAGATCTCGCTGCCAGGGCGCCGCGCGATCGTCGTCCACGACGAATAGAGTAGGAAATCGGCCGTTTTTACCGCGCTGTCGCGGTCCAAGACGTTGCTGATCGGATCTTCCAGCGCCTGTCTCACCGTTTCGGCCACGGCCTGCCTCCTGGACGCCATCCTGGTGTACGCTCCGTTCCCCTCTCGTCGTCACAAATAGTGAGGCGAACTGCCTGGCGACAAGAGGCCAACCTCAAACGAACCGACGGGGCAATCTCTGCGGCATCGAGACGAAGACGCAGTCTGGTGGGGCGCCCACGGTCGGCCGGAGGCATCCGTCAACGGCCCCTGTCGGGATAGGCCGGAATCAGGAGCTCGAAGCCAATCGATTCTTGGACCGCCGGCTGCCGGAATGCCCATCTATTGCAAGACGGATTGGCCCGTCGTCCAGGCGTCCCCATGGCTTGCAAGATCGAGGATTATGCCCTGCTCGGCGACTGCGAGACGGCAGCCCTGGTGGCGCGCGACGGCTCCATCGATTGGCTGTGCTGGCCGCGTTTCGACAGCGGCGCGTGCTTTGCCGCACTCCTCGGTCGTCCTGAGCACGGTCGCTGGCTCATCGCTCCGTCTGATGCGTCGGCGCGCCGCACGCGGCGCTACCGGGACGACACGCTAATCCTTGAGACGGATATCGAGACGACGGATGGCGCAGTCACCGTCATCGACTTCATGCCGCCGCGCGGCAAGGCCTCCGACGTTATTCGGATGGTGATCGGTAGGCGGGGGCAGGTGGCCATGCGGACCGAACTGATCATCCGCTTCGATTATGGCTCGTTGGTGCCGTGGGTCACGCGCCTTGAGGACGGCACGCTTTGCGCAATCGCCGGACCTGACATGGTCGTCTTGCGCACTCCGGTATCGCTGCGGGGCGAAGATCTCACCACGGTTGGCGAGTTCACCGTTGCCGCCGGACAGACGGTCCCGTTCGTTCTCACTTATGTGGCCTCACACTTGCCGCCACCCCGCCCGGTCGATGCGGCAGCCGCACTGGCCGACACCGAGGCATTCTGGCGGGTCTGGGCAAGCCGGTGCGCGGAGACCGGGGAATGGTCCGAAGCCGTGCGTCGCTCCCTCATCACGCTGAAAGCGCTGACCTACAGCCCCACTGGGGGCATCGTCGCGGCGACGACGACCTCATTGCCGGAGCAGGTCGGCGGCAAACGCAACTGGGATTATCGGCTTTGCTGGCTGCGCGATGCGACCTTTACGCTGCTGGCACTGATGAATGGCGGCTACTACAAGGAAGCACAGGCGTGGCGTGCGTGGCTGCATCGCGCCGTCGCCGGTGTGCCCGCACAAGTGCAAATCATGTACGGAATCGCCGGCGAGCGGCGCCTTACCGAATGGGAGGTGCCGTGGCTGCCTGGCTACGAAAATTCCAAACCGGTACGGATCGGCAACGCCGCTTTCGAGCAGTTGCAACTCGACATCTATGGCGAAGTCATGGATGCGCTGCACCAAGGGCGCAGCGGCAAGCTGGCCGCGAGCGAGACCGGCTGGGCGCTTCAGCGAGCCCCTCATCGATCATCTCGAAACGATTTGGGACAAGCCTGACCGGGGCATTTGGGAAAATCGCGGCGAACCGCGGCAGTTCACCTATTCAAAGGTGATGGCCTGGGTGGCCGTCGATCGCGCCGTCAAGAGCGCTGAACAGTTCGGGCTCGAGGGCCCTCTCGACCATTGGAAGGCCTTGCGCAATCAGATCCACGCGGAGGTCTGCCGTAACGGCTTCAACCCCGAAATCGGCGCCTTCGTCCAGTCATACGGCTCGAAACATCTCGACGCCAGCATTCTGCTTATGCCGCTCGTCGGATTCCTGCCGCCAAGTGATCCACGCGTGCGGAGCACCGTCGAGTCGATCGAGCGTCACCTGACGGTGGACGGTCTCGTCCTGCGCTACGATACGAGCGTGATCAGCGATGGCCTGCCGGCCGGCGAAGGCGCTTTCCTCGCCTGCAGTTTCTGGCTTGCCGACAATCTCGTGTTGTTGGGCCGGCGCGAGGATGCGCGCCGCCTTTTCGAGAGATTGATCTCTTTGCGAAACGATGTTGGCCTTCTCTCCGAGGAGTACGACCCGCGTGCCAAGCGCTTCCTCGGAAATTTCCCGCAGGCCTTTTCCCACGTCACGCTGGTCAATACCGCGCATAACCTCACCCGTAGCGGCGGACCGGCGAAGCAGCGCATGTCCCCCCACACGCCAGTGGCTTCATAGCCGGCGCTTCCCCGTAACGATGCGCCGTCGTGGAAGCGGGAGAAGCCGGCGGGGGAGCGCCGTTTGGTGGTGGAGGCGAGGGAAAGCCGCAAACCCCAGGGCGAATTGGCCGAGCCGGACCGCCGGAGGCGGCCAAGAGCAGCCCCCTATGGCGAAAGCTCTCCTTGCCGGTGCCCTGTGCGACGAACCACCCCATCTCCGGGGATGCCGCCAAACATGCCGCCGCTCTATCTCCGTAAAATTTTACTAAATATAGTGCAGGGAAAAAAATCTTTCGATTATATGAACGCTCTTACTCCACAAAGTGGAGAGGATGAGGGGCTGGCCTGCCGACTACACGCCGACGGTGAAATTGCCGATCTCGCTTTTTATCGTCAGAACATGCCTCAAACGCTGGCGCTGCAACGTAATATAAAAAGTTCTCTTGAGTGGTTCTGCGCCGAAATGGTGATCTCGCTGAAATAGGCGAGACGCAGCACCTCCTTTTCCCTAAATTTTCATATTTTAACAATACTAAATATTGACAGTATAATTGCATGTATGCCCTTCGGCTATATTTGTAAAACGAGAAACATTATCGTATGAGTGTATCTGACTTCGGACTACGGCAACCGGGGGGGTATGCCGGACAGTCAGGCACCGCGGCGTGAAGCGTGCGACACGGGACTTGCCTGCCCGAGCTTGTATCGCCTTTTCCCCGACTCGAGCCGGCTTTGCCGGCGATCAAGGTATTTGTTCTGATCTGAAAGAAAAGCTATCGCCATGTCTTTCACGATTGCCAGTATAACAGCCCTCGCATTGCCATCGACAGGAGCTGCTAGTATTCCTGAAGTTATAAACAGTTCTGGCCAGGTGACTGGTGCTTCAGGATACTACCTGTCTGGTGCCTTTGTCTTCGAAGCAGACTCGTGGCAGGGCGGTTTGATCAGTGCCCTGTGGAACATATCCGGCGATACCTTCGGTGTAGCACTCGGCATCAATGACAATGGGCTGATCGTCGGCGGATGCTGGGGTCCGTCCACCAGTTCGCATGCCGTCTTGTGGCAGGACGGGGCGGCGATCGACCTCGGAACCCTCGGCGGGATCATGTCCGAAGCCACCGCCGTGAATGACCAAGGCCAAGTGGTTGGTGATGGCGACACCAGCAGCGGCGTGGACGAAGCTTTCCTTTGGCAGAACGGCATAATGACCAATCTGGGCGCCCTGCCTGGAGCCATCACCCCCGCGGCCGGCGTGGCCACCAGCGCCGCCTATGCCATCAACAATTCCGGCCAGGTGGTGGGTCATTCTCTGACCTACGGCAATATCAACCATGCGTTCCTCTGGCAGAACGGCACCATGACGGATCTTGGTGTGCTCTCGGCGGGATCGGCCAGTTACGCGGACGCCATCAACAATCAAGGCCAGGTGGTCGGCTACAACACCACGGCGAGCGGCGTTACACACGCCTTTCTGTGGCAGAACGGCCGCATGGCCGATCTGGGGACGCTGGCAGGCTACAGTTACAGCAAGGCCCAATCGATCAATTCCGCCGGGATCATCGTCGGCGAAGTCGGGAGTTCTTCCCTCTACCATGCGGTCCTTTGGCAGAACGGCACCATCATCGACCTCAACGGCCTGTTGCCGGCCAATTCGGGCTGGGTGCTGACCGACGCGAACAGTATCAATGACAATGACCAGGTCGTCGGCATCGGCACGCATAACGGGGTCTCTGCGCCGTTCCAGCTCACTTTGAATGGGTCGTCTCTCGTTTCCTCCATGACCGCGGCGAATTTTGCCCAGGTATTTCAAAACGGTCTGCTTACCTCTCCGGTCGCCGTGACCGACAGCGCAGCCAATGTGTCGCTCAAGATGGATGTTCTGCAGAGCGCGGCAGCGGCGCACGATCTTTCGAGCATTGTCTTGACGGATAGCGGCACGCCGACGTTGACGGTGGGGGTGTCGGCGTTGACGAGCGACGCCTCCGCACTCGGGAAGATTTCGAGCGGCTACAACTTGTCGGTCGCCGGCACGAGCGCCGCTAATGCGGCCAGCGTCGCGACGCAAGCCCATGTGGCGTCAGTGGACGTCTTCGATTGGGCGGCGAATGTGCGCGGCAACATTGACGCTCTGCAGAGCCTGGTGGCGGCGGGTAAGCTCGCTCACATCGTTCTGATTGATAGCGGCGCGACACTGTCGGTCAGCACAACACAATTGACCGGCATTATGTAGCAGCCGCCACCACGGCTGCGTACCGTCGCCGCCCGCCATCGGTTAAAATCTTGTCATTCCACCACCAAGGAAAGACGAAGAGATGGGCGAGCTCCACGTCATATCGGCATTGCGCGACAAGCG
>CAIOJO010000556.1 GCA_903858635.1 uncultured Telmatospirillum sp. | reverse complement strand
TCGCCGGAACGACGGCGGCCAATGTGGTAGATTTCTTCATGGCGTTGCTCTCCTTTGCGGATTCGACACCCCGAGCCTACAGGCTCAAGGTGAGCAACGCCTGCCCTCCAATTTCAACATCGACCGGGACATCCCCCCGACGACCAGCGGCTCCTATTATGTCGAGGCATCGGGCCTGATCGGCCTGACCGGCGCGTACAGCGTTGCGGTGACCACCGGCACCCACGGCAATATCAGCAACATCAACACCACCGCGACCGTTGCCGCCGGCGGCTCGGCCCCCGGAACGATCGCCGTCGCCGGCGAAAGCGACTGGTTCCAGACCCAGCTCACCGCCGGATCGCATTATGTCTTCGATATCACCCCGGGCACCCTGACCGGGGCCAGCGTCACCATTTACAACAGCGCCGGCACCGCGGTCGCCGCGGGGTCGGCGGGCGGCCCCGGGGCCGAGACTTCGTTCGACCCGGCGACCAGCGGGACCTACTACGTCGCCGCGTCCGGGCAAATCGGCGGGACCGGGACCTATACCGTCAGCGTCTCCTCGGCGCCCTTCACCGTCGCCGGCAATGTGAACACCAGCGGGACCGTGTCGGTCGGTGGCCAGGCCGCAGGGTCCTTCACCCACAGCGGCGAGAGCAGCTGGTACAAGGTGCAGCTGACCGCCGGGACGCTCTATGACTTCAATGCCGGAAGCGGCACCCTGAGCGATCCGCAGGTGGCTCTCTACGACAGCACCGGCCATCTTCTGGCCGCCGGAACGACGGGCGGACCGAACGGCAGTGCGCAGACGATTTACGACCCGACCGTTTCCGGGACCTATTACGTCGGGGCCCAAAGCCAAAGCAGCAACACCGGAACATTCACCGTGTCGGTGGCCGCCCCCACCGTCGGAACGCTCCATAGTTTGGCGCCGCTGGTCGTTTCGGCACCGACGGCGACGCAGTTGCTCGCCATTGGGGCTACGGTCGATCTCAGCGCGCTGAGCAACAACTTTGCCGATCCCAATGGCTTGCCTCTGAGCTATACGGCGACCCTGTCGAATGGCCAGGCCTTGCCGTCCTGGCTCAGCTTCGACGCGACCGGCGACACATTTTCCGGTACGACGCCGGCAACGCCACAGGCCCTGAGCATCACCGTGACGGCCACCGACACCGCCGGACTTTCGGCCAGCGAGACCATCAACATCCAGGTCACTTCGGCCGCCATTACCGCGGCAGCGCAGGAAGCCGCCACCATCGTCAGCCAGGAGAATGCCCTTGCCGGTCGCGGCGCCAATGGCATCAACACCGAGTACAGCGCGGTGGCCACTGCCCAGCCGGGCTCCAATCTTGGCACCATCACCCCGCCGGCCGGTCAGAATGTCATCATCGGCTTCGAAAGCGCGGTGCTCAACGGCGGCTACAACGCGGTAATTCTGGACGGGCCGAAATCCAGCTACGCCATTCAGGTCGATATCAACGGCGTCACCACCATCAAGGACATCGGCGTCGCCGATGCGACCTTCGGCCAGACCGTCACCGTCAGCGGCGAAAGCTATATCATCTTCAACGGGCTGCATCTCAGCACCAGCGATCCCGCCTCGGTGGCGGCCCTCACCACGCCGCCCGGCAGCACAACCCCGGTGCTGAACTATCCCAACGATCTCTACTTCATCCTGACCCCGGCCAATGCCCAGTTGGCGCAGTTCTACTCGTCCCTGCTGCCCTGGGAACCGCAGCCGGCGCTGTCCGGCTACGAGTATTGGGCCACCCGGTTGGCGAGCGGCATGTCGTTGATCAGCATCGCCCAGAGCTTCATCAACACCACCTATTTCCAACAGACCTACGGCGATCCGGGCACCACCGACGCGCAACATGTGGCCTTCGTCGAGTTGCTGTATAGCCACATCCTCGGCATGAACCTCGGCGACAGCAATGCCGGCGTCCAATATTGGGCCGGGCAGATGGACACCAACCCGGCGATGGACGGGGCCCATGCATTGGTCAGCTTTACCAACGCGACGGCCACCTCGGCGACGATCAACGCCGTTTCGGGAACCGCGGCGGGCGCCGGCACCGGTTGGCTGATCGACCCGAGCCTCATCGGCGGCTATGCCGATCCCGGCATGCAGGTCGCCGCGCAGACGGTCCTCAACCAGGCCAGCAACGGGTTCCTCAATCTGAGCCTGGTCGATCCGGCAACGGTGAGCGGCGGCGGCAACAGCGCCAACGGGTTCACGCTCACCCCCAACACTGTTCAGGTCGCCGCCACGGTGACCTCCGGCACCGTCATTCTGTCGCCTTCGTTCACTCAGGCGACCATCGCCGGTTCAGGCATCTCCCTGCATGACGGCCCCGGTGCCGACACCATCAATGTGAGCGGCAACGGCAACACCCTCACCGTCGGCAGCGCCACCACCGACACGCTCAATCTCTCGTCGGGCACCGCCAGCACCATCGTCGGCTTCGTTCCCGGTCAGGGATCGGTCCTGGCGGTCAGCGGCACGGTCAATCAGACCGGGCTCACCATGCTCGACGGCACGACGACGCCGGTGCAGGGCAGCGGCCTCAATTTCGGCAACGCCAGCGCGGCCGCCGCCATTGTCATCAATATCGGCAATATCGGCGGGGGTTCCGCCGCCGAGGTGGCAACCGCGGCCAACAAGGCCTATGTGGTGGCCGACGTGAATGGCAACGCCGCAACGGGAGCCTTGGGCGAGCACGCGATCTTCATCGGCACGACCACCGGCGGCGACACCGAGATCTTTGCCTTCGAAGGGCCGCTGTCCACCGTCACGGTGAATGGTCAGGCCGTCCATGTGCCGATCACCGGCGCCGACACCAGCGGAACCCAGTCCGTCACCACCACCGAGATCACCCTCATCGCCACCCTGCTCGGCGTGCCGGCAGCCAATCTGACTCCGGCGGATCTTCTGTAGTCGCAGGTCGGGGCCCGCTCCGTCCCAAGCGCCGAGAATCAGGAGCAAGAAGGTGGCGCTGACGATATTCAGAGAACATTTCCTGGCGGTCGAGGATCCTCTTATTGCGCGCCGTCTGTTCAAATCGTCGAAGCCAAGAAAAGACGGCATGATCTGTGTGGACCGTGCAAGAGACTTAACTTGCCGGCTTATTTCGATCAGAAGGTGCAATATTTCCTGAAATAGCGCGACTGGCGCGAGGAAGAGCCTGGCTTGGGGGACGAGGGCCCTTGGCTGATGATGCGGCCCCTCGTCCGTTTCGCTATAGTTGCGATGATGCGGTTGCGATGATAGCAATCTGGCGCGACAGAGCCGGAGGGGCACATGATCGTCTGCGATATGGCGCTGAAAATACTGTATTGGCACTATACCTACGGCCCGCCCGACGGCTCCAAATTGCCCAGACCCGACCAGCGCCGCGCTACTTTTCACCAGGGCATTCAGCTGGTCGCCACCCAGAATCTGCCGAATGGCGGAGCAGTCGGGGTTTGGGGCCAGCTCAACAAGCCCGACGATCATTTTCCCGCCAAGGGGGGCTGGTCGAGCACCGGCAGTTACCTGATTCTGCTGGATGAGAACAACGTCAAGATATGTACCATAAATACGTCCTGGCCCCCGACAAACAAAGAGTTCGGGCAATCCACGAACGTATCAATGGACTATCACTGCTGTCCGGTTAACTGAAGGAACAAAGCTCTGAAAGCCACGGATTGCGCGGGTTTCCGGCCGAAAATGGTCGGTGTCGACTTGAACTGGTT
>CAIOJO010000555.1 GCA_903858635.1 uncultured Telmatospirillum sp. | reverse complement strand
TCGCCGGAACGACGGCGGCCAATGTGGTAGATTTCTTCATGGCGTTGCTCTCCTTTGCGGATTCGACACCCCGAGCCTACAGGCTCAAGGTGAGCAACGCCTGCCCTCCAATTTCAACATCGACCGGGACATCCCCCCGCCGGCCTGACCGGACGGTTCTCCAACGACCACTACCCGACCACGCTTTACGGGATCAGCAACGATCACAGCCTGTCGGTCGGTCCGGACCTCGCCTATGCGCCGATGAAGAACCTGACGGCCCATCTCTACTACGAGTTCCAGGAGATGTTCCTCGACGAAAAGTTCGCCACGTCGAACAACGTCGCCGCCAACCACACCGACTGGACGCTCGGCAACAAGGATACGGTCCATACGGTCGGCGCCTCGATCGATTGGCGGATCAACGACAAGGCCAAGCTCAAGCTGGCGGACAATCTGTCCTATGGGGCCACCGCCTTCACCGAAGGCTACATGCTGGTCAATTCGGCGACCACCGTGCAGCCGCCCTTGCCGGCCAACATCGTCTCGCCGCTGCCGGACCAGAAGACCCTGACCAACTCGGTCAGCCTGACCGGCGAATACAAGCTCCGCGAGAATGTCATCTTGCTGGCCAGCTATGCCTTCGAGCGAGGCAGCCTTAACGATTACCTCTACGGACAGGCCGCGGGATCGGCGTCGAACGGCGCCAATGTTCTATCCCTCGGCGGAGACGGCAACCCCAGCTACTCGGTCCATGTACTGGGAGCCGCCGTGCGCGTGAAGTGGTAAGCAGAGCCCACTTCAAACACGCACGGATTGAAGGGGCGGCCCACCGCTGGGCCGCCCCATCTTTTTTTCAAAGCGGGATTTCCACCAGCAGGAAGAAGGCGTTGATCGCCAGCAGGGTGCCGATCACGCCGACCGCCGCCGCCCCCTTGACCAGGAAGCGCACGCCCGACGCCACCGCCGCCGAGGCCAGGACGATGGCGATCTGCAACAGCGCCTCGGCGTAGGCGAAGCTGGCTTCGCGTTTCTCGGCGATCTCCCGTTCATGTTCGATGTGGCGGGCCTTGGCCATCAGCTCCTTGCGGCCGCTACCGTCGGCCTCGCTCTCGTAGCGGGTGGCGGTATCGCGGTATTTCTTGATGCGGGCCTCAAATCCCAGCCTGACCTCGGCCGGCAGGTCGTGGCCGGCCGCCAGCTGGCCCTCGGCGTCGTCGGCCGACAGCGACAGGACGGCCTGGCGCAGCGTCTTCGCCTGAAAGAAGGCCCAGGTGTCGGAAGATTCGATCGACAGGGCGATCAGTTGCTTGGTGGTCTTGTTGCCGCCCAGCGCGGTGATGGCGAGAACCATCGCCAGGGCGGAGATCAGCAAGGCGACGCGCCGGCGGCCGACATGCTCCTTCTCTTCCTTGGCCTCGTGCTCGGCGATGGTGTCGGCGATTTCGTTGATTTCCATGACATCCCCTCTCGACTGGCAGACCCGATGTTTGGCGAAGGATGGGCCCCGGCTCAAGCCCTTTTCGAAAGCGACCAGATCGCAGACCATTGGCCGGGGCCTCCCGCCTTGCTATAAGGGATCGGCCATGACCGCCACCCCCAGTCCCTCCGGCGGCGGCCGATCCGCTCGCCTCATCTTTCGGCATCGCGATTTTCGGCTGTTCCTGCTGTTCCGCTTCGCCGCCAACACCGCCTATCTGATGCAGACGGTGGCGATCGGCTGGCAGGTCTACGACATCACCCACGACCCCACCTATCTCGGCCTGGTCGGACTGACCCTGTTCCTGCCGAAGATCCTGTTGTCGCTGGCCGCCGGCCATGTCGCCGATCGTTTCGACCGCCGCCATGTGGTGCTCGCCTGCCTGGGGATGGAAGCGGTGGCGGCCCTGCTCCTGTTCAGCTTCAGCCGGCTGGGCATGGATCGGGTCGGCCCGGTCTACGCCATCCTCATTCTTTATGCGGTGGCCCGCACCTTCCTCGGCCCCTCCTTGCAGTCGCTGCTGCCGAGCCTGGTGCCGAAGGAGGATTTCCCCACCGCCGTCGCCTGGAGCTCGTCGACCTTCCAGGTGGCCACCATGGCCGGCCCGGCCATCGGCGGCCTGCTCTATGCCTTCGGTCCCCATGTGGTCTATGGCACCGTCGGCGCGGCCACCCTGTTCGCCATGCTGGGCGTCGCCGCCATCACGCCCCGCCCGGTCAAACGAGCGCCGGGCGGCGCCGCGCCCACCCTCGACAGCGTGCTGGCCGGTGTGCGCTTCATCCGCTCGAAGCCGATCATCCTGGGGGCCATCTCGCTCGACCTGTTCGCCGTGCTGTTCGGCGGCGCCACCGCCCTGCTGCCGGTCTATGCCCGCGACATCCTGGCGGTGGGGCCGTGGGGCCTCGGCCTGTTGCGCAGCGCCCCGGCGGTGGGGGCGGCACTGTGCGGCTTCTGGCTGGCCCATCGGCCGCTGCAGCGCCGCGCCGGGCGGATCATGTTCGGCTGCGTCGGCGGTTTCGGGCTGGCCACCGTGGTGTTCGGCCTGTCGACCAATCTGTTCCTGTCCTTGGCCGCCCTTTGCGCCCTCGGCGCCTGCGACATGGTCAGCGTCTATGTGCGGCAGAGCCTGGTCCAGCTCGGCACCCCGGATGCCATGCGGGGCCGTGTCTCGGCGGTCAACATGGTGTTCATCGGCGCTTCGAACGAGCTGGGGGAATTCGAATCGGGCATCACCGCCGGTTGGTTCGGCACGGTCCCGGCGGTGGTCCTGGGCGGCCTCGGCACCCTGCTGGTGGTGGTGATCTGGTGCCTCCGCTTTACCGACCTGCGCCGGGTCAATCGCCTCGATCAAACACAGGCGGCGGAATAGACACCGGCAGAGACGCCGGTGCCACTAGGAAGAGGTAAACCGGAACGAGGCAAAGCCTCGTGACTGGCGCGTTGAGCGCCCCGGAGCGCCAGCGGAGGAGCCAAGGTCGCGGATGCGACCGCCCGGCGCCTGAGGGACACCAAACAAAACCTCAGCCAGTGGCCGTGGCCGGACAAACAATCCGGCCACGGCCACTGGTCTCAGGATATCAGTTCGTCGTGGGCCAATTCCCATACATCGGGCGAACGCCACAGGCGCGACCGCAAGAGTTCACGTTCGTAGATGAATTCCTTGGGCAGACGGTCGAAGAACTTTTCAAAATGTTCCTCGTGCGAGCGGGCCTCGGCGGTGGCGGAGTCACGATCGACGGCCATCAGCTCGTAGAACTTGGAGGCCGGGAAGCTCAGACCTTTCCATTCCAGATCTTCCTGGCGCGGCATGAAGCCAAGGGGGCTTTCCACCCCGTAGCCCCGGCCGTGCACCCGATCGACGATCCATTTCAGGACCCGCATATTCTCGCCGAAACCCGGCCAGATGAACTTGCCGTTGGCGTCCTTGCGGAACCAGTTGACCCGGAAGATCGGCGGCGGGTTGCTGAGCTTGCGCCCGATCGACAGCCAATGGCTGAAATAATCGGCCATGTTGTAGCCGCAGAACGGCAGCATGGCCATCGGGTCGCGGCGCATCGCCGCCTGGCCGACCGCCGCGGCGGTGGCTTCCGAGCCCATGGTGGCGGCCAGATAGACGCCATGCGCCCAGTTGAAGGCCTGGAACACCAGCGGCATGTTCTTCGACACCCGGCCGCCGAAGATGAAGGCGGAAATCGGCACCCCGTTGGGATTCTCGTAGTCGGGATCGACCGTCGGGCACTGCCCGACCGGGCAGGTGAAGCGGGAGTTCGGATGGGCCGCCGGCTCGCTCGAGTCGGGCGTCCAATCGCGTCCCTTCCAGTCGATCAGATGGGCCGGCTTTTCGTCGGTCAGCCCTTCCCACCAGACATCGCCTTCATCGGTCAACGCCACATTGGTGAAGATCGAATTGGCCCGGCCGGCGGCGATCGCGTTGGGATTGGTGCTGGCCCCGGTCCCCGGCGCCACGCCGAAGAAGCCGGCCTCCGGGTTGATCGCGTAGAGGCGCCCGTCGGCGCCCGGCTTGATCCAGGCGATGTCGTCGCCGACCGTCCAGATCTTCCAGCCGTCGAACCCCTTGGGTGGCACCATCATGGCGAAGTTGGTCTTGCCGCAGGCCGAAGGGAAGGCCGCTCCGACATAGGTCTTGCGGCCCTGCGGATCCTCGACTCCGACGATCAGCATATGTTCGGCCAGCCAACCCTCGTCGCGCGCCATGATCGAGGCGATGCGCAAGGCCAGGCACTTCTTGCCCAACAAGGCATTGCCGCCGTAGCCCGAGCCGAACGACCAGATCGCCCGTTCCTCGGGGAAATGGCTGATATAGATGTTCTTCGGATTGCACGGCCAAGCGACATCCTTCTCGCCCGGAGCCAGTGGCTTGCCGACCGAATGGATGCAGGGGACGAAGTCGCCGCTGGCGCCCAACACCTCGAGCACCTGCTGGCCCATGCGGGCCATGATGCGCATGCTGACGGCGACATAGGGGCTGTCGGTGAGCTCGACCCCGATATGGGCGATATGGCTGCCCAGGGGACCCATGCTGAACGGCACCACATACAGGGTGCGGCCGCGCATGCAGCCGTCGAACAGCTTGTTGAGCGTCGCCGTCATCTCGCGCGGGTCGACCCAGTTGTTGGTCGGGCCGGCGTCGTCCTTGTTCTTCGAGCAGATGAAGGTGCGGTCCTCGACCCGCGCCACGTCACCCGGGTCGGAACGGCAGAGATAGCTGTTGGGGCGCTTGGCCTCGTTGAGTCGGATCATCGTGCCCGACTCGACCATCATCTGGCACAGGCTGTCGTATTCGGCCTGTGAACCATCGCACCAATGGATGCTATCGGGCTTGCATAGCTTGGCAATTTCATCAACCCACGCCAGCAGCTTCATATTTGTTGTGGTGCCGCCGCGGATACCGAGTTTGGTCATACCTACCGCTCCGTCCAATGGGGTCCCTGTCATTGCCGTCTATCCTAAGCCCTCTTCGCCACGGCTTGCCGGACTCGGTTGCGGTGGCGCCGCGCTGGCATCCACCGGCCGGCCGGAAAACTGACCGTAATTTCAATGCGAAGGAATATTGCGGACATGAACCTGAAACAGCGAAAGGCGAAGAATACTGATCGACCCGCCCCGCGGCAACGAGAAGTGAGTATAGTGCGCTAACGGTTGGATCCGGCCTGCGCCGCCAAGGCAACCAGCGCCTGGTCCAGCTCGCCCAGGGCGCGCAGCGGCGAAGCGAAATCCAGGCGTTGCACCATTTCCCCCGCCGCCAGATCGCAGCCGTCGGGATCGACCGCCACCAGGCGCCAATCAGCCGCCGCCGCCGCGCCCGACCGGCCGCCGATTTGGCCCAGCGCCCTGCCATGCCGCTGGTTCATCTCGGCCAGCAACGCCACCTCGGCGGCGGCAAAGGCGGCCGCGAGCGCCGCGTCGCAGGTCGGCGCCCGGTCCAGCCAGATGGCCCGCGCGAAGCCGCCCACCCAATGCGCGCGCTCGATCCGCATGCGATAGAGAGCGAAATCGGCAAAGCCGGCATACAGAGCCGCCGCCGGATGGCGGGCCAGGAAGCGGCGCCGTCCGCGTTCCTCGGGAAAGGCTTCGAGCCGCCCCAACAGCGTCGCCCGCGGCCCCTGCTGCGGATTGGCATAGCCCGCGGTGCCGTCGCACAACAGCGACAGGCGCGGGTCGGCCTCGAGATTGCGGGTATGGTCGGCCAGCTTCGACAGCAACAGGAGCGGGCTGCCGTCGACATCGGCGGCGACGGTCACCAGCGACCCATAGGGATGGCCGTCGCCGACCAGGCTGGTCGCCAGGCTGGCGCGATGCGCCTGGCGGATCAACTTGCGGACGGCGAATTCCAGGCCCTCGGCGGGGGCTCTAGCCTGGCCGCCGGGCGGACCGGCGAAGGGCGTTTCCATAGCAGGACTGTGGCCCGGCGGCGGCCAGGGGTCAAGGCGGGGCATCGGAATCGCCGGAATCGGTCACCCTCCGATTCCTTCGTGCCGCCTGCGCCTTCGTGGTAAATCTCCCGAGTGGGCAGCTTGGCAAGAACGGCGGAAGCGGCCACACTCGCTGGCAGAGCCTTGTGGTGAGACTCCGACGGATGGC
>CAIOJO010000554.1 GCA_903858635.1 uncultured Telmatospirillum sp. | reverse complement strand
CTGGGCTGTTCGCCTTACACACGGCCTGGCTCACCGCGAGGGGCTCCCGATGAGGAAACCACCGACTGGAGAGCCGTATGCGGGAAAACCGCACGTACGGTTCGGAGGGAGGGGAGGCTAAGGCCTTCCCTACCCCTATCTCGCTTGAGGGACCAAGACAAAACCTTGGAATGGACTGACGACGCAATTCTGCTCTCGGCACGCCGGCATGGCGAGACCTCGGCGGTGGTCAGTCTGCTGACCCGCGAGCATGGCCGTCATGCCGGGTTGGTGCGGGGCGGGGTCGGCAAGGCGGCTCGCGGCTCGTTGCAGCCGGGCAACCGCTTGCTGGTGACCTGGAAGGCCCGGCTCGAGGATCATCTTGGCAACCTGACCTGGGAATTGACCGGCAGCAGCGGCACCGCCTGGCTGCATGATCCGCGCCGCCTGGCCGGGCTGTCGGCCGCCTGCGCCTTGGCCGAGGCGGCCCTGCCGGAACGCCAGTCGCACGCCGCCGTGTTCGAGGGATTGCTGGCCGTCCTCGGCGCGCTGGAGGGGGATGACTGGCCGGCCCTGTATGTCCACTGGGAGTTGGGGCTGCTGGCCGAGCTTGGCTATGGGCTCGACCTGTCCTGTTGCGCCGCCACCGGCCAGGCGGACGACCTTGCCTTCGTCTCGCCGCGCAGCGGCCGGGCCGTCAGCCGGGCTGCCGGGCAGCCCTATCGCGACCGCTTGCTGGTCCTGCCGGGGTTCCTGCTGGGCGCCGAGGCGACGCCGGCTGACGTCGCGGTCGGCCTGGCGCTGACCGGCCATTTCCTCGAACGCCATGTGCTGGGACCGCAGAGCAAAGGGATGCCGGCCGCCCGCTCACGACTTGTAGAGCGACTTCAGCCATGATCTACTACATCTTGTAAATCGCAGAGGATCGACATGACCGAGACCGCCACCGCCGGCGAAGTCAGGGATACGCCGCTGGCCGAAGCCCTGAGCGAACGCTATCTGGCCTATGCGATGTCGACCATCGTGTCGCGGTCGCTGCCCGACGTGCGCGACGGCTTGAAGCCGGTGCACCGGCGGCTGCTCTACGCCATGCAGCAACTGAAGCTGGACCCCACCGGCGGGTTCAAGAAATGCGCCCGGGTGGTTGGCGACGTGATCGGTAAATACCATCCGCATGGCGATGTGGCGGTTTATGACGCCATGGTCCGCCTGGCCCAGGACTTCGCGGTGCGCTATCCGCTGGTCGAGGGGCAGGGCAATTTCGGCAATATCGACGGCGACAATGCCGCCGCCATGCGGTACACCGAGGCCCGCCTGACCGCCGTCGCCGCCGCCCTGATGCAGGGGCTCGACGAAGACGCCGTCGACTTCCGCCCGACCTATGACGGCACCGAGGAAGAGCCGGTGGTGATGCCGGCGGCCTTCCCCAATCTGCTGGCCAATGGCGCCACCGGCATCGCCGTCGGCATGGCGACCAGCATCCCGCCGCATAATGTGGGCGAGATCTGCGACGCGCTGGCCCATCTGATCGAACATCCCGACTGTTCCATCGAGACCCTGGTCGGCTTCGTTGCCGGCCCCGATTTCCCCACCGGCGGGGTCCTCGTCGAGCCGCGCGACTCGGTGCTGGAGGCCTATCGCACCGGCCGCGGCAGCTTCCGTCTGCGGGCCCGCTGGGAGGTCGAGAAGCTGTCGCACGGGCTCTACCAGATCATCATCTGCGAGATCCCCTATCAGGTTCAGAAATCGCGGCTGATCGAAAAGATCGCCGAGTTGCTGGAAGCCAAGAAACTGCCGCTGCTGGCCGATGTCCGGGACGAGTCGACCGACATCGTGCGCGTGGTGCTGGAACCGCGCAACCGCACGGTCGACGCCGAGATGCTGATGGAGCAGCTGTTCCGCCAGACCGATCTGGAAGTGCGGGTGCCGCTCAACATGAACCTGCTGGACGCCCAATCGGTGCCCCGGGTGATGACCCTGAAGGAGGTGCTGGCCGCCTTCCTTGAGCACCGTCACGTGGTCCTGGTGCGGCGCTCGACCCACCGACTGGGCAAGATCGACAAGCGCCTCGAGGTGCTGGAGGGCTACCTCAAAGCCTATCTCAACCTGGACGAGGTGATTCGCATCATCCGCCAGGAAGACGAACCGAAGTCCAAGCTGATGAGCGCTTTCCAGCTGACCGAGGCGCAGGCCGAAGCGATCCTCAACATGCGTTTGCGCAGCCTGCGCAAGCTCGAGGAGATGGAAATCCGCGGCGAGCATGACAAACTATCGACCGAGCGCAGTGCCCTGGCCGCATTGCTGGCCGACCAGGGGATGCGCTGGCGCGCCGTGGCCGGGGAAATCGCCGCCATCAAGGCCGAGTTTGGCCGGCCGGATGCCTTGGGCAAGCGGCGGACCGAATTGGGGGACACGCCTTCGGCGGTGGTGGTGCCGATCGAGGCCTTCATCGAACGCGAGGACATCAGCCTGGTTCTGTCGGAAAAGGGCTGGATCCGCGCCGTCAAGGGCCATGCCGACAATCCCGAGGACTTCAAGTTCAAGGACGGCGACCAGCTCAGGCACCTGCTGCGCGCGGCAACCACCGACAAGCTGCTGTTCTTCGCCACCAACGGCCGCTTCTACACGATCGGCGGCGATAAGCTGCCGCGCGGCCGGGGCCATGGCGAGCCGCTGCGCCTGATGGTGGATCTGCCGAATGATGCCGAGATCGTAACGATCCTTCCATTCCGCCCGGGTAGCCGCTTGCTGGTGGCTTCATCGGAGGGGCACGGCTTCCTGGTCAAGGCGGAAGAAGTGGTGGCGCAAACCCGCGCCGGCAAACAGATCCTCAATCTCGGCGAAGGCGAGAGCGCGGCATTCTGCCAACTGGCGGAAGGCGATGCGGTGGCGATCGTCGGCCAGAACCGCAAGCTGCTGATCTTCAAGCTGGACGAGATCCCCGAGATGACCCGCGGCCGCGGTGTTATCTTGCAACGCTACCGCGACGGCGGCATCGCCGACATCAAGCTGTTCACCTTGGCCGACGGCCTGTCCTGGAAGTCGGGCGAACGCACCCGGACCGAAACCGACCTGCTGCCCTGGCTGGGCAAGCGGGCCACGGTGGGCCGCATGCCCCCAAACGGCTTCCCGCGCAACAACAAGTTTATTTGATTAAGAGTCCAAAGCGCACTGCATGTAAAATGAGTCGTCATCCCCGGACTTGATCCGGGGATCCATGGATTGCCGGGTCAAGCCCGGCAATGACGAATAAAATGAGTGATCTGGGAATGCCGCAGTACGCGTTGATTTTTGAATAACCCGGACGGACACGGACATCCACGGATGAATACGGACGAATAGTATTCCTCCGGTTTGCCCAACGCGTCCGTGCGCCGCGAAGCGGCATCAGCGTTCGTCCGTGTTACTTAAATCGATCCCGCGATTTCGACCTGACCAGCTTGGTGCCAGTGAGGGACAACTATTTACTATCCAAATCCAACGGCCGCCAGCCGCCGGGGCCGAAGGCTTCGAGCGGGGCGAAGCGGGCCTTGTAGGACATCTTGGGGCTTTCGGCGATCCAGTAGCCGAGATAGACGTAGGGAAATTCCAGCCGACGGGATTCGCTGATCAGCCATAGAATCATGTAGGTCCCGAGGCTGGCTTCGGCCCAGTCCGGATCGAAGAAACTGTAGACGGCGGACAGCCCGTCGCTCATGCGATCAGTCAGGACCACCGCCCGCAAGCTGTTGTCGGCGGCGCGGAACTCCACCAGGAAGGTGTCGATCGGGCTGTCCTCGATCATCGAACGATAGTCGTAGAACCCCATCAGCGCCATGTCGCCGCCGGCATGGCGCGATTCCTGGTAGCGCGAGAACAGGCGATACTGCTCGGCGGTTGCCCGCGCCGCGACCTGGCGGGCCTGCAGATGGGCGTTCTGCTGCATGATTCGGCGCATGGTCCGGCGCGGGCGGAATTCATCGGCGACGATTCGCACGGCGATGCAGGCGTTGCAGCCCGGACAGGCCGGCGTATAGGCGATCGAATGGCTGCGGCGGAAGCCGGCCCGCGACAGGGCCTCATGGAGCATCTCGGCGTCCGGACCCGACAGTTCCGTTACGATCTTTCGTTCCAGGCGACCCGCGATATAGGGACAGGGCAGCGGCGCCGTGGTGAAAAAGAAATGCGGCCGTTTGAGTGGAATATGGTCCATGTTTCCGGCTCGTCTCCCCGGCCTAGCCTGCCACTCTTCCAATATGGGGAAGCCCCCAACCTCGCACCAGCGTCACCCACAAGGCGATCTTCACACAACCGATTTGCGCAACACCAGTGTTCCTGCAAGGAAATCATGCAAGGTGCGCCGACGAGGGTTGAACAGGGCGACCAATAGCAGCAGTCCCGCCGAAAACCCGAGGCTTCCATAGAAACAAATCGTGTGGACCAGCGCCTGTGCAAGGGTCGTCCGGCCACCGAGGATGCTGTGAATTTCCAGGTCGAAGCAGCGCATGCCGACCGTTGCGGCAGCCGGGCTGGCCAATTGCAGACTGTGATAAGCCAGCGTCACCGCCATGGGGACGACCAGAAAATGCAACGGCCAGAGCAGGCCGAATGACAAAATAGTGAGCAATCCCAATAGGAAGTTCAGAAGAATGAGGACAAGCCCGATCAGCCACAGATCGACCAGATAGGCCAGGACGCGGCGCAACGTCACCCCGCGGTAGGCGCTGGGAACAGTGACCGGATCGGGCGGCCAGCCTGGTCCGGCCGACAGGGCGAGTTCGGGCAGCGGCATTACGGCTTGGCTTTCACCCCAGTCGGCTTGGCCTGGTCGGGTTTGCCGCCGGCAGGGGCGAGTTGGCTTGGCTTGGGCGGTGGCGGCAGGGCCCGGTCGATGGCCGGTTCGGCTGCGGGCGGCGGCATCTGGCCGCTCGCCTTCAATTCTTCCGGCAATTGCCCCGATTTCGCCTGCTCCGGGGTCACGGTGACGGTCGGCGGCGGCTGTGTATCGCGCAGCAGCACGATGGTAACGCGGCGATTGCGCGGCGATGCGGGATTGCCGTGTTCGAGGGGATCGGTGTCGGCCTGGCCGACCACCCGGTCGACCCGGTCGGCCGGCACCCCCGACATCAACAGGGCGCGCCGGGTGGCCAGGGCCCGATCGGCCGACAGCTCCCAGTTGGTGTAGTTCGACTGGCCGACGAATGGGGTGGAATCGGTATGTCCGGAGATCGAGATTCGCTCCGGCAGTTGCTTGATGACCCGGGACACCATATCGAGCAGGGCCCGGGTATGGCCGTACATGTCGGGCGAGCCGCGCGGGAACATGGCCAGGCCGTCCTGGTCGAGGATCTGGATGCGCAGCCCCTCCGGGGTGTTGTCGACCATCAGGCTGTCGGCCAGCTTGCGCAGTTCGGGGATCGAATTGATGGCCTGCTTCAGGGCGTCCTGGGCGTGCTCGAACTGTTTCTGTTCGCGTTGCGCATTGGCTTGAATGATCTGCTGTTCGCTCAGCGCCTGGGCCTGGGCCGGTCCTTGACCGCCTTCTCCCGCACCGGCGCCTTCCTCGGCCCCTTCCTTCGGTTCGGTCAGCGCGTCCCCACCCTGGCCGATGGAGGGCGGCGGCAGGGACAGGGTGAAGCTGGGCGTGGTGCCCTGCGACGACATCGATCCTTCGCCCACCACCTTGCCGCCCAGCATGCCACCGGCGCCGCTGTTCGACTTGGAAACCGTTGATGGAGCGAAATAATCGGCGATGCCCTGCAGCTGCTCCTCGGTGACCGCGTTCAGCAGCCACAACAACAGGAAGAAGGCCATCATCGCCGTGACGAAATCGGCGTAGGCGACTTTCCAGGCGCCGCCGTGATGGGCAGCGTGCCCGCCCTTCTTGATGCGTTTAATGATGATGGGTTGTTCGGCCATCGGGGGCGCTCAGGCCAGATCAGTCGGGCGGCAGGTTGGTCACGGTCTCTTCAAGTTCCATGAAGCTCGGGCGGATGTGCGGCGGCAGGATCTTGCGGCCGAACTCGATCGACACCTGGGGAGCATACCCCATCATATGGGCGAGCAGACAGCACTTGATGCAACTTAGATATTCGCTCTCGGTCTTGTAGGTGATGGCCAGGATGCGGCCGATCGGCGAAACGAAACCGTAGGACAGCAGCACCCCCATGAAGGTGCCGCACAGCGCGCCGCCGATCAGATGGCCCAGCACCTCGGGAGGCTCGGTGATCGAACCCATGGTATGGATGACGCCCAGAACCGCGGCGACGATGCCCAGGGCCGGCATGGCATCGCCCATCGTGGTGATGGCGTCGGCGATCAATCCGATCTCGTGCTGATGGGACTCGATTTCGGCATCGATGATCGACTCGACCTCATGGGCATTGTTGGTTCCCAGCGTCAGCAGGCGCAAATAATCGCACAAGAACTCACGGCTGTGGTGATCGGCCGAAAATCTCGGGAACTTCTGGAACAGGGAGCTTTCTTCCGGTTTTTCCACATGGCTTTCGAGAGCCAGGTCGCCTTTTGTTTTGGCCAGCTTGAACAGGGAGTAGAGCAGGCTGAGCAGTTCGAGATAGGAGTCCTTGTGGTGGCGCGACCCCTTCAACAGGGTGCCGAGCGCCTTGCCGAAGCCCAGGACGACCGCCTTCGGGTTGCCGATGACGAAACTGCCGACCGCCGCACCGATGATGATCAGCCATTCGAACGGCTGAAAGAGGACGCCGAGCTCGCCGCCGTTGCCAACATAGCCACCGATGACACTGACGATGACGACGGCTGCCCCAACCACTGCGAACATATATGACCCCTGCGGCGCCGGGGGTGCCCGGCCTAACTCTCTTGATGACGGAGGATGCTATAATTCGAGCATCTTGTCGCCAGTCAACAACATTGAACCAAAAAAAAAGTGAACGTGCGTGGCGAGCGGACGCGTTGGGGAATTTGAAGGCTGCGCGGGATTGCTGTATTAGTCTCTCGGGCAAATGAGAGGAATTGACTGCACATGAGCCTCGATCCCCGCGCCTTCCGCAAAACCTTGGGATGTTTTCCCACCGGTGTGACGGTTGTTACAACCAGCGCTGCCGACGGCTCGCCGGTCGGGGTTACGGTCAGTTCATTCACTTCGTTGTCATTGGACCCGCCATTGGTCCTGTTTTGCCTCGACCATAAGAGCGACTGGCTGGGGGCGTTCCGCCAAAACAGCCATTTCGGCGTCAATGTATTGCGCCAAGAGCAACGCGAGCTGTCGATTCGTTTCGGCAGCAAGATCGGCGAACGCTGGAAGGGCGTCCCCCTGGACCGCGGCGCCAGCGGCGTGCCATTTCTGCAAGGCTGCCTGGCGACGCTGGAATGCGCGGTCACCAATATCGTCGCCGGCGGCGATCACGAGATCTTCATCGGCCAGGTCGAGCACTTGACCCATTCCGAAGCGGGCGATCCGCTGGTCTATTTCCGCGGCGCCTATGCCAATCTGGGCTTTCCGGTGTGAGGGTGGTCAAACACCAAGCACTCCAAGCACACCAAGGCGCCGCGGCCATCACCTACATTTCTCGTCATCCCCGGACTTGATCCGGGGATCCATGGATTG
>CAIOJO010000553.1 GCA_903858635.1 uncultured Telmatospirillum sp. | reverse complement strand
TCGCCGGAACGACGGCGGCCAATGTGGTAGATTTCTTCATGGCGTTGCTCTCCTTTGCGGATTCGACACCCCGAGCCTACAGGCTCAAGGTGAGCAACGCCTGCCCTCCAATTTCAACATCGACCGGGACATCCCCCCGTCTATCGCGAAGGGCGTTTCTACCAGAGGTGGCGTTGGAATACATGTTACCACTTGGAACATCGTCGATGAATGACCCGGTCTGTGATCTTTTAATGGAAAATTCTCGCGCGGGCCAGATCAAGATGTCCGGGGGGGCGGGCGGCCAGCCGCCGCGCCCCCCCGGCACCGGGCGGGCCGCTTTCAGCTCTTGGCCAAGGCCTGCGACACCACCATGCGGACCCAGGCGGCACGCGATAGCCCGAGGGCCTCGGCACGGCCGTCGAGATCCGCCAATTGCGTGTTGTCGAAGCGGATGAGCACCGCCTCCTTGTTCTTCTTGTCCTTCTTCTTGTGCCGCTTGTCCTTGTCTTTACCTTTGTCCTTCTTCTTCAGCTTGGTTGAGGCCTCGGCAGCCGCCGCCGCGGGCTGCGGCTCGGGAGCGGCAGCCATGTCAGTGGCGGGCTGGTGGTCGGCGGCGGCAATGAACTTCTTGGCGGCCTTCTTCTTGCTCGGTGCGGCCGGTGCCGCCGCGGCAGCTTCCGCCTTCGCCTTCGGCGCCGCCGCCGCGGGTTTGGCAGTGGCCCGCTTCTTGGCGGGCGCGACGCCCGCCGCGGACGTGACCGAACGGGTCGGTTTCTTGGTGATGGTCATGCTATTTCTCCTCGGGTCAAGGCGGTCCTCGCCGCCGATGCGTCACCGCGGCTTGGCCGCCAGGCTGGCCAGTCCTTCGGCCAGCGAACAAAGTTCCTGGATGGCCTTGGCATCCTTGGTCGGTGCCTCGAGCACCGACAGCCCGATGGCATTGCAGTTGGGAAAAGCCTTGCGCCGCCCCAGGGGGCGGTCGAGGAAGGCGATCTCTGGATTTTCCGCCAGGACTTGCGCCGCCGCCTGGTTGTCGGGACCCTGGGCATCGGCGCAATTGATCACCGCCACCGCCTGGAGCGACGGATTGGTCACCCGCGCCTCGCCGATCAGCGCGGCCACCTTGCCCAGCGTCCACACATCGAAGCTGCGCGGCTGGAAGGGCACCACCGCCAGATCGGCGACGGTCAGGGCGGCGCGCAGCCCGGCGGTGTCGCGGCCACCGGCGTCGATGATCACATCGTCGAACTTCTTGGCCAATCCCAACACCTGATTGCGCACGGCGGCCCCGGTCAGTTGAACGATGGCGAAACCGGTGTGACCCAGCCGCTCGGCGCGAATGGCGGCGAAATCGCTGGCGGTGCCCTGCTCGTCGGCATCGACCAGAAGGACGTCGCGGCCGGCCCGCAGCACCCGTTGCACCGCCAGATTGACCGCCAAGGTGGTCTTGCCGACGCCGCCCTTGGTTTGCACGAAGGCGATGATCATCCCGCACTCTCCTCAGGAGACCATATCGCACCGATATCGGTGTCTTGCAATATCGCGTCGGCCGCCGCCGATGGTGCGGCCATCTCAGGCCTGGGCCAGGGCCCGCGACACCACCAGACGGACCCAGGCGGCCCGCGACAGCCCTTGCGCCTCGGCCAGGCGGTCGAGATCGACCAGCTGGGCGGCTTCGAAGCGGATGCGCAGCCCGTCCTTCTTGTCCTTGCTGTCCTTCTTTTTGGCCTTCGGGGATTTGTCCTTTTTCTTGGCTTTTACCGGCGGAGCCTCGACGGCGACGGGATTGCGAGCGGCGATGAAGGCCCGGGCTACCGCCGACGCCGGCACCGGGGTATCCACCCTGGCCGGAGCCGCGGTCTGGGCGGGTTTGGTTCGGGCGGCCGGCGATTTCGGCTTCTTGCTCATGGCTAATGGTCCTTTTGTGCAGCCCCGCCGCGGCGATGCGCGACGGTGGCATCCACACTATATATCGGACCGATATCGCTTTTCAAGGCCCCCGATGGCCGCTGCGCCGTTCGCCGTGGAGTGGGGATTCAGCGGGCCAGCATCGGGCCGAGCGGTCGCCCGCCGAAGATGTGCACATGCAGATGGGGCACTTCCTGGCCGGCATCGGACCCGCAATTGGCCAGGATGCGATACCCCTGCGGCTCCAGGCCGAGCTGTCCCGCCACTGTTCCCACCGCCCGGAAGAAGCCGGCCACCAGCTCGGCCGGCGCCGCCGCCGCGAAGTCGGTCAGCGATCCATAGGGGCCCTTGGGAATCACCAGCACATGCACCGGAGCACGCGGCTGGATGTCGTGGAGGGCCAGGGCGAAGTCGTCCTCGTAGACCTTCTTGCAGGGAATTTCGCCGCGCAGGATCTTGGCGAAAATGTTGTTCGGATCGTAAGCCATGGCATCCCTCATTGGTTGCGGGATTTCTTCTCGTCGACGCCGGAGATGCCTTGACGGCGCTCCAGCTCGGCCCAAACCATCTCCGGGGTCACCCCGCCCTTGGCCCACAGAACCAGCAGATGGTAGAGCAGGTCGGCGCTCTCGCTGGCCAGGCGGTCCGGCCCCTCGGTCAAGGCGGCGATCACCGTTTCCACCGCCTCCTCGCCGAATTTCTGAGCGATCTTGCCGCCGCCCTTGGCAAACAGCTTGGCGGTATAGGAGCTGTCGGGATCGGCGCCCTGGCGGCCGAGGATGGTCTGATAGAGCTGGTCGAGGATCGATTCAGCTGGGCTGCACATGCGTCCCTCCCACAATTCAATCACTTGGTGGTCAGCTCAAACGCACCGGGATACCCGCCGCCTGCATATGGGCCTTGGCCTGGGCGATGGAGAACTGCCCGAAATGGAAGATCGAGGCGGCCAGCACGGCAGTGGCATGACCGTCGCGGATGCCCGCCACCAGGTGATCGAGAGTCCCCACCCCGCCCGAGGCGATCACCGGCACCCGCACCGCGTCGGCCACCGCCCGGGTCAGCGGAATGTCGAAGCCCTGGCGGGTCCCGTCGCGGTCCATCGAGGTCAAGAGGATCTCGCCGGCGCCGAGCTCGGCCATCTGCCGGGCCCAGTCGACGGCATCGAGGCCGGTTCCCTTGCGCCCGCCATGGGTGAAGATCTCGAAGCGCCCGGGTGCCACCTGTTTGGCATCGATGGCCACCACGATGCATTGGCTGCCGAATTTCAGCGCCGCCTCGCGGACGAAGTCCGGGCGATGCACGGCGGCGGTATTGATCGACACCTTGTCGGCCCCGGCCAGCAGCAGCCGGCGGATGTCCTCGACCTGCCGCACCCCGCCGCCCACCGTCAGCGGCATGAAGCATTGCTCGGCGGTTCGCGCCACCACGTCGTAAAGGGTGTCGCGGGCGTCCGACGAGGCGGTGATGTCGAGGAAGGTGAGTTCATCGGCCCCGGCCTGGTCGTATAGCCGGGCCTGTTCGACCGGATCGCCGGCGTCCACCAGGTCGACGAAATTGACCCCTTTGACGACGCGCCCATCCTTGACGTCGAGACAGGGAATGATGCGCATCTTCAGCATCGTCGCGCCTTCAATCCTTGAGCAAGGCCAGGGCGGCCTGCAAATCGATCCGCCCGTCATAGATGGCCCGTCCCGAGATCACCCCGGCGATGCCCGTCGCCGCGCGCGCCTTCAGCGCCTTCAGATCGTCCAGGGTGGCGACGCCGCCCGAGGCGATGACCGGCGTGGTGATGCGCTCGGCCAGGGAGGCGGTGGCCTCCACATTGGGGCCAGCCAGCAGGCCGTCGCGATCGATATCGGTGTAGACGATGGCAGAAACCGCGGCGTCTTCGAACATCACCGCGAGATCGAGGGCCGTCACCTGCGAGGTCTCGGCCCAGCCCTCGACCGCCACCAAGCCGCCGCGGGCATCGATGCCCACCGCGATGCGCCCGGGGAACCGCCGGCAGGCGGCTCGCACCAGGGCCGGATCCTTGATCGCCACGGTGCCCAGGATGACGCGGGCGACGCCCTGTTCGAGCCACGCCTCGATAGTCGCCATGTCGCGGATGCCGCCGCCCAACTGAACCGGGATGGAGACCGCCGCGACGATCGACGCCACCGCCGCGGCGTTCACCGGCCGGCCGGCGAACGCTCCGTTAAGGTCGACCACATGGATCCACTCGGCCCCCGCCTCGGCGAAGATCCGGGCTTGCGCCGCCGGGTCGGTGTTGAACACCGTGGCCTGGTCCATGGCGCCTTTCTTGAGGCGAACGCAGGCCCCGTCCTTGAGGTCGATGGCGGGATAAAAGATCATCACAGTCCTCGGTCAGGCGCCGGGCTAAGGCCGCCAGCGCAGGAAATTGCCGATCACCGCCAAGCCGGTGGCTTGGCTCTTCTCGGGATGGAACTGGGTGCCCACCAGATTGTCGCGGCCGACCAGCGCCGTCAGCGGCCCGCCGTATTCGACGGTGGCCAGGACATGCTCCGTCCGCTCGGCGGCGAAATGATAGCTGTGGACGAAATAGCTGTGCTGACCGGGATGCAGCCCCGCCAGCAAGGCATGGGAACCGGGGCGGAATACCAGGTCGTTCCACCCCATATGCGGCACCTTGAGGGCCGGATCGGTCGGTTGCAGCGGCACCACCGCGCCGGGAATCCAGCCGAGGCCGCGATGGTCGCCGTGCTCCCGGCCCCAGCTGGCCATCAGCTGCATGCCGACACAAATGCCGAGGAACGGCTTGCCCCGTTGCAGCACCTGCTCGGCCAGCGCCTCCGACATGCCGGGCAGGGCATCAAGGCCCCGCTTGCAGTCGGCGAAGGCACCGACGCCGGGCAGCACGATCCGCTCGGCGCGGCGAACCTGTTCGGGATCGGCGGTAACGGTCACCCGCATGCCAAGGGCGCCTTCGGCGACCGCCCGCTCGAAGGCCTTGGCGGCCGAGCGGAGATTGCCCGAACCGTAATCGATCAGCACCACCGACATGATTTAATGCGCCGACATGACTATAGGCTTCCGCCGAGCGTGCCCTTCGTCGAGGGAACCGCGTCGGCTTTGCGCGGGTCGATGGCTATGGCTTCGCCGAGCGCCCGTGCCAGGCCCTTGAAGCAGGACTCGACGATGTGGTGATTGTTCTCGCCGTACAGGGTCTCGACATGCAAGGTAGCCCCGGCCTCCTGGGCGAAGGCGTAGAACCACTCCTTGAACAGCTCGGTGTCCATGCTGCCCAGCTTGTCGCGGGTAAACGGCACCTTCCACACCATATAGGGCCGGTTCGACAGGTCGATCGCCACCCGGGTCAGTGTCTCGTCCATGGGAATCAGCGCCGAGCCATAGCGCCTGATGCCGCGACGGTCGCCCAAAGCCCGGTGGACCGCCTGACCCAGGGCCAGCGCGCTGTCCTCGGTGGTGTGATGGCCGTCGATATGCAGGTCGCCCTCGGCCTTCAGATCGATATCGATCAGGCTGTGCCGGGACAGTTGTTCCAGCATATGGTCGAGGAAGCCGATCCCGGTGCCGATGGCATAGGTTCCGTTGCCGTCGAGGTCGACGGCGACGCGGATGCGCGTCTCCTTGGTGTTGCGCTCGATGGTGGCTTGCCGCATGGCGGAGTCCCTCACTACTCAAGGTCTTACCTAGCAGGATCTGGCCCCTTGCGCCAGTTCGTTAAGAACCAACATGCAAGCGGCCACCGCCATCCTGTCGCGTCGACATCGGCGCATTGGCAGCGGGATTTGCCCGATCTATCATGCCGGCCCTACCGTCGGCGCCGCATCGACTTATCTGTAGACGCACCGGCAGGACTTGAAGAGGATCCATGACGACCAAAGAACTGTGGCATGGCACCACCATTCTGGCGGTGCGCAAGAACGACAAGGTGGTGATTGCCGGCGACGGTCAGGTGTCGCTGGGCAACACGGTGATCAAGTCCAATGCTCGCAAGGTGCGCCGGCTCGGCGACGGTTCGGTGATCGGCGGCTTTGCCGGCGCCACCGCCGACGCCTTCACCTTGTTCGAACGACTCGAAGCGAAGCTGGAGAAGCATCCCGGCCAGCTGACCCGAGCCTGCGTCGAACTGGCCAAGGACTGGCGCACCGACCGCTACCTGCGGCGGCTGGAAGCCATGATGGCGGTGGCCGACCGTTCGGTGTCGCTGGTGCTCACCGGGACCGGCGACGTCCTGGAACCGGAGGACGGCCTGATCGGCATCGGCTCGGGCGGCAACTACGCCCTGGCCGCGGCGCGCGCCCTGATCGACATCGATGGCCTGGAAGCCGAGGCGATCGCCAGGAAGGCGCTGCACATCGCCGCCGGCATCTGCGTCTTCACCAACGAGAACATTATCGTGGAAAGCCTATGAGTTCCGCCTTTTCCCCCCGCGAAATCGTTTCCGAGCTCGACCGTTTCATCGTCGGCCAGAACGACGCCAAGCGCGCCGTCGCCATCGCGCTGCGCAACCGCTGGCGGCGCCAGCAGCTGCCCGAGGCGCTGCGCGAGGAGGTGCTGCCGAAGAACATCCTGATGATCGGCCCGACCGGCGTCGGCAAGACCGAGATCGCCCGGCGCCTGGCCCGGTTGGCCCAGGCCCCGTTCCTCAAGGTCGAGGCGACCAAATTCACCGAGGTGGGCTATGTCGGGCGTGACGTCGAACAGATCGTCCGCGATCTGGTCGAAACCGCCATCACCATGACCCGCGAACGGCTGCGCAAGCAGGTGACCGCCAAGGCCGAGCTGGCCGCCGAAGAGCGTGTCCTCGACGCCCTGGTGGGCGACTCGGCAAGCGCCGACACCCGAGCCAAGTTCCGCAAGATGCTGCGCGAAGGAAGCTTGAACGACCGCGAGATCGAGGTTCAGGTGGCGGATGCCGGCGGCGGCATGCCCAGCTTCGAAATCCCCGGCATGCCCGGCGCGCAGATGGGCATGATCAATCTCGGCGACATGTTCGGCAAGGCCTTCGGCCAGCGCACCAAGGCGCGCAAGATGCTGGTGCGCGATTCCTTCGACGTGCTGGTTGCCGAAGAGAGCGACAAGCTCTTGGACCAGGAGACGGTGATCAAGGAGGCGATCGCTTCGGTCGAGAACAACGGCATCGTCTTCCTCGACGAGATCGACAAGATCTGTGCCCGCTCGGGCGAATGGCGGGGCGGCGACGTCAGCCGGGAAGGGGTGCAGCGCGACCTGCTGCCCCTGATCGAGGGCACCACGGTCAATACCAAGCACGGCCCGGTGAAGACCGACCACATCCTGTTCATCGCTTCGGGCGCCTTCCATCTGGCCAAGCCGGCCGATCTGCTGCCCGAATTGCAGGGTCGCCTGCCGATCCGGGTCGAGCTGAAGGCCCTGACCCGGGACGACTTCGTGCGCATCCTGACCGAGCCTGAGGCCAATCTGATCAAGCAGTACAAGGCGCTGATGGCGACCGAAGAGGTGACCCTCGACTTCACCGAAGAAGCCATCGGGGCGATCGCCGACCTGGCCGCCGAGATCAATCTGGGGATCGAGAACATCGGTGCGCGGCGCCTGCACACCGTGCTCGAGCGGCTGCTGGAGGAGATCAGCTTCAGCGCCACCGACCGCGCCGGCAGCAGCATCACCATCGACGCCGAGATGGTTCGTGAAAAGGTCGGCGAGCTGGCCAAGAACGCCGATCTGTCGAAGTTTATATTGTAGAGTCTTGTAGAAAGAGTCCCTCAGGCGCCGGGCGCTGGCATCCGCCAGCTTGGCTCCTCCGCTTCGCTTCGGGGCGCTCAACGCGCCAGTCACCAGGCTGACGCCTGGTTCCAGAGTCTCTCTGTAGTGGCACCGGCGTCCCGGCCGGTGGACACAAATCCCGCCGCGGCGCGGCGGGGGCCGGCACGGAGGCCGGCCCCACTATAGGGGCCTTACGCCGTCCGCATCTTGCCGAGGAAGCCGTCGACCAGGCCGCGCAGCTGTTCGGCCTCGCGCGACATGGCGGTGGCCGCCGTCAGCACGTCGTGGGCGGCATGGCCGGTATCCTGGGCGGCCTGGGTCACCCCTTCGATGTTCTTGGTAACGTTCTCGGTCCCCGACGCCGCCTGTTCGACATTGCGGGCGATCTCCTGGGTGGCCGCGCCCTGTTCCTCCACCGCCGAGGCGATGGCGCTGGAAATCTGGCTGATCCGCTCGATGGTGGTGGTGATCGCCGAGATCGCCCGCACCGCCTCACCGGTCGCCTGCTGCACCGCCGACACCTGCTGGCCGATCTCATCGGTGGCCCGCGCCGTCTGATTGGCCAGCGTCTTCACCTCGTTGGCCACCACCGCGAAGCCCTTGCCGGCATCGCCGGCCCGCGCCGCCTCGATGGTGGCGTTCAGCGCCAGGAGATTGGTCTGCGACGCGATGTCGTTGATCAGATTGACGATCTCGCCGATCTTGCGGGCCGTCTGCTCCAGCCCCGCCACCACCTTGCTGGTGTAGCCGGCCTGCTGCACCGCTTCGCCCGATACCGTCGCCGCTTGGCTTACCTGGCGGGCGATCTCGCGGATCGACGATGACAGCTCCTCGGCCGCCGAAGCCACCGTCTGCACGTTGGCCGAGGCCTGCTGCGCCGCCGACACCACCACCATGGCCTGATTCGAGGTCCGTTCCGCGGTGTCCGACATCGAGCCGGCGGTGGCCTGCATCTCGGTGGCCGACGAGGCCACCGCATTGATCGCCGTCGAGGCCTCCCGGTCGAAGCCCCGGGTCAGGTCCTCGATCACCGTTGCCCGCTGGGCCCGCTGCTGCTGCTCCACCGCCTGCTCGCGGCGCAGCCGTTCGGCCTCCTTGGCATTGACGCGGAACACCAGGGCCGCCTTGGCGATATCGCCGATCTCGTCCTTGCGGTCGGCGCCGGTGATGTCGGTGTCGAGCACGCCCTTGGCCAGCTGCTGCAGGGTCCCGACGATCCCATCGATCGGCTTGACCAGCCCGAACCGGGCGATCAGGGTTCCCAGCCCGACCCCCAGCCCGATGCCGCCGATGGCCACCGCCAGCATCAGCATCGACAAGCGGGATGCCGTTTGCGCGGCGTCGTCGGCGACCTCGCGGTCCTCGTGATCGAGTTCTTCGACCAGCTTCCTGAACTTCACGCTGAGGTCGAGGGCCACCGCCCGCGACTTCTTCATGTTCTCGAGGATCTCGTCCCTCAGGCTCTCGACCGGCAGGCTGACATACCGCTTGCCCAGCGCCAGAGTCTGATCGGCGTGCTGGCGATAGGCCTGGTAGCCGCTGCGCAGTTCGGCCAACTCGTCCTTGTGGCGGGACCCCACATCCTTCTCCAGCGCCGCCATCCGCTCGTCGAACTGCCGGCCTTGCTCGGCCATGGTCTTGAACGCGTCGTCAAGGGTGGAGGGGTCGGCCACCAGGCGGTACTCGGCCCGGGTCATGATCACCAGATTCTGGTAAAGCTGGGCGCCCACGGTCATGTCGACGCCGGCGTCGCGCACCCGGAACAGCGAGCGCGAGATATCCTGCAGCCCGAGATAACCGACCCCGCTGATGACGGCGGCAGCCAGGCCAAGGACCGCCATGACCAGGCTGATCTTGCCGAGGATCCGAATATTGCCAAGCATCCCCATTGCTCCTTGCCACTCAACCGGCGGACGATGAGACCTGGAGCAGCGTACCACCGTCACCGGCGCCCAGCTGCCGCGAACCATCCTCGTCAAAGCCCGAAAATCGCGTCGCCATTGCCAATGGACAAACGAAAGAGGTGTTAGTTCTCTGTTCGTGGTGCTACCGAGGATTGGCCGAGTGCGACGCTACTTTCATGACTTGTTGCCCTTTATCCCGGCAAACCCTAGGGCAGCGCAAGTTCTACGTCAATATTTTGACATTGAAGAAACTTGGGTGGGATTAACCACAATTTTAGATAGATGTGGTCTTCGCGGTTATTCGGTGTCAATCCATCGCCCCGCCTCATTCGAGGCGGGCCAAGAGCTCCTGCAGCCGCGCCTCGGACAACTGCCGGATGCAGCGCTGCAGGCGATTGGCCAGTTCGGTGGCGGTCGGTGACAATCCGGAGGTGTCGATGGTCACCTTGGGCTGGGACAGTTCGGCCAGGCCCTTCATCTCTTCCGCCTCGTCCCAGATGAGGTCGAAATAACCGAGAATCTGCATGACCAGGCCCGGGCTGGGCCGCCCCCGTTGGCCGTGCTCGAGGGCCGACAGATAGGCGGCGGACAGATTGAGATCGGCCGCCATCCGTTTGAGGGTCAAACCCCGCTGGCGGCGCAGGTCGCGGCAGCGGCTGCCGAACGGGGTCATCGGCGCCGCTTCAACAAGACATAAAGTGCCCCGTCGCCACCATGCTGGGGACGGGCGCCGACGAAGGCCAGCACCAACGGTCGCAGGGTCGATTCGTTCAGCCAGCGCGGCACCTGCAGACGCAGCACGCCGATGCCGTCGCGGTTCCCCTTTCCGGTGATGACCAGAACGCAACGCCGCCCCTGTTCCGCCGAACCGGTGATGAACCGCCACAGGGCGGTATGGGCGGCATCCTGGGTCAGCCCATGCAGATCGAGGCTGCCCTCGATCGCCATCTCGCCCTTCTTCAGGCGGTCTCGGCTTCGCTTGTCGAGGCCGGGCGAGCGGCTGGGATCGAGCGTCGGCGGCGGTACGGCCGGCCGCGGTGGCGGTGGTGGCGATGGGGGAAGCGGCGACGACCGGCCGCTGGGCCGGGCAATCATGGCCGGTGCCGCTGTTTCCAGCAGTTCGGTCGGCAGGCGCTGGGGAAACGGGGTGACGCCCTTCATGGCCTCGCGCCACAGCTTGGCCTCGTCCGGACTCAACACTCGCCTGCGTCGCTCCATCACCCAAGGAACTCCCGTTCTTGCCGTTCCCCAGTGCTCTGACTCAAACGGCTGCGCACCAGCCGTTTGAGTCAGAGCACAACATCTACGTCACGGCACGCGGACGGCGTTCCGGATCCAGGTCGGTCAAGCCGACGGCAGTGGCGGCTCGGCGCCCGGTTCGGCCGCCTCGCGCAGATAATCGTCGACGAAGCTCAGCCAATCGCCGGTCGGCGCGACGCAGTTGCAGGTTGGCAGGTCCTTCAGCGCTACGGCGAAGCCGCCGATCGACCACAGCAGCTGGAAATTATGCAGGTTCTGCAGTGCCACTTCGACCGCCCGTTGATGGGTCCGCCAATGAACCAGCCGCGGCGCCCCATAGACCTGATAAAGGAGAATCAGGATCAACGCGATGATCCATTCGATCAGGCCGAAGGCGAACAGAAGGGTCAGGCTGCTGGCCATCAGCACCAACGGCGGCACGAACAGGTCGAGGCCGTTGTAGACCGGCGAGCCGGGTCGCGCCAACACCCTGGGATCGGTGAAGAAGATGAGACGGCCGGCGGCATGGGCCCGCCTCAGGGCTGCGTGGGCCGCCAGGGCGGGATGTTCGACCATCGTCATCTCAGGGCTACAACCTCTCGGCTTCGGAGGTCGCCAGGGCCACCGGCACCGATCGCTGGCGTGGCAGCAGCAAGTAATAGCTGCCGCGACTCTTCATGCGGCCGGCCTTGTCGAAGGCCGCCTCGCCGCCGCCCCAGAAGACGTCGCCACGGATCGGGCCCTTGATCGCCGCGCCAGCGTCCTGGGCCATCATCAGGCGGCGCAACGGCCGGCCGTCGGGCTCCTTGCTGTCGAGCCACACCGGCACCCCGAGCGGCACGAAATGCGGATCGACGGCCAGGCTGCGGCCGGGGGTCAGCACCACCCCGGAGGCGCCCACCGGGCCGTCGCCCTGCAGCAGGCGAAAGAACACATAGCGGGGATTCTCGGCCATCAGGGCGGGCGCTTCGGCCGGATGAGTCTTCAGCCAGGCCCGCACCGTCTGCATCGTGGTGTCGCCGGTGGCGATCTTGCCGTGATCGAGCAGGATGCGCCCCAGGCCGATGAAGTTACGGCCATTGCTGCCGTTGAACCCGACCCGGACGGCGCTGCCATCGTCGAGGATGACGCGGCCCGACCCTTGGATATGCAGGATATGGGCGTCGACCGGATCGTCGACCCACAACAGTTCCGGCGCCCGCCCCCGCAATGCTCCGGCCTCGATCTCGGCCCGGCTGTAGAAACTCTGGCCATTGCCGGCGGGGTCGGCCGACAGTCCCGCCGGCCGGCCGTAAAGGGGAATCCGGTAGGGGCCGCCGGGATGGCGCGAGCCCCGCAGTTCGGCCTCGTAATAGCCGGTGAACAGGCCTTCGGCGCGGTCGTTGTTGGTGGCCCGGTAGGGTCGGAACCAGGTTTCAAAATAGGCCCGCGCCGCAGGGCTGTCGCCCTCGGCCACCCGGCGCAACGCACCGCAGGGCGCCAGCCAGTCACCGGCCAGACCGCCACGGCCGTCCTGGCCGATCGGCTGGCTGGGCGGCAGCCGGGCGACATGCTCGCAGCTCCGCCGCAGGGCCGGCACCACTTCGGCCAGCTTATCGTCCTGCCACCCGGGAACCAGGTCGAACTCGACAGCGGTGAGCAGCAGGCGGTCCGGCAATGCCGCCGCCGGTGGGGCGGGCGGCGGGACGGGCGGGGCCGCCGTGCAGCCGGCGAGCACGGCCAAGCTGGCCACCGCCAGCAGCGCCTTAGCTCGCCTCAGGAGAAAGCTCCGGACCGTCGTCGTCGCCGTCGTCATTCGTCGTGGCTGCGGGTGGCGACCAGAAGCCAATTGGGGTTGGGCGAGCGGGTGTCGCGGGCAAAGCTCCACAGATCGGTCAGCTGCACCGGATGGCTCGGATCGCCTTCCACCACCTCGCCCTGGGCGTCCTTCACCACGATCAGCTGCTGGCTGACGAAGCGCAGGCCGACGCGGGCGGTGCGGCCATCCATGCGGGCTTCGGCGATTTCCGCCGAGACGATGCGGACCAGTTCGGACAGGCAGGTTTCGCCGGCCGCCTGGCGGGCCCGAATGGCTTGCGCGAAGTTCTCGAAGACCTCGTCGGATAGCAGCGGCCTGAGCGTCGTCTCGTCGCCCTGGGCGAAGGCGCGGACGATCATTTCAAAGGCCATCTGGGCGCCTTGGACGAATCCCTGCGGGGTGAAGCTGGGATCGGCGAGGGCGATCTGCGACAGGCTGGCGTTCAGCGAGGTGTCGCCGGGCGGCAGCTCGGGCACGTCGATGGCGGCCCGGCGGCGTTGGCCAAGATCGACCACGGTATCGTTCGAGTGCGCCGGAACGCCGATCCCGGCATCCGTCGGCGGCCGTTCGCTGCCGGTGCGTCGACCGAGCACGCTGCGGAGCCGCAAACCCAGAAAAACCGCCACCATGGCGAAAAGAATGATATCGATGAACTGTGAGCCGTCGTTCATGGTTTTCACTTGCGGGAGCTGCCCTCGGCGCCGGGCGACGGCAGCGGCCGGGCTGGATGGTTTGTAAATAAGCGGTTGCAGGATAAAGAGCAAGCATGGCCTGGGTAATCACCATCGTCCTGCTGGCCTGGCCGGCGGTCGAGATCGCCGCCTTCATCGAGGTGGCACGATGGGTCGGCCTATTGGGAGCGGTCGCCGGAATTGTCCTGTCCGGGTTGGCCGGTATAGCCCTGTTGCGAATCCAGGGATTGGCCACCGCGCGGCGGGTGCAGGCGCAGCTCGCCTTGGGACAAATGCCGGTTGCCGCCCTGTTCGACGGGGCCTGCCTGGCGGTGGCCGGGTTGCTGCTGTTGCTGCCCGGCTTCGTCAGCGATCTGTTCGCCCTTGCCATCCTGTTGCCGCCGGTCCGCCATCTGCTGCGGACGGCCCTGGCCGGACGGCTTCGCCCGGTGGCCGGCGGCGATGCGCCCGGCACCACCAGGGTGATCGAGGGCGAATGGGAGGTAGTGGTGGGGGAAGAAGAAAAGCGGCCCGCCGACCACCCGCCGCGGCGCCGCCTGAACTAGCCTGCGTGGTGCCGCTAAGGACTGCCGACAGCCGGACGACGGTTCAGTTGTCTCGGCCGCCGTTCCATGGTAGCCACTAGCCGCGGGCGGCGGACCGGCTCGCGTCGCCATGTTACCGACCGCCAGGCCGCGACTTCGAGGAGTAGACGATGACCGACACCGATCAACAGCAAGCGATGACCCCGCTGCAGGTGAACGCCCAATACACCAAGGACCTGTCCTTCGAGGTGCCCGGCGCGCCGGCGATCTTCAGCGAACTGTCCGGCGCCGCGCCGGAAATCAGCGTGCGGGTCGACTTGAACGCCGAGAAGTTGGGCAATACCGCGTTCGAAGTGGTCATGAAGCTGGCCGTCGAAGCCAAGGTGGCCGACAAGGTCGCCTTCATCGTCGATCTGACCTATGCCGGCATCTTCACCTTGAACGTGCCGGACGAGCACATGCAGCCGGTGCTGCTGATCGAATGTCCGCGCCTGTTGTTCCCCTTCGCCCGCAACATCATTGCCGATGTGACGCGCGACGGCGGCTTCCCGCCGATGCTGCTGCAGCCGATCGACTTCGTGAGCCTGTATCGCAGCCGCGTCGAGCAGATGGCGGCCCAGGGACCGGCCCAGGGAACCGCCTGAGCTCGGTTCACCACGGAGACACCGAGGACACGGAGAAGAGTTTCCGCGCGAAGCTCTTCCCGATTCACCTCCGTGATCTCCGTGTCTCGGTGGTTATTACCCCCTGATCAAGGAACAGCCGCGACCAGCTGTTCCTTCTTTTCCGCCTCTTCGGCCAGCCAGATCGGCTTGGTCAGCTTGGCCAGGAAGGCCGCATGGGCGGCCAGTTCCTCGGGGCTGGCGGCATGCGGCCGCGGGGCTCTCGGTTCGCGCTGGCTGACCGGGCCGCGGCTGGATTGCGCGGCGACGGCAGCCAGGGCCAGTCCCGGTTCGCGGCCGCCGATCAGTTCCAGGTAAACTTCCGCCAGCAGTTCGGCGTCCAGCAGGGCCCCGTGCTTGTCGCGGGCCGAATTGTCGATGCCAAAGCGACGACACAGGGCGTCGAGACTGGCCGGCGAACCGGGAAAGCGTCGCCGCGCCATGCCAACGGTATCGATGGCGCGGTCGCGGGGCAGGGCCGGACGGCCCAGGGCCTGCAGTTCCCAGTTGAGGAAGCGCATGTCGAAATCGGCATTGTGGATGATCAGCCGATCTTCGCCGATGAAAGCCTCGAAGGCTTCCGCCACTTCGGCGAAGCGGGGATGGGTGCGCAGGAACTCCTCGGACAGGCCGTGCACGGCGAAGGCCTCGCTGGGCATGCCGCGTTCGGGATTGATATAGGCGTGGTAGACCCGGCCGGTGGGCAGCTGGTTGACCAGCTCGACGCAGCCGATTTCCACCACCCGGTGGCCGGCCGCCGGATCGAGGCCGGTGGTTTCGGTATCGAGGACGATTTCGCGCATGGCGGCCGGCTCAACCCTGTCGGCGGCGGTTGGACGTGATGCCTTCGAGCGCCGCCACCATCGCCTTCAGGTGGCGCAGCGACAGGCGGCGTCCGGCCCCGGTGGGAATCAGGAAATCGGCCTGTCGGCGCTTGTCGTGGTCGGACATCTGGCGGTGGCGGATGGTTTCCAGCTTGCCGTGAGTCATGCCGTGGCGGGCCATCACCCGTTGCTCCTGCAGGAACGCCGGGCAACTGACCACCGCCACCGCATCGGCCCGGCGCTCGCCCTTGGTCTCCAGCAACAGCGGGACGTCGAGCACCACCAGCCGCCGGCGTTGCCGGCGCGCCCGCTGGATGAAGCGCCGCTCCTCGTCGCGCACCAGGGGATGCAGAATGGCCTCGAGCCGCTGCAGCTCGGCCGGGTCGCCGAACACCCGGGCACCCAGCCGCGGCCGCTCGACCTCGCCGCCGAACACCACATGGGGGAAGGCCGCCTCGATCAGCGATACGGCCCGGCCGCCTCTTTCCATCATGCGGTGCACGGTGTCATCGGCGTCATATACGGCGACACCGAGACTCCGCAGCTGATTGGCGGCAGTGGTCTTGCCCATGCCGATGGAGCCGGTCAGTCCCAGAACGATCATGCGCCCCCCACGAAGCTTCGCAATGCGTCGGTCACCTCGGGCATCACCCCGAACCAGGCGGCGAAGCCCGGCCGCCCCTGGTGCAGCAGCATGCCGAGGCCATCCACCGCGACATTCCCTCTGTGCCGCGCCTGTTGCAGCAAATCCGTCTGCAACGGAGCATAAACGATATCGGTCACCACCGCGTCAACCGGCAGTTCGGCCAGGTCGAGCGGCAATGGCGGCTGTCCCACCATGCCCAGCGTCGTCGTATTGACCAGCAGGGCGGCCCCGGCCAGGGCGGCCGTCCGCTCCTGCCAATCCACCACCTCGATCCGCGTCTGACCGCCCAGCTGGTGGGCCAGTTCCACCGCCCGTTCGGTAGTCCGGTTGATCAGCCGCAAGGACGGCACGCCGTCGTCGATCAGGGCGGCCACCACCGCCCGGGCCGCACCGCCGGCGCCCAGCACCACGGCGGGGCCGGCGGCGGCGCGGAAACCGGCCGGTTGCTGGCGCAGATTCTCGATGAAGCCGAAGGCATCGGTGTTGCGCCCCTCGAGGCTGCCGTCGGCCCGCACCACCAGCGTGTTGACCGCGCCGATGCGCCGCGCCAGAGGCTCGACATGGTCGACCAGGGCCAGGGCCGCCTCTTTGTGGGGAACCGTCACATTGGCCCCGACGAACCCCATCTGCGGCAACACCCGCAACACCGCCTCGAAATGGCCGGGTTGCACCGGCAGCGGCACATAGGCGCCGTCGATGCCGTAATGATCCAGCCAATGGCCGTGCAGCCGCGGCGACCGCGAATGGCCGACCGGCCAGCCGATGACACCCGCCAGGCGGGCCTTGCCGGAGAGGATCATGCGACCAGCGCGCCCTCGGCGCGCAGGGCGGCGAGCAGCGGCAACAACGGCAGGCCGAGGATGGTGAAGTGGTCGCCGACGATGCGGTCGAACAGCTGCGCCCCCAATCCCTCGAGCTGATAGGCGCCGACCGAAGCCAGCACGGCATCGCCGGCCCGCGCCAGATAGGCCTCGAGAAATTGGTCGCTGAAGGGGCGCATGGTCAAGACGGCGGCCTCGACATGCCGCCACCGAATCTGGCGGCCCGAAGCCAAAACCACCGCGGTGACCAGGCGATGCGTCTTGCCGCGCAGCGCGCGGAGCTGGTCGCGCGCCGCCCCCTGGTCATCCGGTTTGTCGAACCAGCGGCCTTCGCATTCGAGCATCTGGTCGGCCCCGATCACCAGGGCCGGGGACCGCCGGACCGCCACCGCCAGCGCCTTCCGCTCGGCCAGGGCCAGGGCCGTTTGGTCGGTGTCGCCGCCGGACGACGCGGCCTTGATGGCAGCCTCGTCGACCTCGGAGGTTTCGACGACAACGGGCACTCCGGCGGCCTCCAACAAGGATTTGCGGGTCCAGCTGGCCGAGGCCAGCACGATCGGCGTCACGGCAACCCCCCGGTGCTGCTGCCCCGATGACGCGCATAAAGCTGCAAGATGGCCGCCGACGCCTCCTCGATCGAGCGGCGCGAGACGTCGATGATCGGCCAGCCGTGCCGCACGAACATCCGCCGCGCCTCCGCCACTTCTTCGCGCACCTTGTCGAAATCGGTGTAATCGGTTTCCTCGTCGCTATTGAGGAAACGCAGCCGAGCCCGCCGGATATCGGTCAGGCTCTTGGCCTCCTTGGTGAGGCCGACGATCAACGGCTTTTTCGCCTCGAGCAGTTCGGGCGGCGGCGGCAGGCCGGGGACCAGCGGCACATTGGCCGCCTTGACCCCGCGATTGGCCAGGTACATGCAAGTCGGCGTCTTCGAGGTGCGCGACACCCCGACCAGCACCACATCGGCGTCGTCGAGATCGTGCAGGAGCTGGCCGTCATCATGGGCCAAGGTGAAATGCATGGCGTCGATGCGGCTGAAATACTCGGCGTCCATGGCATGCTGGCGGCCGGGCTGGGCGCTGAAGGTGCTGCCAAGGAAATTGGCCAGCGCGCCCATCACCGGATCGAGCACCGGAATGCAAGGAACATGCAGCTGGCGGCAGGCGTCCTCGAGCAGGGCCCGCACATCGCCATTGATCAAGGTGGCCAGCACCACCCCGGGATTGGCCTCGATGCCGGCAATCACCCGCTCGACCTGGCCCTGGCTGCGCACCAACCACCACAGGTGATGGATCGCCTCGACATTGTCGAATTGGACCAGGCAGGCGCGGGCCACCGAGGACACCGTTTCCCCGGTCGCGTCGGACACCAGATGCAGATGGAAGCGCTTGACCGACAAAGCTTGAGAGCGTCCCTGTGGATAACCCGGCCGAACGGGGATAACTGGCGGCCATTGCCGAGTGTGCCTTTTTTGCTCCCCGCTGACCACCTTCCCGTACCGTCGCCATGCCCCTGGGGACGAGCGTCGGTATCCGCGTCGGGGACCTGGGGAAAAGCCGCTCGGCAGCGAAACATTCGCCTCTTACTGCCGCCGCTATCCACCGCTTTTCCCAGAGAAAATCAATGGCCTGCCGGATTCTTGCCGGTATTTCTCCACAATCGTAACGGCCAGGCGGCAATCGTGGACAGATCGCCGGATGGTTTGGGGATGACGGCCAATCCCCGATATCCACAGGCATCCACTAGCACTGCCTCCTTTTCATAAGCTTCTAAGACCTGTATTGAAGGGCCTTCCCAACGCGCATGCTCGCTTCAACCAGGTGAACCCGCCGTGACCGAGCCATCCCCTTCGTCCAAGCCTTTCCTGCGTGCCCTCAAGGGCGAAGCGGTGGTGCCGCCACCCTGTTGGCTGATGCGTCAGGCCGGCCGCTACCTGCCCGAATACCGCCAGGTGCGGGCCACCGCAAACGGGTTCCTCGACCTGTGCTATAGCCCCGGCAAGGCGACCGAGGTCACCTTGCAGCCGTTGCGCCGCTACGGCTTCGATGCGGCCATCCTGTTTTCCGACATCCTGGTGGTGCCGCACGCCCTCGGCCAAGCCGTGACCTTTCGCGAAGGCGAAGGACCCTGCCTGGAACCGGTGCGCCTGGCCAAAGATTTTGCCGGACTGACGCTCAGTGGCCTGCAGGGACGCTTGCGGCCGGTGTTCGAGACCGTGAAACTCCTGTCCGCGGCGATCCCGCCATCCACCGCACTGATCGGCTTTGCCGGGGCGCCCTGGACGGTCGCCACCTACATGGTCGAAGGCGGCAGTTCGAAGGATTTCGTCGAGACCAAGAAAATGGCCTATGGCCAGCCCGAGCTGTTCGGCCGCCTGATCGACTTGCTGGTCGACGCCAGCGCCGAATATCTGATCGCTCAGATCGATAACGGTGCCGAGGCCCTGCAGCTGTTCGACAGCTGGGCCGGCGCCCTGCCCGAGGATCAATTTGCCCGCTGGGTGATCGAGCCGACCCGCCGCCTGGTGGAACGGATCAAACAGGCGCGACCGGGGATTCCGGTGATCGGCTTCCCGCGGGGCGCCGGAGCCCTGTACCTGCCCTTCGTCGAACAGACGGGAGTCGATGCGGTCAGCCTTGATACCGGCATACCGTTGGATTGGGCGGTAAAAACCCTGCAGCCCAAGGTGACCCTGCAGGGCAATCTGGATCCGGTGATGCTGATCGCCGGTGGTGCCGCGCTGGATTCCGCCATCGAGCGGATCTTGTCGATCTGCAGCAAGGGTCCGTTCATCTTCAATCTCGGGCACGGCATCCTGCCCAGTACGCCCCCGGAAAACGTGGCGCGGCTGATCGAAAAGGTGAAGGCCTGGAGCTGACCGTGGCTAAGCTCGGCATCGTCCTGTTCAACCTGGGCGGCCCGGATGCGCCCGAGGCGGTGCGGCCGTTCCTGTTCAACCTGTTCAACGATCCCGCCATCATCGCCGCTCCCGCGGTGATTCGCCGCGTCATTGCCTGGCTGATCTCGTCCCGGCGGGCTCCGGTGGCTCAGCGCATCTACGCTCATCTTGGCGGCCGCTCGCCATTGCTCGAATTGACTCGGCTGCAGGCAGCGGCCCTGACCGAAGCATTGCAGCAAGGCAGTGACGACGAGTTGCGGGTGTTCGTGGCCATGCGCTACTGGCATCCGCTGACCGAGCAGGTGGTGGCCGAGGTCAAGGCCTGGGCGCCGGATCGCCTGGTGTTGCTGCCGCTTTATCCACAATATTCGACCACCACCACCGCCTCGTCTCTGGTGGCTTGGAAGCGGGCCGCGGCGGCCGCCGGCATGGCGGTACCGACGGTTAGCGTCTGCTGCTACCCGACGGAAGAGGGAATGATCCGCGGCCAGGCCGATCTGCTGCGCCGTTCCCTGGCCGAAGCCGAGGCAAAGCTGGGAGTGGGCGGCGTTCGGGTGCTGTTTTCGGCGCATGGCCTGCCGAAAAAGGTGGTGGAGCGTGGCGATCCCTATCAATTCCAGGTGGAGATGACCGCCAACGCCATCTGGCAGGCGACCGGCCGTTCCGACCTCGACTGGCTGGTTTCCTATCAGAGCCGGGTCGGGCCGATGGAATGGATCGGTCCGGCGACCGATGCGGAGATCCGCAGGGCCGGGCGCGACGGCAAGGGCTTGGTGGTGCAGCCGATCGCCTTCGTCTCGGAACATTCGGAAACCCTGGTCGAGCTCGATATCGAATATGGGCATCTGGCCCAGGAAGCGCGGGTGCCGCTCTATCTGCGAGTTCCCGCCTTGGGTGTCCATCCGGACTTCATCCGGGCCCTGGCCGATTTGGTGCAGCGGTCGCTGATCGCCGGCTGCGACCCTTGTTCGGAGCATGGCGGGCGCATCTGCCCGGCCGCCAGCACCCGATGCGCCCATGCCGAGACGGCGTCATGAGTGGGGCCTATCCGTGGATCAAGGCCGTACATGTGATCGCCGTGATCGCCTGGATGGCTGGCTTGCTCTACCTGCCGCGACTGTTCGTCTACCATACCCAGGTGGCGGCGGATTCCGATACGGCACGGCTGTTCAAGGTGATGGAACGGCGTCTGATGGTTGCCATCACCATCCCGGCCGGGGTGATCGCTTCGATCCTCGGCCTGGCCCTGGTCATGGAAATCGGCCTGGCCGGCAATGGCTGGCTGCACGCCAAATTGACTTTGGTGGTCGGTCTCGCCGTGATGAACGGATTGATGGAAAGCTGGCGCCGCGCCCTGGCGGCCGACCGCAATCGACATTCGACGCGGTTCTTTCGCATGGCCAATGAGGTGCCGACGTTGCTGATGATCGGCATCGTCATACTCGTCGTGGTCAAACCGTTTTGAAGGATGAAATCGCCGGCCGGCTTATTCTTCGTTTGACTTAGCTGGCAGCTTTGGATAATGCTCAGGAATCCTCTAAGGGTTCGACCCGATTTCCAACGCATCCGTCAGATCCCCGGACGAGCCCTGTCCGGATCGACACTTTTTTCCCGGCTCGAATTTTGGGCCTCCGCCTCCCTCCCCCCCCCCGTTTCCCATGCTGGACCTGCCATGAATCTCCAGGAGCTTAAGGCCAAGACACCGGCCGAATTGCTTGCCTATGCCGAAGACCTGCAGATCGAGAACGCCTCGACTCTCAGGAAGCAAGACATGATGTTTGCCATCCTGAAGCAGCTGGCCGAGAACGACACGCCGATCTATGGCGATGGCGTCCTCGAGATCCTGCAGGATGGGTTCGGTTTTCTGCGCTCACCCGAGGCCAACTATCTGCCGGGACCCGACGACATCTATGTGTCGCCCAGCCAGGTGCGGCGCTTCGGCCTCAGGACCGGCGATACCGTCGAAGGACAGATCCGCGCGCCGAAGGACGGCGAACGCTACTTTGCCCTGTTGAAGGTCAACACCATCAATTTCGAGCCGCCGGACAATGTGCGGCACCGGATCAATTTCGACAATCTGACGCCGCTCTATCCGGATGAGCGGCTGCGCCTGGAGATCGAGGATCCGACCACCAAGGACCTGACCACCCGGGTGATCGATCTGATCGCCCCGCTCGGCAAGGGTCAGCGCGGCTTGATCGTGGCTCCGCCGCGCACCGGCAAAACGGTGATGCTGCAAAACATCGCCCACGCCATCTCGGCCAATCATCCCGACGTCTACCTGATCGTCTTGCTGATCGACGAGCGACCGGAAGAGGTCACCGACATGGCCCGCTCGGTCAAGGGCGAGGTGATCAGCTCGACCTTCGACGAACCGGCGTCACGCCACGTCCAGGTCACCGAGATGGTGCTGGAGAAGGCCAAACGGTTGGTCGAGCATAAACGTGACGTGGTAATCCTGCTGGATTCCATTACGCGCCTGGCGCGGGCCTACAACACGGTGGTGCCGAGCTCGGGCAAGGTGCTGACCGGTGGTGTCGACGCCAATGCGCTGCAGCGGCCGAAGCGCTTCTTCGGTGCGGCCCGTAACATCGAGGAAGGCGGCTCGCTGACCATCATCGCCACGGCGCTGATCGACACCGGCAGCCGCATGGACGAGGTCATCTTCGAAGAGTTCAAAGGCACCGGCAATTCGGAAATCATCCTCGACCGCAAGCTCTCCGACAAGCGGACCTTCCCGTCCATCGACATCACCAAGTCGGGGACGCGCAAGGAAGAGCTGCTGGTCGACAAGGGCGTGCTGGCCAAGATGTGGGTCCTGCGCCGCGTGCTGATGCCGATGGGCGTGGTCGATGCGATGGAGTTCCTGGTCGACAAGCTGAAACACTCGAAGACCAATTCGGACTTCTTCGAGGCGATGAACACGTAGTTTTGGGGTCCCTCAGGCGCCGGGCGCTGGCATCCGCCAGCTTGGCTCCTCCGCTTCGCTGCGGGGCCCTCAACGGGGCAGGGGGTATTCTTTGGTAGCGCCGGCCTCGTGCCGGCGTTTTCTTTTTGGACCCCACATCAAGGGGTGATGTTTCACGTGGAACACCACCCCTTGAATCCGTCCGGATGACCTGTCTCGGTGGGGTGGGCGTCCGAGCCTGCGAAAGAATTGTTTTTCAGTGGCACCGGCGTCCCTGCCGGTGTCCGCCGCGGAGCGGCGGAAATGCTGCTCTTCCGGCTCCGCCGGAACGCCGGCGCCACTAATTTTTCACAGGCTCTCCCACTCCACTCATCTTCATCACACCAGAAAGACGGTAGAGCCGGTGGTCTTGCGGGCTTCCAGATCGCGATGGGCCTGGGCCGCTTCGGCCAAGGGATAGGTTTGCCGCACCTCGATGCGGACATCCCCTTGGCGCACCACCTCGAACAGTTCGGCGGCGCTGGCCACCAGGTCGGCCCGCTCGGCCGTGTAATGCATCAGGGTCGGCCGGGTCAGATAGAGCGAGCCCTTGGTCTGCAGGATATTGGGGTCGAACGGTGGCACCGGACCCGATGACTGTCCGAAGCTGACCAGCATGCCGCGCATCTTCAGGCAATCGAGGGACCGCATGAAGGTATCCTTGCCGACCGAATCATAGACCACCGGCACGCCCTTGCCGCCGGTCAGTTCCTTGACCCGGGCGACGAAGTCTTCCTTGGTATAGTCGATGACGTGGTCGGCACCATGCGCCTTGGCCAGCTCTGCCTTGGCCGGGCTGCCGACGGTGCCGATCACGGTGGCCCCCAGATGTTTAGCCCATTGGCAGGCGATCAGCCCGACCCCGCCGGCGATGGCGTGGAACAGGATGGTCTCGCCAGGCATCACGCGGTAGGTCTGGCGCAGCAAATATTGGGCGGTCATCCCTTGCAGCATCATGCCGGCGGCCTGCACGTCGGAAATGCCCTCGGGCAACGGCACCAGTCGGGCCGCCGGGATGACCCGGCGCTCGGCATAGGCGCCCAGCGGTGGGCTGGCATAGGCAACCCGGTCGCCCGGCTTGAGCTCGGTAACCCCCGCTCCCAGGGCCTCGACCACGCCGGCCGCTTCCAGGCCGAGGGTGGCGGGCAATGGTAGGGGATAAAGACCGGTCCGGTGATAGACGTCGATGAAATTGAGGCCGACGGCGGTATGGCGGATCAAGACCTCGCCCGGGCCCGGGGCCGGAACCTCGACCTCCTCCCAGCACAACTGCTCGGGACCGCCGACCTGGTGGATGCGGATGGCTTTGCTCAAGGGAACCTCCGTTCTTGGTTCTTGGTGAGGGCGGACTTAAGTTTCGGGCCAACCCTCGAGGGCCAACAGGAAGCGCTTGGTGGCCACCCCGTCATGGCCGGAATAGCCGCCCAGCGAGCCATCGGCGGCGACCACGCGATGACAGGGGATGAGGATCGGCAGGGGGTTCTTGCCGCAGGCGGTGCCAACGGCGCGCGGCGAGCTGCCGAGCAACCGGGCAACGGCGGCATAGCTATCGGCGTGGCCATAGGGAATGTGGGACATGGCCTGCCACACCCGGCGCTGGAAGGGCGTGCCCGATGGCGCCAGGGGCAGCGAGAAACTCTGCAGGTCGCCGTCGAAATAGGCCTCGAGTTGGCGGCGGGCTTCGAGCAGCAGCGGTGTTTCGCTCTGACCGTCGACCCGGCCCCAATCGAGTGCCACCAACCGGCCGTCTTCCTCGAAGACGGTCAGGTCACCGATCGGGCTGGCAAGGGACAAGAAAGGCATGCCCTAACCTTAACGCGCAGAAACGGCCTCGCGCAACGCCGCAGGGTCGGAAATCGGTGGACCACAGACGGTGGCCCGGCAAATGAAGGCCCGTGCCGACCCATCGGTCGGCGACGGGGCGGTCTTGCCGGTGGCCGGATGGCCGGGGGGCAGGGCCTGACCGGGGGCAATGCTGAGCAACACCCGGTCGGGTCCGGCGTCCTCGGCGATCACCCGCAACAGGGTTTGGCGGAGGGGATCGTCCGGCTGTCCGACCAACACCACCTGCACCGCGTCGTTCAACAGCTCCCAGGAATTGAGCAGGGTGCCCATGGCGAAGAAGCCGCGCTCCAGCTCGCCGGCAAAGGCGGCGACCAATGCCTCGGCCCGCTGGCGGTAGCCGGTCTCGCCGGTCAGATGGAACAGGCGGGCCAGGACCTCGGCCATCACCCCGTTGCCCGAGGGCGTTGCCGCATCCGAGGCGGCCTTGGTGCGGAGGATCAGATCCTGGGTGTCGTCGGCGGTGAAGAAATAGCCGCCGGCCGCGGCGTCCCAGTAGTGACGGTCGGCGACGCCGACCCAGGCCACCGCCTGGTCGAGATAGGCGGAACGGCCGGTGACTTCATAGAGGATGAGCCCGGCGCGGGCCATTTCCGCATAATCGTCCAAGACCGCATCGCCCTGCTGGCGGCCCAGACGCCAACTATGAACCAGGCGTTCGCCCTTGGTGGAATGGCTGCGGATGGCTGCGAAGGCGGCTTCGGCCAGGGCCAGCCAGTCGGCTCGGGCGAAGGCGAAGGCGGCCTCGGCCACGGCGGCGATCATCATGCCGTTCCAGTCGGTCAGCGCCTTGTCGTCGCGGGCCGGTGGCACCCGGCCCTGCCGGTGATCGAGCAGGAGGGCCCGCGCCTCGGCCAATTGGTCCTCGACGCCGGCACCGGCCCCAGCTGCTGCATCGGGCGGCGCCCCATTGCGGTTGAGGATGCTGTGGCCTTCCCAATTGCCGCCGGGACGGACGTCATAGGCCCGCTTGAACGGATCGGCCAGCCCGGGCGGCAGCAGGCGATCGATTTCCTCGGCGGTCCAGACGTAATATTTGCCTTCCTCGCCTTCGGAATCGGCATCCAGGGTAGCGGCGAAGGCGCCGCTCTCGGTCATCATCTCGCGGCCCAGCCAGCCGATGGTTTCGGCGATCCGCTGGGCATAGAGCGGGGCCTTGGTCTGTCGCCAGACCGTGGTCAGCAGCGTGATCATCTCGGCATTGTCGTACAGCATCTTCTCGAAATGCGGGGCCAGCCACCGCTCGTCGGTGGAATAGCGGGCATAGCCGCCGCCCAGATGATCATAGATGCCGCCCTGGCTCATGCGGTCCAGGGTGAGGCGCACGGCCTGGTCGAAGGCCGGTTCCTGCGTGCGCCGCGCCGCCCGCCACAGCAAGGTGAACAGCGGCACCTGGGGGAATTTGGGGGCGCCGGCCAGGCCACCATGCACGGTGTCGAGCGCCGGCAGCAGCGCCCGCGCCATGGTGTCGAGCGCCGCCGGCGCCGGCGGCGACCCGGCTTTCGGGCGGCTTTGCTTGGCCAGGGCATCGGTCAAGGCGGCGACATTGCTGGCGATCTTCTCCGGTTCCTGCTCGTAGGTGGTGGCGACCCCGACCAGGACCTGGCGGAACGAGGGGCGGCCGTAGCGCGGGCTGGGCGGGAAATAGGTGCCGCCCCAGAAGGGCTCGCCGGAGGGGTTGAGGAACATGGTCAAGGGCCAGCCGCCGGACTGCCCGAGCATGGCCAGTGCGGTCTGGTAGATGGTGTCGATGTCGGGCCGTTCCTCGCGATCGACCTTGATCGGAATGAACAGCTCGTTCATCAGCCGCGCCGTCTCTTCATCCTCGAAGCTCTCATGGGCCATGACATGGCACCAGTGGCAGGCGGCGTATCCCACCGACAGCAGAATCGGCTTGCCTTGGGCCGAGGCCTCGGCCAGCACCGTCGGACCCCAGGCCCGCCAATGCACCGGATTGCCCCGGTGCTGCAGCAGATAGGGGCTGGTTTCTTGATCGAGCTGGTTACGGCCCATGGGCAAGTTCCATTGCGGACGACAGAGTGAAAGCTTAGTTTGGGTTGCAACGGGTGAGTTACAACCTCGGAGGATAGGCGGGAGAGGGCCATGAAGATCACCTTGGATGTGGACTGCACGCCGGAAGAGGCGCGAAGCTTCTTCGGCCTGCCCGACGTCAGGCCGATGCAAGATGTGCTCCTGAAGAAGGTGGAAGAGCGCATGCTGGCCAATCTCGAGGCGACCAGTCCGGAGGCTTTGCTGAAGACCTGGCTGCCGGCCGGCGTCCAGGGCATGGAGCAGCTGCAGAAGATGTTCTGGGCAAGCCTCCAAGGGGGTCAGAAGCCCCGCAGCACCGAGACCAAATAAAGGAAGATCAAACCCGTGCCTGTTGCCGCCGATCCGCCGCCTTATTACCGCCTCCATGTTTTCGTTTGCAGCAATCGCCGCCCCGACGGGCATCCGCGGGGCTCCTGCGCCGCCAAGAACAGCGAGTCGCTGCGCAACTATCTGAAGGCCCGCGCCAAGGAACTCGGCCTGGCCGGGGTTCGCATCAACAGCGCCGGTTGTCTCGACCGCTGCGAATTGGGGCCGACCCTGGTGGTCTATCCCGAGGGCGTGTGGTACGGCTACCGCACCGCCGAGGACCTGGACGAGATCCTGGAGACCCACCTGTTGCGCGGCGGCCGCGTCCGGCGCCTGATGCTGCGCCCCGAGGACGGCCCGGACGGCGGGCACGCGGTGGCCTGACGGGTCCCTTGAGCGATCACCACACCATCTTCGCCCTGGCCAGCGGCGGCGGTCGCGCCGGCATCGCCGTCTATCGCCTGTCCGGACCGGCGGCGGCGGCGGCCCTGCAGGCGTTGTCGGGACGGCCGTTGCCGCCGCCGCGCCGTGCCCAGCGGCGACGTCTGGTGGATGCCGCCGGCCTGGTAATCGATGAGGGCCTGGTGCTGTGGTTTCCGGCGCCGGCCAGTTTCACCGGCGAGGACGTGGTCGAACTGCAGCTGCATGGCGGTCGGGCGGTGGCGGCGGCGGTCGGCGACGCCCTGCTCGGGCTTGGCCTGCGACCGGCCGAACCGGGCGAGTTCAGCCGCCGCGCCTTCGCCGCCGGCAAGCTCGACCTGACCCAGGCCGAGGCGCTGGCCGATCTGGTGGCGGCGGAGACGGCGGCGCAGCGTCGCCAGGCCTTGGCCCAGATGGACGGCGCCCTGGGCCGCCTGTATGACGATTGGCGGCAGCGCCTGTTGCGGGCCCAGGCCCATCTCGAGGCCGAGATCGACTTTGCCGAGGACGACCTGCCGGGCGGATTGAGCGAGGCCGCGCGGCAGGCCTTGGCCGAGCTGGCGGGCCAGATCGCCGCCCATCTGGCCGATGGCGGCCGCGGCGAACGTCTGCGCGACGGGCTTTCGGCGGCCATCCTGGGGGCCCCCAATGTCGGCAAGTCGAGCCTGTTGAATCGCCTTGCCGGGCGCGAGGCGGCCATCGTCGCCGCCACCGCCGGCACCACCCGCGACGTCATCGAGGTGCATCTCGACGTCGACGGCTTCCCGGTCACCCTGGCCGACACCGCCGGACTGCGCGCCGCCGCCGAGGCGGTGGAGGAGGAGGGGGTGCGCCGGGCCCGGGCCCGGGCCGAGACGGCCGACCTGCGGCTGGTGGTGTTCGACGCCACCGCCCTGCCGGCCCTCGACCCGGCCAGCCTGGCCCTGGTCGACGACGGCGCCCTGGTGCTGTTCAACAAATGCGACCGATGGACCGGCGTCCTGCCGGCCAGCCTGGCCGGTCGGCCGGTCCAGGCCGTCTCGGCGGCGAGCGGTCAGGGGTTGAACGAAGTGCTGCACGCCATGGGCCGTCGCGCCGGCCAACTGCTGGACGGCGGCGGGGCACCGGCGTTGACCCGGGCTCGCCACCGCCGGGCGCTGGAAGACTCCCTGGCCGCCATTCGCCGCGCCCTCGACGAAGGCCTTCCCGAACTGGTCGCCGAGGATGTAAGAGTGGCGACGCAGGCGCTTGGCCGGATCACCGGCCGGGTCGATGTGGAGGAGATGCTCGACGTGATCTTCCGCGAGTTCTGCATCGGCAAGTGAGCCCCTGTGGTCCGATCCT
>CAIOJO010000552.1 GCA_903858635.1 uncultured Telmatospirillum sp. | reverse complement strand
GGCAGGAGATGAACAGCGTCGGCACCGACAGCCCGGCCCGCCGCAGCTCCTCCACCAGCTCGAAGCCGGCATCCACCCCTTCGGCGAAGACCGCATCCATGATCAACGCGTCGGGCCGACCGGCCGACAGGGCTTTGCGCAGCGCCGCCGGCGATTCGAAGAGCGAGACCTGGTAGCCGAAACAGGCGATCTGCTGCTGCAATTGTTCGGCCAGGACGGGGTCATCGTCGCACAGATAGACCCGTTTGCCGCGGCCGGCCTTGTCCTTGGCCGGCCCCACCGCCTCCGCCTGGGTGGCGGAAAACCGGAATGATCCCGCTGCCGCATTGGCCAGCAGGGGGGCCACCGCCCGCGCCATCACCGCCAAAGGCGCCGCCATTTCCGCACCCAGATTGGCGGCACGCCCCGGCAGCAGCAGGCCCAGCCGCTCTTCGGCGGCCTGGGCCGCCGCCTGCAACTCGCCCAATCCGAAGGTGGCGCTGCTGCCCTTGAGATTATGCAGCAGGCGTTTCAATTCGCCGACCGGCTGGTCGTCGGCAAGGTCGCCGTCGAGTTGGCGCAGCAGCTCCGCGACAACGGCCAGGCGGGCTGGCACCTGGGCGACGAAGGTGCCCCGCAGCCGCGCCACCTTGTCGGCCAGTGGCGTCGTCATTGGCCGTCCCGGCGCCCGGCCAGCAGCAACCCGACCGTCGCCGGGAGGTCCAGCTCAAGGTTCTCATCCTTGCGCAACCAACCGTCCGGCTCGCTGCCCCCCCCGTCGGCCGGCGGCCCGTCGCCGCTCAGCAGCAGAAAGGGAAGGGTCACGCCCTGGGCCCGCAGCACCTGCAACAACTCGAGCCCGGTCATCGCCGGCATGTTCATGTCCGAGACCACCGCGGCCGCCCGGTCGCCGGTCGCCAATGCCGTCAGGGCCTCGGCCCCACTCTCCACCAGCGCCACCTGGTAGCCCCCATCCTCGAGGATGGCCGAGGTGACCGCTCCGGCGATCGGATCGTCATCCACCACGAGTATCCGCATGGCTTCCTTTCACCGGCATCGCCGAATGTCGTTGCAGAATGGCCCGCAGGGCCACTGCCAGAAGCGGGCTCGAGCAAAGCCTCCGGCTGGAAAACGCCCCACGGATAGGCCCGCCGCCATTTAGCGCAGCCCCTGGCGGTAGTCGTCGAAGATGCGCGCCAAGTCGAGGACGGTGACCAGATGATCGCGGAACGTCAGCACGCCAAGGACGATCGGGCGAAGGTTGTCGGGAATGGTGTGGATAGGCGGCTGCAGACTGCTTTGCGGAACGTCGACGACATCTTCCACGCGATCGACCCGCAGCCCGCTCCGCATGGAACTGGCCTGGCCGAGCAGAATTGCCGAGGCCGCAGCGGCGGGTGCCTCGCCATGGCCAAGGACCGAACGCAACCGCAGCACCGATTCGATGTCGCCCCGCAGATTGATGACCCCTTCCAGAGACGGCGGACAACCCGGAAGGAAGTACACCGGGCTGTCGCCAAGGATTTCCCTGATCTTGTCGCCGGGAAAGGCGAACCAGTCTTCGTCCAGGGTGAAGATCACCAGCTTGACGACCGGCTCCTCGACATCGACCACCGCGTCGGACACCTGAAGTCTGGCCGAGAGAATGCCGTCCAAGGTGAGGCTGGACTCCGTCATCGCAAAAAGCCCCGTAATAGCATCAGCGCGCTGCCAGGATTCGATTGCGTCCGGCCGACTTCGCTTCGTAGAGGGCGCTGTCGGCGGCGCGACACAAGGTCTCCGGCCGGTCGTAGGCCGGAAAGGCGGCCACGCCGCAACTGAATGTGACCGAAAACTCCCTGTCGTCGGCCAGGAAAAGCAGATCTCCGAAATAGACTCGCAGCTCTTCGAGAATTCTCATTGCCTGGTCGAGACTGACATCGGAAAGCACCACGGCGAATTCCTCTCCGCCATATCGACCAACCACATCGGAGCCGCGCAGCTGCTGCCGCAGAACGGAGGCGAGGGCACACAGAACCTGGTCCCCGACCGGATGGCCATAGGTATCATTGACCTGCTTGAAATGATCAATATCGATCATGGCGAAGCAGACACTGCTGTTGCGCCGCCGCGCGGTGGCCACCGTGTTGTCGAGAAACTGCGCCGTCGCGGTGTGGTTGAGCAGTCCGGTCAGGCTGTCCCGCACCATCAGGGAGCGCAGGACCCGCATCCGTTCGGCCCGCAGGCATACCGTCGAGACCAGTTGATCCGGTTCGATGGGCTTGCTCAGGAAACCGTCGGCGCCCAGCCGCAAGGCCGAGCTCTGCTTGCCTTCATCCGTTTCGATGGACAGGTAGACGATGGGCAGGCTGACGAAATCGGGGATCTGGCGGATCACCTGGGCGAGATCGCGACCGCTGCAATTCGGCATGTAGAGGTCCATCAGCACCAGATCGGCACGGAAATCCCGCAACACCTGGAGAACCCGGACCGGTTCGGTGACGGCCTGCACCAGCATGCCGGCGGCTTCGAGGATCAGCGCATGATAGGCGGCGACCTCCGGCTCGTCGTCCACCACCAACACCCGGTACGGCTCCGGTTGGACATCGGAGGTCAGCTCGTCCAGCCGCTCGACCAAGTCGAGGGCCCGCACCGGCTTGGCGAAATAGGCCAGGCCGCCGGCCTGCACCGCCTGCAGGCGAGCCTCGAAATCGTCGCGGCAGGAGATGAACAGCGTCGGCACCGACAGCCCGGCCCGCCGCAGCTCCTCCACCAGTTCGAAGCCGGCATCCACCCCTTCGGCGAAGACCGCATCCATGATCAACGCGTCGGGCAGGCCGGCCGGCAGGGCTTCCCGCAGCGCCGCCGGCGACTCGAAGACCAAGACCTCGTAGCCGAAACAGGCGATCTGCTGCTGCAATTGTTCGGCCAGGACGGGGTCATCGTCGCACAGATAGACCCGCTTGCCGCGGCCAGCCCTGTCCTTGGCCGGCCCCATCCCCATCGCCGGGCCGGCCGAAACCTGGAACGAGGTCGGCTTGGGGTCGTTCGACAGGGAAGCGACCAGACGCTCCATCGCCGCCAAAGGCGCCGCCATTTCCCCGGCCAGCCTGCCATCTCCGGCGACGCGCCCCGGCAACAGCCGCGCCAACTGTTCTTCGGCGGCCTGCGCCGCCGCCTGCAGGTCAGCCAAACCGAAGGTGCCGCTGCTGCCCTTGAGGTTGTGCAGCAGCCGTTTCAATTCGCTGACCGGCCGGTCGTCGGCAAGGCCACCGTCGAGAAGGCGCAGCAGCCGTTCGGCGTCGGCCAGGCGGTCCGTCACTTGGGCGACGAAGGCGCCGCGCAGCATCGCCACCTTATCGGCCAGCGGCCGGGTCATGGGAGAGCGGTCGAAGCGAGGCGAATGCGGCCGACCAACCGCTCCATGTCGGAGGATTGCTGGGCCGTCCCCTTGCTGATATCGGAGATCTGGTTGATCGATTGGGCGGTGTGATTGCTTGCCGCGACGATCTCCCGCAAGGCGCCGACCACCTGGTTGCTGGCGGTCCTCTGCTGTCGGGTCGACAGCGAGATCTGTTCGGCGGCGGCGGTGGTCTGGCGGGCCGCATCGACCAGTTCATTCAGTCGTTCGGCGGTGTGGGCAATGGCGGTAACGCCTTCGCCGATACCCTTGGCCCCCTTTTCCGAGGTGATGACCAAGCGGTTGATCGAGTCCTGGATATGACTGATCCGGCCCTCGATCTCGCTGGTGGATTCGGTGACGCTGTCGGCCAGGCGACGTATCTCGGCCGCCACCACGCCGAACCGCCGTCCGGCGTCGCCGGCGCTGGCCGCCTCGAGGGCTGCATTGAAGGCGATCAGTTTGGTCTGATCGGCGATGGCGTTGATGATCTGCATGATCTTGCTGATTTCCTTCGACTTGCTTCCCAAGTCGATGATCTCGTGCAGGCTGTTCTGGTTGTCTTCCCCGGTGTCACGCATCTTGGCGGTCACCAACTCCATCGCCTCGGCGCCCTTCCGGCTGTGATCCCAGGTCAGATTGGCCAAGTCGACCACCGTGCTGGAATATTCGGCGATCTGTGTGGATGACGCCGAAAACTCTTCCATGGTCGCCGTGATCTCCGTCACCGAAGCCGACATCTGGCTCGAGGTCACGGCTTGCGCCTCGACCGCCATCGCCGTCCCCTGCGCCGCCTCGTACACCCCCTTGGCATGCGCCCGAACCTCCGAGGTCAAGGCGTGCAACTGGTGGCGCATCTGTTCCGCGGCCCGGGCCAGCAGGCCCGTCTCATCGTTCCGGGTGCGACCGGGCACGTTGATGGACAGGTCGCCGTCCGCCATGCCGCTCATGACCGTCACCAGTTCGGCCACGGGTCGGCTGATCGAGCGCGCGATGAGCAGAGCCAGGCCGCCCAGGCCGGCCAGGATCACCAAATTGACGAGGACGATGATGGTGGCGTCGCTGATGAATTTCGCGCGCAGATCGTCCATATAGGCTCCCGTGCCGACGAATGCGCCGAGGGCGGGAACGCCGATCGAGAACGTCATTTTCTTTATCGCGATGTCGTTGGTTGCCCGCGGCCAGTAATATTCCGTAAAGGAACCGCCTTCTTTTTTTGACGCCGCCAATAGATTCCTGATCACGGGCGTGCCCTCTTTGTCCTTCAGGTCGATGTAGTTTCGGCCGATCATGTCCGATTTCGGGTGAGCGAGGAACGTTCCATCATCGCTAATCAGGAAAATATATTCCCCACCATTGTAGGAAATCGAACTGAACAGCCGCGACAATCTGGAAAGATTGCTCTCGCCCGGAGCAGAGCCCGTCAGCGTGTTCTGTGCCTTTATGATTTGGACGGCAATTTCTGAAATATTCTTCAGCTCATCTTTACGTTCCTGAAGGCGTGCATTCCAGATCGCCGCCAATGCCCCGACGCTGGCCAGGGCCAGGGCCAGGGCGGCACAAGCAACCAGCGCCATCAGTTTGTATCGTATTCTTACGTTGCTCCACATCCCCCGCATCCCTGTTCGAGGAGCGCCATTCGCGACAAATTGTTGTTTGTTTCATTCGATGGCGGATAGGGCTGACACCCCTTTCGCCGACAACGCCGATCGGCCCTCCGCGGCTCCGCCAGATTAAACCCATCAGTATAGTGGCACAACCGTAACCGGTCGGGCGTCAACCTTCCCATTGTGCCGCAGCGATGCGATGAAGCCGCCGGGGTGTTATGCATGCCGGACAGTGCGCTTGGGATTTACCCGTAGCATCGACTGGTTTAGAATAAATATCAGAAACACTGGTGGGCCCGCACACCCTTGAGTTGCATTGCCTGCGATAAGTATATCTCCGAGGCGCAAATGGTTAAACCTGATCTATCGGCAGATTGGTCTTCCAGACTCTCATATCTGCATCTTGATGATGCTTCAGCGGTATTGTTAAAAAAAGTTAAACCGGTGTTGACGGCCGCGCTGCCTGGCATTCTTGACCGGTTCTACGAGCACACGCTCAAGCATCCGGAGCTCGCCGAGAAATTTGCCGGCCCCGACCGGGTTCGCGCCGCCAAAGAGGCGCAGGCGCGCCATTGGTCCCTGCTCTTCGAGGGGCGGTTCGACGAGGCCTATCGCTCCTCCGTCGAAAAGATCGGCCTGGCCCATTTCCGCGTCGGCCTCACCCCTCGCTGGTACATTGCCGCCTATGGCATCATCATGGGCGAGTTGTTGGCGGTGATCACTCAGCACTTCGCGGGCGTTGTGCAGACCGCGTCGGCCCGCCGACAGGTCATCGCGACTCAACAGGCGGTGATCCATGCCGTCATGCTCGATATGGATCTGGCCATTTCCACCTACCGGGCGGAAATAACGCAAGAACGGACCCGGGACACCGAACAGGCGGTGGAACGGATCAACGAGCAAGTCGTCGATTCGGTGGGCAGCGTCTCGCAATTCACCAAGGAACTGGTGGTCAGCGCCAATTCCATGGCCAGTGTCAGCGCGGCGGTCGACCATGACGCGGCCGCGGCCTCTTCGGCGGCCGCCATCGCCCTGTCCTCCGCTCAGACGGTCGCCTCGGCCGCCGAGGAATTGCATGCCTCGATCGCCGAAATCTCGCAGCAGGTCAGCAGGTCTTCCGGCACGGCGCGCGAGGCAGTCGAGCTCATGTCGCAAGCCCGCGCCATCGTCGCCCAATTGGGCACTGCCGCCGAGGAAGTCGGGCAGGTGGTCAATCTGATCGCCGACATCGCGTCGCAGACCAACCTGCTCGCCTTGAACGCCACCATCGAAGCGGCCCGGGCCGGAGAAGCCGGCAAGGGCTTCGCGGTGGTGGCCAATGAAGTCAAGAACCTGGCCAATCAATCCGGGCGTTCAGCCGGCGAGATCGGCCAGCGCATCGGCAAGATCCAGGAGGTGGCGCGCGAAACCTCGGGCGTCATCGAACAGGTCTCGACGACCATTCATCAGGTCGAGGAGGTCGCGGCGTCGATCTCGGCGGCGGTAGAAGAGCAGACCGCGGCGACCAGCGAGATTGCCCGGACGGTGTCGGAGACGGCGTCGCAAGCACAGGCGGTCAGCGGATTGATGCAAGGAGTCTCCCGTCGGGTTGTGGAAGCCAACGAGGCCGCCACCTCGGTGCGCGAAAGCGCCGCCCGTCTCGATGAAGTGCTGGGGACTTTGGGCCGCTTGATGACAAGGGCGGTCCGCACCTCGTCGACCATTGCCGAGCGCCGTCATATGCGCCGCCGTTCGATCATGGTCGAGGCCGAAGTCACGACCGGCGGCCGCAGCGAAAAATCCACGGTATTCGATGTCTCGGAAGGCGGAGTGCTGCTGTTCAGCCAGACGGTTTGCACGGTCGGAGCGCATTTGAGCATATCGATCCCCGCCGAGGGACTGCGGGCCGCAGGCAAGGTTGTCGCATGCTGCGACAACCTGCATCACGTGCATTTCGACACCGATATCACGACCGCAACGGCGGACAACCTGGGCCGCAAGTATTTCCCGCGGGTCGTCGAGTTGACCAAGAACGACCATCGGATGTTCGTCGAACGGATCGCCGATGCCGTATCGGGCAAGATCAAGCTGCTGCCGAGCGAACTGGCCACGCACCACACTTGCCGATTGGGCCGCTGGTACGACGCGGTGGCGGACGACATCCTTATCCACCTTGCCTCGTACAAGGCGCTGATGGACCCACATGCCAAGGTCCATGACAAGGGACACGACGTCCTCGTCGCGCTGCACGACGGCCGACCCGACCTGGCCCGTCAGCGGCTGGCCGAACTGGAAAAATTATCCCAGGCCGTGATGATCGACCTCGACGCAATGAACCGCGAAATGCAGGCCCAATACGGAACCTCCGGACGCTGACCGGATCGGCGCCGAGCCGGGACCTTGCCGGCTGGGAAAGAGGGGAACCACCAAGATGCGCTCGCCAAAGGCGAGCTTCGCCAAGGACACCAAGAGGGCGCGGGGTTGGGCGCGACGTCGTCGGTTCGGCATCATTGGCTTGGTGTTCTTGGTACAGATCGCCGAAGGCGATCCTTGGTGCTCTTCGTGTTGAAAAATGTCGATCCTGCCTCTGGGCGTCCTTTGCCCAGCAACGCCCCGCAGGCAGGGCTCCGAATCCAGGTTAACGAGCCGGTAGCCCAAGGATCGCGGCGAGGTATCGCACATCCCAGCCGGCGGCCTTTCGCCTGAGCTTGATGGATTTTTTGTCGGCGACGGCGCGGACGAGGTTGATGGCGTAGTG
>CAIOJO010000551.1 GCA_903858635.1 uncultured Telmatospirillum sp. | reverse complement strand
TCCGGCCGCCTTGTCAAGGAATAACAACGTTGAGCGGGAGGCGCGTATGAGACGGTCAACACCTGGAGCGTCGTGTTTAACAAAAGCGCAGAAAGATGAAATTGTCTCAATATACCATGGGATAAATCATAAAACATATAATGTTGACCGCGTATCCGTAACCAGAAGTAGAAAACTTCAGGCTCTTTTGAATTCCGAGTGGGTTATGCCGCGTAGCGGTTGAATTTGGTAAAGTCCAGCTTGCCGGCGATGAGGAATAGGACGGTGCGCATGGTGGCGAAGCGCGTGTAGCCGCGAGCCTTGCGTTTGGCGGCCTGAAAGAGCCCGTTGAGGGCCTCGATGAAGCCGTTCGTCTGACGGGTCTGGGTCCAGGCGACGATGCCGTCGAAGTGCTTGCGGATCATCCTGGCGACGTCCTTCATCGGTTCGACCTTGGAGCGCAGGACGTTGGTGCACCACTGCTTGAGCATGGCGGAGACGACGTTGATCTGTTTGCGATCGAGGATCTCCCGCAAATGCTCGCGGTAGAGCCAGGCGCGCGCCGTGCGTTTGGTGGCGGCTTGTGCGATCAGGGCATCGAGATCGGCTCGCCCCTCGTCGGACAGGCTCTCGCGGTCTTTGAGCAGCTTCCAGCGAAGCCCCTTGAGGCTTGGATCGGTTCGCTGTTCGGTACGCCGCATCTGATCGACCGCGCCGGAAGCGTGGGCGACGACGTGGAATTTGTCGAATGTGATGCGAGCGTTGGGCAGATGCTCGGTTACGCCTTTGATGAAGGCCGGCGACATGTCGATGCTCACCGACCTGACCTGCTCTGGCGCTCCCTGGTGCTCGGCCAGGTATTCGGCAAAGGTGGCCACGGTCTTGGCGTCCTTGCCTTCGGTTACGAACACCACCTTGCGTTCGTTCATGTCAGCGGCAATGGTCAGGTAATTGTGACCGCGGCGGCAGGACGTTTCGTCGATCGCCACGGCAGTCACCGCCGACAAGTCGGCCTCGGCCAGGGCAAGATCGACATAGCGCGAACAGACCGCGTGCACGCGATGCCAGGATTCGCCGACCAGCTTGGCGACGGCGGCAAAGGTCATTTGCTGGGCCATGGCCAGGATCAATGCCTCGAACAGCAGGGTGAAGCCTGCGAGTTTGCCAACCCAGTCCGGCTCGACCAGGACGACCCGCCCGTCGGGAAGCCTCACGCGAGGAACCCTGACCTCCAGGAAGCATTCGTGCTGGAAAAAGTTGAGGTGCCGCAGCCGTTTGGTCTGGGTATCGTGGACGGGATGGGCGCCCTCGACGTCGGCCACCGCAAATCGCGTTCCGGCGGCAAAGTCGATACGGATCGTCAGGGTCTTTTCGGCCACGTTGAAATCAACGCCCCGAACCGACCAGGGCTTGCTGATGCCAAGAGCCGATTCAAAAAGTTGATTCTGCATGTGCACCCCCTGTTGAAGACCGCAGCAGCACGGACCTCCGCCCGCCTGATGCCAATTTTCGCCGCCTGCTCGGGCCGGTCAAGACGGCTTCCACCCAGCTTCCTCGCTGCGCTCGTGCAGCCGGGTCCCTGAGAAGCCATCATGACCGCCCCTCCGCCGCTGGCGCTCCTGATCGCAGGTCGGCTCCGAGGAATGGTCT
>CAIOJO010000550.1 GCA_903858635.1 uncultured Telmatospirillum sp. | reverse complement strand
CTCGGACCCGGCCAGCGGCGCGGCCTGCTGCTGAAGGCGGCCGACTGCCTGCAGGCGCGGGCCGAGGCCTTCGTCGCGGCGATGACCGCCGAGATCGGCGCCACCGCCGGCTGGGCCCAGTTCAATGTCTTCCTTGCCGCCGGCATGCTGCGCGAAGCGGCGTCGATGACCACCCAGATCGCCGGCGAGGTGATTCCCTCCGACAAGCCGGGCTGCATGGCCATGGCGATCCGCCAGCCGGCGGGCGTCATCCTCGGCATCGCGCCGTGGAACGCCCCGGTCATCCTCGGGGTGCGCGCCCTGGCCATGCCGCTGGCCTGCGGCAACACGGTGGTGCTGAAGGCCTCGGAAACCTGTCCGGCGACCCACCGCCTGATCGCCGAAGCCTTGCAGGAGGCCGGCCTGCCCGCCGGCGTGGTGAATGTGGTGACCAACGCGCCGGCCGATGCGCCGAAAGTCGTCGAAGCGCTGATCAACCATCCGGCGGTCCGCCGCATCAATTTCACCGGCTCGACCAAGGTCGGCCGCATCATCGCCGAATTGGCGGCGCGCCAGTTGAAGCCGGTGCTGCTGGAACTGGGCGGCAAGGCACCGCTGCTGATTCTCGACGACGCCGACCTCGACGAGGCGGTCAATGCGGCGGCCTTCGGCGCCTTCATGAACCAGGGCCAGATTTGCATGTCGACCGAGCGCCTGGTGGTCGACGAGACGGTCGCCGACGCCTTCGCCACCAAGTTCGGCGCCAAGGCCAACAGCCTGCCGGCCGGCGATCCGCGCGGCGGCAATGTGGTGCTGGGCTCGGTGGTCGGCCGCGAGGCGGTCGAGCGTCTCGACATGCTGGTCAAGGACGCCGTCGGCAAAGGCGCCACGCTGCTGGCCGGCGGACAGATCGACGGCACCATCATGGCGGCGACGGTGCTCGACCACGTCACCCCGGCCATGCGCCTCTACAGCGAAGAATCCTTCGGCCCGGTGGTGTGCATCATCCGCGCCAAGGGCGTGGACGATGCGGTGCGGATCGCCAACGACAGCGAATACGGCCTGTCGGCCTCGGTGTTCGGGCGGGACATCGTGCGCGCCCTGTCGGTCGCCAAGCGGATCCAATCGGGCATCTGCCACATCAATGGACCGACTGTCCATGACGAGGCGCAAATGCCCTTCGGCGGCGTCAAGGGCAGCGGCTACGGCCGGTTTGGCGGGCGCGCCGCGATCAACGAATTCACCGAACTGCGCTGGATCACCATCGAGACCGAACCCCAACACTACCCCTTCTGATCGACCGACCCGGAGAGACCGTCATGGGCAAGCTCGAAGGCAAGGTCTGTGTCATCACCGGCGGGGCCGGCAGCATCGGGCTGGCCAGCGCCGAACTGTTCCTGCGGGAAGGGGCGAAGGTTCTGCTGGTGGATCTGCGGGAAGCCGACCTGGCCCGCGCCCTGGCCGCCCTCGACAGCCCGAACGCCGCCTCGTTCGCCGCCGACGTCACCTTGGGCGAGGAGGTCAGGGGTTATATCGAGGCGGCGCTGACGCGCTGGGGCAAGATCGACGTGCTGTTCAGCAACGCCGGCAACAGCGGAGTCTTCAAGCCGGTCACCGAGGTGCCCGAGGAGGTCTTCGACTCGGTCATCGCGGTGCATGTCCGGGGCGCCTTCCTGGCCTGCAAATACGGCCTTCCGGCGATGAACGACGGCGGCAGCGTCATCATCACCTCGAGCATCGTCGGCGTGAAGGGCGAGGCCGGTGGCAGCGCCTATATCACCGCCAAACACGCCCAGGTCGGCCTGATGCGCTGCGTCGCCAAGGAGGCGGCGCCGCGCCGCATCCGGGTCAACACGATCCACCCGGGACCGGTCGCCAACGACTTCCAGCGCGACGTGGAAGCCGGGTTGAGCGATCTGATCGGCACCGATGCGACGCGGCTGCTGGACAGCCTGATTCCCCTGGGCCGACATGCCAGCCCGGGGGAAATCGCCCGCTCGGCGCTCTATCTGGCCTCGGACGACAGCAGCTTCACCACCGGCAGCACCTTGATGGTGGACGGCGGCCTCAGCGGATGAGGGCGGCCATAACGAAATAGGGCAAAACGGTACGGAACCCACGGCCTCGAAAAGTGGGACGACCGCAGGGGAGGAAGACCATGAACGCAGCGGTTCAGCGACCGAGCTTCGGCGTATTGCTCATTCTGTTCGCCACCTGGGGAACGGTCTTCCTCGACCGCATGTCCCAGCTCTATCTGGCCCCCTACATGATCCCCGACCTGCATCTCGACGACCAGCAGGTCGGCTTCCTGGCTGCCATCGTGGCCCTGACCTGGGCGGTATCGACGGTACTGTTCGGGGCGGTGTCGGACCGGATCGGGCGCCGCCGCGTGCTGCTGCCGTCGATCTTCGCCTTTTCCGCCCTATCCTGGATCTCGGGCGTCGTGCAGAGCTATGAACAGATGCTGCTGGTGCGCGCCCTGTTGGGGCTGGCCGAAGGGCCCTGCTGGTCGGTGATCACCGCCCTGGTCGAGGAAACCTCCGAACCCCGGCATCGTGGCCGCAATGTCGGCATGGTGGTCAGCGCCGCCTCGTTGGTCGGTCTGGCGGTGGCACCGGTCCTGACCACCCAGGTTGCCCACCACCTGGGTTGGCGTTGGGCCTTCTTCGTCGCCGGCGTCCCCGGCTTCATCTTCGGCTTGCTGGTGTGGCGCTTTGTCCCCGAGCCGGACCGTCCATCACGGGCGGCGCAAGGGGTTGCTCTGTCCGACTACCTGTCGCTGTTCTCCTACCGCAATATCTGGATGTGCTGCCTGGCGGCCGTCGGCATCATCACCTGGCTGTTCGAGATCAATGTGTTCGGCCCGCTCTATATGACCCAGGTGATCCATCTGGAGCCGACCACCGCCGGCTTCCTGATGGGGGCATCCGGGGTGGGCGCTTTCCTCAGCGGCCTGTTCTACCCCAGTTTGTCGGACCGCATCGGACGGCGGGCGGCGTTGCTGATCATGGCGGTGATGGTCGCCCTCAACGTCCTGGCGCTGCTGTATACGCCACTCTACCAGCATCTGTGGCTGCTGGCGGCGATTCTGCTGGTCACCAATGCCCAACAAGGGGTGACGGCGGTCGCCATCGTGCTGGTGCCGACCGAGACGGTGCCGGCCCGTTTCGCCGCCACCGCCATCGGTCTCGCCACCTTGGCGGCGGAAGCCCTGGGGGCGACGCTGGCGCCGGCGGTCGGTGGGGCCATGGCCGGACGCTTCGGACTGGCAGTGCCGCTGTGGATGGGACTGGGTGGGGCGGCCGCCGTCCTGTTGGCCGGGCTGTTCATCCGCGAGCCGGCCCGACGGCACGAGTCCGCGGGCTGATCGTCTCCCTACCTCTTCCGCGGTGGGGGCCCCGCCGCGACCGGGCCTCTCGCACCGGCGGGGCGGCGTTTCCATATGCTTGGCCGGGGGCAATGGAGGTCAAATTGGCCAGAGCTATCTTCGAACAATCGATGCGCCGGCGGATCAAGGACATGGACATCGCCATCGCCGAGACGCGCCGCAAACTGGGCAAGACTCGCGACGACCACCTGAAGGTCGATTTGACGGCACGCCTGTCGGGCTTGCAGCGGCGCCGCCAGCAGATGACGCAGCGGCTCGAGCGGCTGGCGGAATCGCCCGACAGCCTGTGGGCAAACCTCAAGGCGCAGATCGAGCTGGAATGGTTCGGCTTGGTCCAGGACGTCGAGGAACGGGTGGGCCGGCTGCTTTAGAGACCGATCGCCTGGGCATCGACGACGGTCTCGCTCCAGCGCCCCTCAGCCGAAGGCAGGAACAGGAGCGGAATGGCGTTGGGCACCGGTCCTTCGACATTGTCGAGGGCAAAATGGCGTCGCAAGACCCGGCACACCCCGGAATGCGCCACCATCAGCGCCGGCTGTGGCGCGGTCAAGGCGGTGGCGGCGGCCAGCACCCGTTCGGCGAAGGCCTCGGTCGTCTCGGCCCCGGCCGGTTGCAGCTGGCGGAACATGTCGCGGTAGGAACGCCCGCTCATCTCGCCCCAGTCGCGTTCGCGCAGGGCATCGACCAGGGTCACCGCCAGACCGAGACGCAGGGCGACGATTTCGGCGGTTTCGCGGGCCCGCGACAACGGACTGCAGACGATCGAGACGACCCCGAGGGAGGCGACCAAACCGGCGGCCGCCTCGGCCTGCCGGCGGCCCTGGGGATTGAGCGGAATATCGAGCTGTCCCATGACCAGCCGGCGCAGGTTGTGGTCGGTCACCCCTTGGCGCAGGAAGTAGAAGGGAACGGGTGGAAAGACGAAGGACATGGGGGGCGGACAAACCTGATCAGTGACGTCGCTTGCTGTCCAAGGGACGCCACAATCTTGTCATCGAGTCAATCTCCCTCGACGGGGCCATCGGATTGCCTGGGAAAGGCAAAAATTAACCATTCCGTCTTAGTATTTACCCATTCGATGGAAGCAATTCGCCTTTCGGCGGTGATACGAGGCAAGGGATGGTGTTCATGACTCGGTTGAAGGCAGACAAGCCGTCTGCCGGACCCCTGACCCAGGGATTGGCGCCAGCCGATATCCCCTGGCAGCGGGACGAGCGCGGCTATTACCATCGTCTGCTGCGCCTGCGACCGCGCGACGCCGGCCTGTTCGGCACCGGCGGCGTCTATGTGATCTGGCACCGCGGTGTGCGGCCGCGCTGGATCTACATCGGCGCCAGCAAGGACCTCGGCGAGGCCATCGACCGGGCACGCGACAGCGAGGCCGTGCTGGGTTATGAGGCGTTCGGCGGGGTCTATGTCACCTGGGCCCCGGTGCGCCAGGAATTCCGTGACGGCGTGGTCGCCTATCTGCGGGCCAGCCTCGAGCCGGAACTCGACCTGGTGTTCGCCTCCGACAGTCTTGATCTCACCGCCGCCCACATCCCGGTGCAGCCGCCGGCCTGAGGGCGGACGCCCGTTACCGTTACGGTTACCCTATCGGGCCGCCGCCGATCGGCCTCCGCCAGGCGGGATCAGCAAATCGGCCGATACCCCGAACCGCTCGCGCAATCGCCGCACCATTGTCATGCTCAGGCCGGTCTTGCCGTTGAGCACCTCGCTGACTCGCGCCGCACCGCCGAGCAGCGGCACCAGGTCGGCCCGCGTCATATCATGCTGGTCCATCAGATAGACCAGCAGTTCGGGAACAGTCGGCGCCTTGCGGGGCCAGCGGCGCTGCTCATAGTCCTCCACCAGCCTGGCTTGCGCCCGCAAGCGAGCGAGCCCGGCGGCATCGGGCGCCGCCATCAGCGCCGTCACCAGGGCGGTGGCGTCGGCCAGATCGGCGTCGTTCTCGATCACGATCAGCTCGGCTTTCATCAGATGGTCTCCGCATCAATTCGATCACACTCGGCATATGTCCCGAAAAACCGAATGAACAGCACGCCAGCTCGGTACTCCACCACGGCGATCAGCCGGAAATCGTTGCCCTTGATGTTGAACACGATCCGGCTCGCCTTGAGGATGCTGGCCTTCGGATGGGATTGCTTCACATCCTCCGGGGTCTGCCAGTCGGCGGCGCCGGCAATCGCCAGCCACGGCTCATATTGGGCCCGAGCTGCCGGCGGCCCAATGCCATCCGACCGGCCGCTGTGTCTCGGGAAGCGGGCGATCCGCGTGAAGGTCCGCGATTCACCCTTTGGGCCAGTTGCGATCATTTGGTAGGCCGGCCTCTGTGCGACGCTTTTTAACCACAAAGACACGAAGGGCACTAAGATCACGAAGTTGAATCAATAAGCTGCGCGCAGCGGGGGAATGGACGCGACGATTCTCCGGCGCAGCAGGATCGGCCACCAGCGGCTCGCTCTTGCCCTTGCCTTTGTCGAATAGCAAGGCCCGCCAAGCCGAGGACGTCGGCGGCGGGCCGCGCAAAATCCCATCCCGCGGCCTTGCCCCGGATTCGGAGCGGACCGGGATTGCGGGGCTGTGTTGTGATCCTCCACACCGAGGTTGCCTTCGGCCGGTCGCCGCGACCGGCCGAAGGGCGTCCCAGCGTCCCAGCGTCCCAGCGTCCCTTCAAGCTGTCGTCGGCAGAACCTCGAGCGCCAGGCAGGACGGATAACGCCGGTCATGACAAATCGTGTCAGTCCCGATCTTCGAAGGCTTGTAGAAGTGATTGAAATGTTTATCGGTAACGGCCGAATCGTGATTGGCGATCTCGACCCGCACCCGGTTGCCTTTTTTGAACATATAGCCCATCTGGTTCAACGGGATCGCGATCCGGTAAACTTCGCCGGGGACGAGCAATTCCTGCGAGGAATGGGTGTAGACGGGCCAATCTTCGGTGCTGCGCACCGGGTCGCGGCTGCCGCAATGCGAGGCCCGGAGCCAGCCCTTGGTAACGATGACGGCAGAGGGTTGCTCCCCCGCTTTGCGGGCTTCGGGGGCTTGTGCCAATTGCTCCGAGACACGGACGATGAAGTCGGTATCGTTACCGGTGGTCGAGACGAACAGGGTGAGCGTGCCGCGGCCGGCCAATTCCATATCGCCGTCAAGGGGCTGACTTGTGAAGGTGAGGATGCGGCGCACCGGATCGGGCAACCCCGGACCGGCGGTGGCAATGCCCAAAGCCCACTCGGGATCGGGATAGGAATAAGACGTGCTGCTGCCGCCAACCGCGTCCGTCGAGGGTTTGAGGGTGCCGTCGTTGAGCGAGGTCAGCGAATCGCTGTGGCCGCCGTCGAGATAGAAGCGCTGAACCTTGGTGCCCAGGGGCGGCCAGGTTTCGGCCGAACGATGTTTGCCGGCGTTGCGCACCCCCCATTCGACCGCCGGCCGTGTTTCGTAGCTGGTCTTCATGCCTTTCAGATAGTGATCGTAGAAAGGCATCATGACCTCGGCCTGGAAGGCAGGGCTCCGAATCCAGGTTAACGAGCCGGTAGCCCAAGGATCGCGGCGAGGTATCGCACATCCCAGCCGGCGGCCTTTCGCCTGAGCTTGATGGATTTTTTGTCGGCGACGGCGCGGACGAGGTTGATGGCGTAGTG
>CAIOJO010000549.1 GCA_903858635.1 uncultured Telmatospirillum sp. | reverse complement strand
TCGCCGGAACGACGGCGGCCAATGTGGTAGATTTCTTCATGGCGTTGCTCTCCTTTGCGGATTCGACACCCCGAGCCTACAGGCTCAAGGTGAGCAACGCCTGCCCTCCAATTTCAACATCGACCGGGACATCCCCGCAGCCGGTGCAGGCCATTTCCGTCACCTGACGCGGCGGATTTGAGCTTGCGCAGGACATCCTCACCCGAGGCACCAGCCGACAGCATGCGCAACCGGCGATTGACCGCGTCGTCGCCACCTCGGGCATGGCGCACCAGGGCGACCAGCCCATCGACCAGGAACAGGGTGGTCAGGAAGATCGCCCCGTAGACATAGACCGGTCCGGTCATCGGCTCTTCCCTTCGCCTCAGGCCAGAGGCCGATCCGGGCTGAACATGGTTTTCCGCAGGGTGATGCCCCTGTCCTCCAGATCACGCAGGAATTGCGGACGAATGCCGGTCGCCCAGAACTGCCCCTGGACGATGCCCTGGGCATCGATGCCCTTGCGTTTGAATTGGAAGATCTCGCTCATCATGACGATGTCGCCCTCCATGCCGATGATCTCCTGCAGACTGATCAGCCGCCGACCACCATCGCTCATCCGTTCGAGCTGGATCACCACCTGAATGGCCGAGGCGATCTGCGCCCGGATGGTCCGGGGCGACATTTCGATGCCGGCCATGCCGATCATCTGTTCGAGGCGTGACAGCGCGTCCCGGCAGGTGTTGGCATGAATGGTCGACATCGAGCCGCCATGACCGGTGTTCATTGCTTGCAGCATGTCGAACGCCTCGGCCGCCCGTACTTCGCCGACGATGATGCGGTCGGGCCGCATGCGCAGCGCGTTCTTCACCAAGTCGCGCTGCGTCACCTCGCCCTTGCCTTCGACATTGGCCGGTCGCGTCTCCAGCCGTGCCACCTGCGGCTGCTGCAGTTGCAGCTCGGCGGCATCCTCGATGGTAACGATCCGTTCGCCATGGCCGATGGCCGAGGACATGGCGTTGAGCATGGTGGTCTTGCCGCTGCCGGTACCCCCGGAAATGAGCAGGTTCAGTTTTCCGGCGACGATGGCATCAAGGATCTCGGCCATCTCGCGGCACAGGGTGCCGCCTTCGATCAGCCGCTCCAGGCTGTAAGGGGTGCGCGAAAACTTGCGGATCGACAGCTGCGGACCATCCACCGCCACCGGCGGTATGACCGCGTTGACGCGGGATCCGTCGGCCAGCCGCGCATCGACCAAAGGCTGGCTTTCGTCGATTCTGCGGCCGACATTGCCGACCATCTTGTGGATGATGCGCAACAGATGGCGGTCATCCTTGAATCGGACCGCCGTCAGTTCAAGCTTGCCGAAGCGCTCGACGATCACCTGGGCATGGGTATTGACCAGGATTTCCGAGACCGTGGCGTCCTTGAGCAAGGGCTCGAGCGGGCCGTAGCCGAGCACCTCGTCGACGATGTCGCCGATCAGCTGGTTCTGGTCCCGCAGATTGAGGGGCATCTGCTCCTTGCCGAGCAGCTCGCGGATAATATCGCCCACTTGGCGACGGAAATCGTCGGGCGCCAATTTGTCAATCGCCGAGAGATTGATCGCGTCGACCAATTGCTGGTGCAGCCGCATCTTCAGGGCCAGACGCTGGTTCGCCGCCTCGTCCACCGGGCGCCCCGCAGCAGCAGCGGCAACCGGCGCCGGGGCGGACGGCCGGGGGAAGCGGCTGCCTTGCGGGTGATTCATGGCTTGGCCTCCACCGGGGAACCACGCAGCACCGTCCCGGCGAGCGCCGCGAAACGCCGGGCCAGGGCCTTGCCGCCGGCCACCTGGCCGACCGGCTTGCCGGTCAGGGCCGCCCGCAGCAGACTCTCGTCTCCTGGAATCACTGCCGCAATCGGACGGCCAAGGGCCTGCTCCGCCTCGGCCCGCGAGATCGGCGAGGCCTGGGCAAAAAGCCCCTTGGCCACCCGATTGGCGATGACGATCAACGGGATGTGGTCGAGCCCCTCTTCGGCCAGCGTCAAGATCTGGCGACGGGCGTGGTGCACCGAGGGCAGGGAGAGCTCGATCACCAGGATGATGGCATCGCTGGCGGCAAGGACCGTCCGGGTCCATCCGGTCCAGGCCTGCGGCAGGTCGACGATCAGCAGTCCGTATTCGGCCCCGGCTGCCTCGAGCAGACGCAGCACTGCGGCCGCCTCGATCGACTCCAACGGCGCCAAGGGCGTCGGCGCCGGCAGCAGATCGACGCCGCAGGCGTGGCGCGCCGCCGCCAGTCGCAGCATGCTGCCGTCCATCGGTTCGGTCGAGGCAAGCAGGTCGAGGACGCTGCTCTGCTGCGGCAGGTCGAGCTGCAGGGCAGCCGAGCCGAACTGGATGTCGAGATCGATCAGGCAGACCTCGGTGGCCTCGGCCGCCGCGGCACAAGCCATCTGCGTGGCCAGGGTGGTGGCCCCGACGCCGCCGCCGGCCTTGAGAAAGGCGGCCACTTTGGCGGCCAGTCGGCCTCCCCCCGGCTGGCTGCCGGATCGTCGGACGACAGCGCGACAGATGGCCTGGAGATCGGCCGCGGCGATGGGTTGCGGCAGCACATCGACGATGCCCAACCGCATCAACCGGCGCAAGGCATCGACCGACGGCCTCGGACAGGTCACCGCCACCGCCGCCTGTCCGTTCAGGTCGGCGGCCAGTCTCTCGAGACCGGCCATGTCCTCGGCCGAGTCCACATCAAGCTCGACAATCACCAACTGGGGCAGCTTGCCGGCCGGCAGGGTGATCCGCTCGCCCGCCCGATGCCCGTGGGACAGCGACAGCTCGCCGACGTCGCCCAAGGCGCTCCGCAACGCATCTCCCGCCTCACGGCTGCGCACCAGACCAAGGATGCGGAGCGGCGCCAGAGTCTTGCTACGCGTCACTGCGACACCCCCGGCGAGCTGACGAAGGCCGAGGCGTTGGGAACGACCGGTTTATAGACCTTTCCCTCGCGGTAGCGTTGCATGGCCGCCGCCGCCCGGTCCCCGTCGAACTCCTCCGGCCGCCCGAGCGCGCTTTCGCGCGGTTCCGGATTGATGATCTGGGCCGCCATGTTCTGGCGGACCGCATCGCCGAAACCCTCCGTGGGAGTGTCGACCGGTTGACATGCCGCCAACAGGGCCAGCCCGCCGAGCAAATAAAGGAAGCTGCGCATGGTTAACCTCAGCGAATGATGTGTCCGTAGGTGCCGTCCAGCCCGCCGCCGCTCTGGGCGCCGAGGGCGCGGCGGGCCGAATCGCCCTCGATCTTGCCAAACAGGAACAGGTCGGCGTCGGAAGGCCCGGTGAAATGGTCGGCCGGTGTCGCCAAGCTGCCCGGCGCGACCGGATGAACGAGATGCGGCGTCACGGTGATCACCAGTTCGGTTTCCTGATTCTGGAAATTCGAGCTGCGGAACAGCGCACCCAGGATCGGCAGCTCGCCCAGCCCCGGCAGCTGACGCACTTGGTCGGTGAAGTCGTTCTGGATCAGGCCGGCGACGGCGAAGCTCTGGCCGTCGCGCAACTCGACCGTGGTACTGGCGCGGCGGGTGTCCAAACCAGGGATGCTCAAGCCGTTCAGGACTATGGAATTGTTGGTGTCGAGCTTGCTGACCTCGGGCCTGACCACCAGATTGATCAAGTCGCCATCGATGACCGTCGGGGTGAAGGCCAGGCTCACGCCGAACTGCTTGAATTCGATGGTGATGGTGTTGTAGCCGCCATTGTTGTTCTGTGCGACCGGGATCGGAAACTCGCCGCCGGCCAGAAAATTCGCGGTGTCGCCCGACAGGCAGATCAGGTTGGGCTCGGCCAGGATCTTGACCGCACCGTTCTTTTCCAGTGCGTCGATCGCCGTTTCGAAGGTGGCGGCCCGGGTCTTCAGGCGGGCGGCGGCGACACCGAACAACGAGGTGTCGATCGGATCGAGGGTGGAAAAGACGAAGTCGCCGCCAATGATGTCGGGTTTCAGCCCGAGGGCACGGGCCGTGGTGCGTGACACCTCGGCCACCTTGACCGCCAGCAAGACCTGCTGGGCCCCGCGCACCTTCAACAGGTTGGTGACATGGGTCGGCGCATAACGTTCGGCCACCGCCAAGGCCCGGGACAATTGCTGATTGCTGGAGACCATGCCGGAGAGAATCAGCGAATCCTGGCCCGCCCGCACTTCCAGCGGCTCGGCCGGCATCAGCTCATGCAGACGGTTCTTCAGGCCCTCGACGTCGTAGCTGACCATCACGTCGATCACCGCGAGGGGCTGGTGGGCGGCGTTATAGACGGTGATGTTGGTGGTGCCGATTTCCTTGCCCAGCACATAGACGGTGCGATCGCTCATCACCCGCACATCGGCCACCTTCGGGTTCCCGACCGAGACTTCCTGGAAGGCATGATCGAGATGCAGGACCTGCGACTTGTTGAGTGGCACCACCATCTCGCCGCCGACCCGTTTGGCCGTCTCGGTCGGTCGCGGAGGCTGTTGGGCCTGGCTGGGCGACACGACGATACCCAGCATCACCCATGCGACGATCCCAATGATGATGTGGCGGAACCTGCCGTTGCACATGGCAATTCCTTTTCCCTCGATTGGTTTTTAATTGACCAGGAGCGGGTCACGCTCCGCTTGAACCGGAGTGATCTCGGCGTCGATGCCGCGGATCACCCGGATTGACGAGGCCGCAGCGTTGACCGACCGCGGCTTGCCGGAGCGTTTCGCCGGCGCGCCTTCGACCTTGTTGGCACCATGTTCGAGATCGGCCAGGGTGACCGGCCGCGCCTGGACGGCGGCCTGGTCGCTGCTGTTGCGCAGCGCCAGGCTGAGGCTGCCCACCTGGCTGCCAAGGGTGAGCATCTGCGCCTCGTCGGGGCTCACCTCGAGGGTCACCGCCTTGGCGACGGTGGGCTTTTCCTTGCGCTCGCTGGCCTCCTGGTCGATGCCCAGGACCCGCAGATTCTGCAACAGCAGGTTGGTGACCGACTCGCTCGCGGGGTTGTTGTCGCTGTGGGCGCGGGTCAACAGGACGTCGACCCGGTCCCCCGGCAGGACGAAGCCGGCCACGCCAAGCACGTCGTTGACCCGGATAGTGATGGCCCGCTTGTCCTTGGGAAGAACGGTCGACAGGGCGGCGCGGCCGCCCGGCGCGGTCACCTTGCTGGCCAGGATCGGCTCGTTCTCTTCGATGGCCCGCAAGACGATGCGCTCTTGGCCGGAGCCGACCAGGTCATCGATCGAGGTAAAGCTGCCGGGCGGGATCGAGGCGACCGGCCAAGTGACCGCGCGCAGATGCTCGCGGCCAAGGCGGCTGCCGAAATCGAGGCCGGTGGCGGCGACCACCACTTGGCGCATCTGTTCGGTCGGCGCGCCCTGTTCCGACACTTGTGCCTGCAGCCAGGACCGGGCCAGCCACACCGATACCAGACCGAGAAGGGCGGCGATGCCCAGGGTGGATATGGCGCGCAGTGACATGATGTTTCCCTTCGTCGTGGGGTGCCTCCCCGGTTGCGGGCCGGGGAGGCTTGCCGTTCGTCCGTCGGCCGCAGCGATCGGCTTTGGCGCGTCCCTTAGAGTTTGTTGCCGATGGTGGTGAAGACGCCCGAGAGGGTGGTGCCGGCGGTCCCGGCGGTGGTAACGATGGCCAAGGAGATGAGGGTAGCCATAAGGGCATACTCGATGGCGCTGGTTCCTCTGTCGTCCTGGACGAAACGCCTAAAGAATAGATTGATATTCCGCATGGTCTTATCCCTAACAAGAGAAGTAATACCCAAACACACGCCCCTCTAATCCACGGGTGAGTGTTTGGAGCAGAGGTAGGTTGCCAAGAGTTGCCGCGAATGTCGTGGCACCAGATGGGATTCTGACCGGGTACTTTTGGGTTGAATTACCCACCATCGTTTCCATTGGAAGGGCACGAAAGATGTCCCGCGCCGCCAGCGATCCCCAAGGGATGATTGCCCTCACCCGACCGGGGTGCCTCTTGGGAGGACGGTGCCAAGGCTCGATCGAACAAGCCGACCGGCGCGGGCTCGCCCCGCGTTTCCAGGTGGCCGGACTGACGTCAGGCCATGACGACGCATGGTCCCTGGGCCGATCCCGCCACCGGCTATTGGCTGACCCGGAGATTGTTCAGGCGGGTGGCGATGGTATTGAAGGTGGCGATCAGATTGACGTTCGAAGCCTGCAGGAAATAGGCCGAACTGGTCCCGTCGCCGGGCGTCGTGCCGGCGCAATAGCCGATGGCGGCCCCGGGCGAGGTATTGCTGTCGAGGAACACCGAAAAGATGATCACGCCTTTGGCCCGCAGGGCGTCGCAGACGGCTTCTTCCTGTGCATCGATCAGCGGCGCGCCGCCGGCCGCCACGATGGCCGCGTTGGTCGCCGACAGGCATGACCCCGAGTTGTAGTTCTGCGTGGCCGAGCAGCCATGTGTTCCCGGGGCATTGCCTGATTCGGTCCCGAAGCCGTCGTAAGGATGCCCCTCCGGCGCATTAACCCCATCGGTCATCAGGACCACCACCTTTTGCCAGCCCGGGGTCTGTGACGCACAGCTCTGGGTCGCCCAGCAATTGACCGTCTCGACGCCGGTGAAGGGTCCTTGCGGCGACAGCATCCGATAGCCCCAGGCCATGCCGACCGAGCCGACGGTGCCGCTGCCGCCGGCATCGTCCATGGCATTGATGGCGGCCAGCACCGGCGCCAGATTGTTGGTCAACGGGGTAATGGCGCTCGGACAGCCGGTGTTCGTATTGCCGCCGGTGTTCTGATACTTCTGCAAGTACCAGCCGGTTCCGACCGCCGTGTCGAGATCGGCGGCCACCGCGTTATAGACCGTGGCCGAGCCGGCATAGGCGATGGTCGCCGCACTGAAGGTCGAATAGCGTTCTACCAGGCAACCGGTCCAACTGGACGACAGGGGCGGCTTGCCGCTGACCAGGGACGGGGCGACCGATCCTGCATTGGCGGCGCCCGTATAGGGGACGACGGCAACCCTGAGGCCCGGATTGCCGGTGGTGGCGCTGCCGAACAGCGAGGTCGCCAATTGGGTCGCCGCCGCCTGCAGTTGCTGGAAATTGGTCTGGCCGGTGCCCGAGGTGCAGCAGTTCAGCGATGCCGTGTTGTCGAGCACCAGAGCCACCTCGAGATTGGAGCCGGCGCGATTGACCACGCTGGTGGCGTGCACGGTCATCGTCGGCTGCCCGGTCAAGGCCAGGATCGTCGTGTTCAGCTGGGCCGAACCGGTCACGGTGACCACGCTGTTGCTGATCGTCATGTTGTAGGCGGTCAGCACCGCCCCGGGATTGCCGTTGAAATTGGCATTGAAATAGCTGCGTCCCAGGGTCATGGCGGCCTGACTGGTCCCGACAAAGGACCCCGCCGCCAGCCCGGCCTGATCGAGGGCGTAGGCCAACCGGGCATGGGCGAGGAAGGCGCGCGACAGATCGAAACCAAGCCCCACCGCCAGCATCATCACCGAGAGCGAGACCGCCGTGGTGATCGCCACCGAGCCCCGCCGGCATGTGCCCAAACGCTTCAGCAATCTGGCTGCAGACCGGTTCATCATGGGTATTGCGTCTTGCCGTTATAGGTGACTTCGGGAACCAGCCGGGGCCGGGACAGAGCCGTCTCGCGGAAGGTGTGGGCGCCGACATAGGCACTGATCATCGGGGTGAAGGGATAGACCAGGCTGGCCTCGATCACGCTGGTCCCGGCGCTGCCGAGACCGGCGGCCTTGGTCAGGTCGACCGTCGCTCCCGTGCCCGAGCTGTATTGCCACAGGAGCATCGCTTTGCCATTGGCGTCATAACCGATGCTGGCGATCGACACCGCCAGGGTCGTGCTCGGCAGCGGGCTGAGGATCTGTTGCGCCGCGGCGACGATGGAACCGAGGGAGGCGGTGGTCTGTCCGTTCTGTCCCTCGGCGGTCAATTCGGCGATGGTGTTGGCCGCGGCGACGATCTTGCCGCTGGCCCGCAACAGATCGAAAGCTTCTGCCGCGCCAAGCAGCGCGGTGATCAGAAGCGGCGCCACCAGGGCGAATTCGAGGGCGGCGGCGCCACCTTGCGCGGCAGCGAAGGAGCGCCTGAGTTTGGGTCGCATCATCCGGGGAAGGGCTCCGTCTTGAGCACGGCGGTGGAGGTCAGCTGCAGGCTGTTGCCGCTGCCGCCGGCCATCAGCGAGGCGATCAGCGGGGTGTAGAACTGATAGTTGTAGATGACCCTGACGGTGACCACCGTCTGCGGGCCGCCCGGCTGGAAACTGGCATTGGTCGGATTGCCTTTGTTGTCGAAGGTGATCGGCGGCAGTCGGATCGCGGTGAAATCCGGGAAGTTCCTGACATCGAAGACGAAACCGCTGCAGGACGCCCCGACCAGGGTGTTGCAGAAGGCGGTCTGGAAGGTGTTCAGAGGATTGCCGCTGGCTTGCACTTGGCCGGTGAAAACCTGACGGGCGGCCACCTGGGTGGCATAATCCATCATGGAAGCAAAATACGTGGCAATGCCGATCTCGACAATTCCCAAAATAAATGCGAAGTGTATCCAGGCAATAACCGCGAATTCCACCGCGGTTGCCGCTCGCGTACACTTTACGAATTGGCGAATTATTCGAAGCATAGCCATTTGATATGCCAGTCATATACAATTGCGCCAGGCTCTAGCTCAGCCAATAGCATTTGTATTCTTGGCGATGACAGGATGCTTCGCACTTGCGAATCCGGGCTGGCGCCCGGACCAAAGGGGGTAACCCGGGCGGCCCGGCACCAGAATGGGGATGACGGCGACAGACTTCTTCCGCAACCTCTCAGCCGTCAGATGCGGCCATCAGAGCCTGTGAAAAAATCAGTGGCACCGGCCTTATATGAGGCGGCTGCCGTCAAGCGGCTTTTGCGTGCAAAAGCCGCTTGACGGGAAAAAACCG
>CAIOJO010000548.1 GCA_903858635.1 uncultured Telmatospirillum sp. | reverse complement strand
TGAGCGGGACAACGATCAGTCAAGAAAACTGGCTGAGAAAAGTGCGTAAACAGGAAATGCTTTGGTGCGCTCTCCTCTGACCCAGCCACATGATTTGGCGCATTATGCCGATGGTCTTCGGCTTGCTGGGCTGCGAGAAACTACTTTATAAAGCCGTTTATCGCCTGGTTCCTGACCGGAGGCTGAAAGAATTCTTCGGAGTATTCGTGTCATATATTATCTAACTTGGGCTCGTCTAGTGTTAAGCAGACGAATATTATAATAATACGGATAGATATCGACTCTGTTCCAATATTATCAGTCTGATAAATATGTACTCGGAAGCGAATTAGCGAATTCGGAAGGCGGCGTGTTCGAGTTCGGCGAGCGTACCGTTACCGAGGCGGATATCCTCGACTTCGCGCACCGGTTCGATCCACAGGACATGCACACCGATCCAGATGCGGCAGCCAACGGTGCGTTTGGCGGCCTGATCGCCAGTGGCTGGCATACCGGCTCCCTGATGATGCGGATGTTAGCCGATCACTATCTTCCCAAGGGGGGCCTGGCCTCTCGTAAGCATACGGGGTAGGCCGCAGCGACGTCATTTTGGGTCAGATGAGCGCTTGAGCAGATGAGGATCGGCCTTATAGATCTCGATGATGCCGGTGAGCGTTTCGATTCCGAAGTCGGTGAACGCCATGATGCCGTCGCCACCGGGACCGTAGACCCAGATCAGTCCGTCCTCAGCGTCCATTTCGTTGGCGACGTCCGACAGCGAGGCCTCGTCTTCGCCGAGCATTTCGTAAGCGTCGCGGCGCCGACGCCTTGGATTTGATTTGAGAAGCTCAGTAGACTTTGGAGTCTACGCGTATCCCTACGGCGGGGGCCGCCTACCGTTGCTACCGGATTTGATTAAAGTTGTTGGCCTTCGTAACGGTGGTCGGGTGGGAAGTGTCCACGAACGGGATAATGGACACAAGTTTGCGGGTGAGGCGGCGGCATAGGTCGTGGCCGGAAGCGCTCAAGCGTGAGATTGTAGCTGCGTCTCTGGCTCCTGGCGCATCGGTGTCTGTGGTGGCTCGGCATTATGACGTGAACACCAACTTGGTCTTCACCTGGCGTAAGCGTTACGGTGAAGCGCCGAATGCGGTGTCAGCGCCGCAGCTTGTGCCCGTGGTTGTAAAACCGGATCGGGTCGTGTCCCCGTTGGTGGTGTAGGAGCGGTGGGTAAGTCGCCCGCCGAAGCGACCGGCAAGAGTCTGGCGTAGGTGGGCGACTTATCCACGGCGGTGGCCACCGTGGTGTTCCTGGGTAGGGTTTGGTTGTCGACACCATGACCTGAAACCTGGAGGACTCCACGATGACCGAAGATAAGATTGCCCTTCGCGCGCTGTTGGAAAAGGGTTCTGATGCGACATTCCTGCGCGAGATGATCAGCTTTGCGGCTGAACGACTGATGCAGTTGGAGACCGAGGGTCTCTGTGGGGCCGCACATGGTGAGCGCAGTGAGGCCCGGCGTAACCAGCGCAATGGGTATCGCGACCGAGACTGGGAAACCCGGGCTGGCACGGTGGAACTGCGCATTCCCAAGCTGCGCCGCGGCGCCTACTTTCCTGGCTTCCTGGAGCCGCGCCGGATGGCCGAGAAGGCGCTGACGGCGGTGATCCAGGAGGCCTACATCCAGGGTATCTTCACCCGTTCGGTCGACGATCTGGTCAAGGCGCTCGGCATGGAGGGCATCAGCAAAAGCCAGGTTTCCCGCCTTTGCGGCGAGATCGATGGACGGGTGCAGTCTTTCCTGGCGCGCCCGATCGAAGGTGAGTGGCCGTATATCTGGCTCGATGCGACCTATGTCAAAGCCCGCCGTGACCACCACATCGTCTCGGTGGCGGTGATTGTCGCGGTTGGCGTCAACACCGACGGTCGCCGCGAAGTGCTTGGAATGACCGTGGGTCACAGCGAGGCCGAGCCGTTCTGGGTCGAGTTCCTGCGCGGCCTGTCCCGGCGCGGACTGCGAGGCGTGAAGCTGGTGACCTCGGATGCGCATGAGGGGCTGAAGAGCGCCATCACGAAGATCTTCAGCGCCACCTGGCAAAGGTGCCGCGTTCATTTCCTGCGCAACGCCCTTGCCTATGCGGGCAAAACCCAGCGGCGCATCGTCTCCGCCTGGGTCGGCACCGCGTTTGCCCAGGACGATGCTGACGCTGCCCGCAAGCAGTGGCGTGAGGTCGCCGACCAGGCGCGGCCTCGCGTTCCCAAACTGGCGACGTTAATGGATGAGGCTGAGGCCGATGTGTTGGCCTACATGCGGTTCCCGACCCAGCATCGCGCCAAGATCCACTCGACCAACCCTCTGGAACGGCTGAATGGCGAAATCAAACGCCGTAGCGAGGTCGTCGGCATCTTTCCAAATGAGGCCGCCGTCACTCGGCTGATCGGTGCCTTGCTGCTGGAGCAGAACGACGAGTGGTCTGTCCAGCGAGCCCGCTATATGACGCTGGAAACCATCGCCCCAATGAGCGATGATCCAATCGTCAGAATGCCAGCACTGGCAAACTGAAAAGGCAGCCAACGCTGTCCAGGAACAACGCTCCTACACCACGCCATGGGGCACGATCCCGGATCGTGTGGACCAGGCGCCGTCAGCGCCGGCCGTCAACGCCATCGAGATAGAGCTTCCCGGCGGCTACCGCGTTCGTATCGGATGCGGGGTGAAGGCCGCGGCGCTGCGTCTGGTGCTGGACGCGCTGGAGCGGCGATGATTGCATTTCCTGCCAGCGTGCGTGTCTGGCTTGCTGTCGGGCGGACCGATATGCGACGGGGAATGACTGGGTTGGCGCTGCAGGTTCAGGAGGCGCTAGGCCGCGATCCACATGGCGGAGATTTGTATGTCTTCAGAGGCGCCAGAGGGGACCTGATTAAAATTCTCTGGCACGATGGCGTCGGTATGTCTCTTTATGCAAAGAGGTTGGAGAAGGGCCGCTTCCTGTGGCCATCGCCGGCTGATGGCGTGGTGGGCATATCGGCGTCGCAGCTATCTTATATGCTCGATGGAATCGACTGGCGGAATCCGCGCACACTTGGCGGCCCGCCAGCGCCGGATAAGGTCGGAAGGCTCCATTTTTCAGGAGTCACCGGGCCGGATTTGTGATTCAATTCTGCTCGTGGACACCGATCTTGCAGCCTTGCCGGACGACATCGACGCGCTGCGAGCGGCGCTGACGATCGAGCGTGCGAGAATGCGGAACGTGGTCGCGGAGCGCGATGCTGGTGCCGCGGAACTGGCGGTGGCGCGAGCCAAGGCGTCCGCAGACCTGGCCTTGATCGCCCATCAGAAGCTGCGGATCGCCAAGCTGGAGCGTCAGATCTACGGCCCTCGCTCGGAGCGCTCGGACCGGCTCATCGATCAGCTGGCGCTGCAGTTCGAGGAACTGGAAGCGAGCGCCACCGAAGATGAGCTCGCCGCGGAAATCGCTGTCGCCAAGAATACGACGGTGGCTGGCTTCATCCGCAAGCGTGCCGAACGAAATACCTTCCCTGAACACCTGCCGCGCGAGCGCGTGGTGATCGACCCGCCGACGGCATGCGAGTGTTGTGGCGGAACGCGCCTGCGCAAGCTGGGCGAGGACGTGACCAGGACCCTGGAGACAATCCCCCGCCAATGGAAAGTGATCGAAACAGTGCGGGAGAAGTTCACCTGCCGGGATTGCGAGAAGATCAGCCAGCCACCGGCCCCCTTCCATGTGATCGCCAGGGGATGGGCCGGAGCCAGCTTGCTGGCGATGATCCTGTTCGAGAAGTTCGGCCAGCATCAGCCCTTGAACCGGCAGGCTGAGCGCTACGCTCTGGAAGGCGCGCCGATCAGCCTCTCGACCATGGCCGACGCCGTGGGATCAAGCTGCGTGGCGCTCGATCCGGTGCTGAGACTTGTTGAGGCGCATGTTCTGGCTGCGGAACGCCTGCATGGAGACGATACGACCGTGCCAGTCCTGGCCAAAGGCAAGACCGATACCGGGCGATGTTGGGTCTACGTCCGTGATGATAAGCCGTTCGGCGGAACCTCGCCGCCGGCGGCAATGTTCTATTACTCCCGTGATCGCAAAGGCGAGCATCCGCAGACGCATCTGGCCGGATACGCCGGGCTGTTCCAGGCCGACGCCTTTGATGGGTATCGCCAACTCTACCAGCCCAATCGAACGCCTGGTCCGATCTTGGAGGCGGGGTGCTGGGTTCACGCCCGGCGTCCGTTCTTTGCCATGGCGGATCTTGACGAAAACGCCCGACGGCGGGCTGCGGGCAAGAAGGTGATCGTGCTCTCGCCGATCGCGATCGAGGTCGTACGCCGCATCGACGCCCTGTTCGAAATCGAGCGGCCCATCAACGGCAAGATCGCGGGTGAACGCAGGGTTGCTCGCCAGGAGCTGAGCAAGCCGCTCGTCGAGGAGCTTCATCTCTACATAAGCGAGCAGCGCGCCAAACTCTCCCGAGGCCACGACCTCGCGAAGGCCATTGATTATATCCTCAAGCGTTGGACTGCGTTCACCCTGTTCCTTGACGACGGGCGCGTCTGCTTGTCGAACAATGCCGCCGAGCGCGCGCTCCGCGGCATTGCTCTCGGGCGTAACTATGTCCGGTCGCGGATTATGCGCAGTTCATGCTGGCGGAGGCTCACGAGACCCAATGCCGCCAGCGCTTTATCACGCCGACGGCCTGGACATAATTCAGAGGCTTTGGAGAAAGTGCATCAGCTGATCCGGCGGCTGATATCGTGCGGCCGTGGTTTCGACCGGTTGCAGTCGGGCGAGTGCGCGCTCCTTCATTGAGAGGTCTGCGTCCAGATACATGTGCGTCGTCGCCGGACTCTCGTGACCGAGCCAGAGGGCGATTACCGTGATGTCGACGCCGGACTGAAGCATGTGCATGGCGGTGGTGTGGCGGATCGTGTGCGGCGATATTGAGCGACCGGCGAGCCCAGGCTGCTTCGCGGTGGCGCTGACAACCGCGAGGGCCAGGCGTTGTGTGACGTTCGAGCGCGTCAACGGCCCTCCATTCCTGTTTGGAAACAGGAACGCCTCCGGTCGGGCATCACTCAATCGCTTTACCCAGTCTCGAAGCAGCATGTTGGTGGGCTTCCAGAGCGGTACGCTTCGGTGTTTGCGTCCCTTTCCCAGGAGATGAACAGCCGCTGACCCGTCGGCGGTGGCAATGTCCCGATTGCGCAGACCGATCGCTTCCGACACTCGGGCGCCCGTGTTGTACATGACGTTGAACAAAGCCCGGTCGCGACAGCCGGCCCAGGTGGTGGCGTCGGGCGCCTCGAGGATTGCCCGCATCTCCTCGCGCGTCAGAAAGCCGAGCATCGGTCTTTCGAACCGCTTCATCGGTATCGACAACGCCTGTTCGATGACGGCGAGCACCGTGAGGTCGTGGTGCGCGGCGTATTTTAGGAAGGATCGCAATGCCGCCAGCCGGGCGTTACGGCTACGCACCGCGTTCTTGCGATCTTTCTCCAGATGATCGAGGAACGCCAGGATCAGCTTCGCGTCGAGATCTGCCATCGCGATCGCGGTTGGGGTCTTACCAATCGTTGCCTCGGCAAATCCTAACAGGAGCCGGAAGGTATCCCGATAGGCGGCGATGGTGCGGGGACTTACGGCTCGATGGTGTACCAGATGCACGGCAAAAAATCGCTGAAGCAAAGTGGGAAAGGATGGTGTCGGGACCGGATCAATCATGGCCGTCTTGCCTCACGGCGGCGGCGAAGTCCTCGAAGTGCTGACCGGCGACCGCCATGAGCTCAGGAATGCCGGTGAGATACCAATAGGTATCGGA
>CAIOJO010000547.1 GCA_903858635.1 uncultured Telmatospirillum sp. | reverse complement strand
TTGCCGAGCAACTCAGCGATCGTCGAAGTGCTGTCTTGGTGAAAATGACTCCAGCACTGCTTCGAAATGCTCGCCTCGGGGCCGACCTTTTCGCCGGCCACGATCTTGCCGACGAAGTTTATGTTTACGGCCCGAAGGACGAGGAGCTGAGCATAGGCGCGTGAAAATAATTGGCGGAGATGATCGGAGCGTTCAACACATCGTGGGCCGCCACGCGCAATATTAAGCCGCAGAGCATGCTGGAGTTCGTTCAGATAGAGCGCCTGCCGGTACAAGCGCGTGGTTGCGCGCTCAATGGCGAGAACGGCGCCAGAAACAGCCCACCCGTCGCCAACCGGGCCAATGACATTTTCCACCGGCACAGCGACATCCTCGAACGTCACTTCATTAAAATCCGGCGTTCCGTCAAGTTGTTGGATACCGCGTCGCGTGATGCCCTTCGAATTCATCGGCACAATTATCAAGCTCAACCCGAGGTACTTTTTGTCCTCCTTGGAGGTCCTTGCCAGCAACAAGCAAAAGTCGGCATGTTGAGCATAGCTCGTCCAGATCTTCCGACCATTTATGATCCACACTCCATCCCGAAGCGTCGCTCTGGTGATAAGTCCGGTCAGGTCGGAACCGGCGTTCGGTTCCGAGAAGCCCTGGCACCATATATGTTCACCCGAGGCAATCCGAGGCAGGTGATAATTCTTCTGCGCCTCGCTCCCTGCATGCAGCAAGACGCCAGCCACAAGCTCTCGGCCGATCGGATTGATGCCAATCGGCGCTCCAGCCCGGCCCGCTTCCTCCCCGTAGAGAAAATGCTCCACCAATGTCAGGCCCTGGCCGCCGTATTGCTTCGGCCAGTGCAGCCCGGCAAAGCCGGCTTGGAAAATCTTATTTTCCCAATCCCGAAGAAAAACCCCACGATCCGCTTCGCTCACGGCGTAGACTAGTCCGCGATTCCTCCAGCCTTCCGGAAGATTGTTCTGGAACCATTCTCGCAGCCTGCCCCTGAAGGCCTTTTGACTATCGGTCAACAGAAAATCCATCGAGTTAGCCTCAGAACGGTGAGCGGAAACAGTTGGCCTCCACGACGTAAGAACCTATGGCGTGCCGACTGCCGGTTGTATATAGACCGACGCGATGGTTTTGTATATGAGGCAGTATGGTGGGTCAAGAATGGAGCGCCGATGCGATCCGGCGCCCGGTCCGCCGGATAACAAGAGATGCGCGGCGGACGCCGGGCAGCGGTTGAATTGATGTGGAAGGGATCGCCAAATGGGTATGATGCAGTCAGCAGTATCGCGGTCGTCTGACATATTCAGGCAAAATGACCGCAGCTACCGGGAGCTGCTGGACGATTTGCGGCGTCGGCGATGGATTGCCTTCGAAGGGGGGCCGTCGAATGCGAAGGCGCGACATGTAGCTACGGGTAAATTATTGCCGCGCGACCGTGTTCGGGCCCTGCTCGATGTCGGCTCTCCCTTCCTGGAAGTCGCCGTGTTGGCGGGAGGACCATCTTCCGGCGCCGCGGCGCTGGGCGCCGGGATTATCACCGGAATCGGCGTTGTGTCCGGCCGGATCTGCATGATTATAGCAAATGATTCCACAGTCAAAGGGGGCACTTATCATGGAATGACTTCCAGGAAGCACGTGCGCGCCCAGCAAATTGCATTGAATTATCGTCTACCGACGG
>CAIOJO010000546.1 GCA_903858635.1 uncultured Telmatospirillum sp. | reverse complement strand
GGCCTCCGGCCCCTTGGCCGCGCCCTCAACGGGTGCTGTTTCCTTACCAGCCGCCATTGAGGCGGCGGCCAAGGGGCCGGATGGCCCCGCCCGGCGAGGGCTATGATAGACCTAGTGCACTGACCCATTTGAAAATGGGTCAGTGCACTAGGGCCAGGTTGGCGACGAATTGTTCGGCCACGGTCCGCCACGAGAAGGCTTCGGCGCGCGCCACGCAGGGCTCGGCCGGGATGGACAGGGCGGCCAGCGCCGCGGTGCGCAGGTCTTCGGACAGCACCCCCACCTTCGAATCGCCGATGACGTCCACCGGACCTGGTACCGGAAAGGCCGCCACCGGCACGCCGCAGGCCAGAGCCTCCAGCATGACCAGCCCGAAGGTGTCGGTGCGGCTGGGGAAGACGAAGGCATCCGCCCCGTTGTAGGTCGCGGCCAGTTCGGCATCGCCGTTGGCGATGATGAAATGGGCCGCCGGGTAACGCCGCATCAGCTCGTCCCGCTGCGGCCCGTCGCCGACGATGACTTTGCTGCCCGGCAGATCCAGCTCGAGAAAGGCCGGCAGGTTCTTGTCGACGGTGACGCGGCCGGTATAGAGGAAGACCGGGCGCGGCAAATGATCGAAGGCGGTTTTGGGGCCGGGACGGAACACTTGAGTGTCGACCCCGTGCGACCACGGCCGCAAGCATTTGAAACGCCAGCTGCGGAGTTCCTCGAGGATGGTCGGGCTGGGCACCAGCACCCCCGAGGACGGCGCATGAAAGCGGCGCACGCAGGCATAGGGCAGGGCCAGCGGCAGCCCGGTCCTGGCCTGCACGTATTGTGGGAACTTGGTGTGGTAGGCGGTGGTGAAGGGCCGCCGTCGGCGCAGGCACCAGGCCCGTGCCGCCCAGCCCAGCGGACCTTCGGTGGCGATGTGGACGGCCTCCGGGGCAAGGGCGTCGAGGCGCTGCGCCACGCGCTTCCCGGCGAACAGAGCCAGCGGGATCTCGGGATAGGTCGGGCAGGAAATGGTGCGAAAAGCGTCCGGCGTGACCAAGCCGAGCTGGTGCCCGTCAGCCACCAGATAACGCTGCAAGGTGCTCAGCACCCGCACCACGCCATTGCGCTGGGGATGCCAGGCGTCGGTCACCAGGGCGATGCGCAAAGGGCACTCCGGGGGCGGAAGGGAAACGGTGGGCTGCTCATGACGCCTTACCTAATGGGGCAAATCCGGATGCGCGGAAAATGAACTTTACGTGACGGCGGCGGCCTCTCCGATCAGGCCGGCCGGAGGATGCCGGCACGCATCGGGGTGGACCCTCTTGCGGCGGGCGGCGCCCCGGCGCCAGATCCACCCTATCGTTCCGCAGCCCGCTGAAACCTTGAGCCTCGAAGACTACCGAGCCAAACGCGATTTCAGCCGCAGCCCCGAGCCCGTCGGCCATGCCGCCGCGGCCGGCGGGGGCGGCCGCTTCGTCGTGCAGAAACATCGAGCCCGGCGCCTCCATTACGATTTCCGCTTGGAACTGGACGGCGTGCTGAAGAGCTGGGCGGTGACCAGGGGGCCCAGCCTCGATCCCGGCGACAAGCGTCTCGCTGTCGAGGTGGAGGACCACCCGCTCGAATACGGCGGCTTCGAAGGGGTCATCCCCCAGGGCGAATACGGCGGCGGCACCGTCTTGTTGTGGGACTGCGGCCGTTGGGAACCGGTCGGCGACCCGCATCAAGGCCTCGCCGATGGGGTCCTCAAATTCCATCTGGCCGGCGAAAAGCTGACCGGCGGTTGGGCCCTGGTGCGCCTCAAGGACGACCGGCGCGGTCGCCGTAACTGGCTGCTGGTCAAGGAGCGCGACGCGGCGGCCCGTGATCGCGGCGACATTCTGGCAGAGCAGCCGCTGTCGGTGGCCAGCCACCACGATCTGGACCAGATCGCTGCGGCGCCGGCCGGCGTGTGGAGCGGCAGCCGGGCCTTGGCGGCGGCCCAGCCGGGGGCGCGGCGGGGGCCATTGCCCGAGCATTTCGAACCGCAATTGGCCAGCCCGGCGGCCGAGGCGCCGGCCGGCGACGGCTGGTTGCACGAGATCAAGTTCGACGGCTATCGCCTGGTCTGTCGCATCGCGGCCGGCGCCGCCCGCTTGATCACCCGGGGTGGCCTGGATTGGACGACGCGTTTCGGCGCATTGGCCCAAGCCGCGGCCGAACTGCCCTGTGGCGAGGCGCTGATCGACGGTGAAGTGGTGGTGCTGACGGCGTCCGGAGCGAGTGATTTCGGCGCCTTGCAGCAGGCCCTGGCGGAGGGACGCGACGGCGAGCTGACCTATTACGCCTTCGACATTCTCCATGTCGACGGCATCGACCTGACGGCAACGCCGCTCGAGGCGCGCAAGGCGGTGCTGGCCGATTTGCTGCGCCGTGCAGCGCCGAGGTTGCGGCTGTCCGACCATGTCATCGGACGCGGGCCCGAGGTGCGGCGTCGGGCTTGCAGCTTGGCCGCCGAAGGGGTGGTGTCGAAGCGGCGCGACCAGCCCTATCGGCCGGGCCGCAGCCATGACTGGGTGAAGAGCAAATGCATGGCCCGGGATGAATTCGTCATCGGCGGCTTCACCCGGTCGGTGGCCGATCGCAGGCGGATCGGCGCCCTGTTGCTCGGCTATTGGCAGGATGGCAAGCTCCGTTACGCCGGCAAGGTGGGCAGCGGCTTCAGCGAGGCCATTCTCGAAGATCTGTTGCAGCGGCTTACCGAACTGGCGCGCGACCAGCCGGTTTTCGCCGACCCGCCGGCCGAGCGGATGCAATGGTGCGAGCCCCGACTGGTGGCCGAGATCGAATTTGCCGCATGGACCCGCGACGGTCATCTGCGTCACCCGGTATTCCATGGTCTGCGCGACGACAAGGAACCGGCCGAGGTGGTCCGCAGCGCCGCCCCGAACAGCGGCGGCGGCCAAATCGACGGCGACGCGGAACGGCATCTGCAACGCTTTGCCTTCACCCATCCCGACCGCCTGTTGTGGCCCGACCAGGGCATCACCAAGCGCGGTCTGGCCGAATTCTACGCGCTGGTGGCACCCTTCATGTTGCCGCAGGTGTCCGGCCGGCCGCTGTCGCTGCTGCGCTGCCCCGAGGGCGCCGGCAAGGCTTGCTTCTTCCAGCGACACGCCGGCCGCGGTTTGGATGCCAACATCAAGACGGTGCCGGTGGCGGGCGAGGAGCCGACCCTGTGGATTGCCGAACTCGACGGGTTGCTGGCCTTGGCACAGATGGGGGTGCTGGAGATTCATCAATGGGGCTGCCGCGTCGAGGACATCGAGCGGCCCGATCGCCTGTGCTTCGATCTCGATCCCGACCCCAACCTGGCCTGGGAGGTGGTGATCGATGCGGCACGGGAAATCCGCCGGCGCCTGGCCGAACTGTCGCTGACCAGCTTCCTGAAGACGGCCGGCGGCAAGGGCCTGCATCTGGTGGTGCCGTTGACCCCCGGTCCCGGCTGGGACGAGGTCAAGACCTTCTGCAAGGCGCTGGCCGACCGCTTGGCGCGCGAACGGCCCGATCGTTACGTCTCGACCATCGCCAAGGCGCAGCGCAGCGGGCGCATCCTGATCGATTATCTGCGCAATCAGCGATCCGCCAGCTTCATCGCACCGTTCTCGACCCGGGCTCGGCCGGGCGCTCCGGTTTCGGTACCCCTGGCCTGGGACGAACTGGATCCGGGCGTTCGCTCCGACCTCTACACGGTGGCCAATATCGGCCGCCGCTTGGGCGCCCTCGGTGGCGATCCGTGGGGCGGCATGGCCGAGGTTCGACAGTCGATCACCGCCGAGGCGCGCCGCGCCCTTGGCCTGTAATGTGAGGAGGAGGAAGCGGCGATGCCGGCTCGTCCCTATTGGAAAGGCCATATGCGCCTGTCGCTGGTCAGCTTCGGGGTAACCCTTTATCCGGCCATTTCGAGCGCCAGCCGGATCACCTTCCATCAGTTGGAGCGAGGTACCGGCTGCCGGATCCGCGAGAAGCGGATCTGTCCTGAGACCGGCCGCGAGGTATCGAGCGAAGACATCGTCAAGGGCTTCGAATATCAGAAGGGGAGATACGTGGTAATGGAGGAGGACGACTTCGACAAGATCAAGCTGGAGACCAGAAAGACCATCGAATTGATCCAGTTCTTCCAGGTCTCCGAAGTCGATCCGCTGTACTACGACAAACCATATTACGTGGTGCCCGACGGGACCGTGGCCGAGGACGCCTATGTGGTGGTGCGGGAAGCACTGGCCAAGAGCGGCCAGGCAGCCCTCGGGCGGGTGGTGCTGTCGGGGCGCGAGCAGCATGTGGCGGTCATGCCGCGGGACAAGGGATTTGTCCTGATGACCCTGCACGCCGATGCCCTGGTGCGCAAACCGGCCGGCATTTTCGCCGATATCAGGGCGGATCTGGATGAGGCGATGGCCGACGAGGTGGCGGTGGCAGAGCAACTGATCGCCCGCAAGATGGCGCCGTTCGATCCGACCCGCTTCGTCGACCGCTATGAACAGGCCTTGCGGGCGGTGATCGACGAGAAGCTGAAAGGTCACGCGCCAGCGGAAGTGACCACCGCCAAACCGACCACGGTGGTCAACCTGATGGACGCACTCAAACGCAGCCTGGAGGGCAGCGGGCCAGCCGCAAACCACCAGGCGCAGCATGCGCCGAAGCAGCGGGCGCCGCGCAAGCGCAGCGCGTGAGGGCTACCGGTCGGGCGGCGGCAATGCCGCCGCCCTGGACGGCCTAGTGGGTCAACGCCTTGGGCGGTGTTCCGTGATGATGCGAGGCCCACCAGTCATGCATGCCCTGCGACAGGGCAAGCCCGGCGTTGACCAGCAGATAGAGGAAGACCAAGCCCAAAAGGAAGTTAAAGGCCGTGAAAAAAACGAGATATGACATCGCACACCCCCTAAATGGCCTTCATGCCACGCCCAATCTATAGCAGAAAATAGCCTTATTCGTTTTAAGGGCTTTGACATGCCAGCCATGCAAGGACGGTATGAGAGGTCTGAGGTCAGACCTAATCTCGTCCGGAAGAGGGCTTGGCTCCGGCCCCACGTCCCGCTTGTTGCGGGTTCACCCCCGCCTGCTCGATCAGTTGCTGGCATGGGCTGTCTTTGCCCAGCCCCAGATCTATGAAGGGGATCAGGGCCCCCAATGGGGTCAATAGCGCTCCCAGCGCCGCCGCGGTGCCGCTCCGTGCCGCCTCGGCCGCGGGTGACACCCCGAAGCTGGGCTGCCTGAACGTGCCGCCCACCTGAATTGGTGCGCTTGCGGTGAACACGCTGGGCTTCTTGGGATGGGCCGTCAGTTGGAGGTCCAGGGCTTCGTCGGCCAGATTGATCCGGCCTTGACCGGTGATGTTGCTGGTGGTGGTGTCGAAGACCAGCGTATCGGCGTTCAGCATCCCTTGCTTGAGCGGGAAATCGGCCACCATGCAACGGATCGTGACCGGGGTGTCCTTGGTCGCCAGGACGCCGAGCGCCTTGCCGACTTCGAGGCCGATCAGGTCAACCAGAAGTTCGCTGAATCGGCCATCGCCCATGAACAGGGTGATCCGGCCGTCCGCTTTGCCGAGGATCGCGGCGGTGGAGTCGCCGCGGCCGCCAAAATCGACCCGGCCGCCGAAGGTCCCCGAAATATCTTTGCGCAACCTCGGGTCGTGGAAGAACTCGGTGAGACTGACCCTTTGGACCGATAGATCGAGATGTGCCGCCGGCAAGTCCTGGCGGCCGTCCAGGACCACGATTCCGGAAATCCTGCCGTTAGCCAGGCCGAAGGCGAGGGGGTCGAGGGTGGCCTTCCCGCCTGCCACCTTGAGAGTGGCATTGAGATCCTCGAACGGCAGGGTCCAGGCCTGCACCCGGCGTCCCTGGAAATGGACGTCCATATCCATGGCGCGCAGCCGTTCGAGGTTGATCGGGCGGTCGGGCAGCAGCCGGTCGGGGTTGCTTGTCGCCTCGCCATGTCCCGGGGTGGCCCCGACAAAGCCGCCCAGGTCCTTGACATCGAGAGTCTTGGAGGTCAAGACGGCGTCCATCTTAGGTTTGTTTGCCGCGGTGGCCACCGACAGGGTGCCCGACAGGTCGCTGGCCCCGACCGTTCCATTGAAGTCCTGGAAGGTCCAGCTGTCGCCCCGGCGAATCAGGCGGCCTTGCAGGGAGTAAGGCGGCGTGTTGGGGGTGGGGATGCCGAAGATCGGATAGATATCGGCAAGATTGTCTCCCGACAGATGCATCTGCAGGTCGATACCGGCCAGATTCAAGGGTTCGCTCAGGGTGCCGTCGACGCCACCTCGGGTGTTGCCGATCACCGCCTCGATCCGCAAGGGATAGGGTTTGCTCTGGTCGCGCAGCTGGAGAATCGAACCGCCTTCGATCGACAGCCGGAAGGGCGCCCCCTGAAAATTGCCATTGCCCTCCAGGGTGACCTGCTGATGGGCTGGATCGCCGCCAACCGCCGTGTTGATCCGACTGTCGAGATCGATGCCGTGGGTGGGGTCCTTGTAGGCCAGGCGGCCCCGTTCGACCACCAGATGCTCGATGATCGGCACCTCGGTTCGCCTTTTCGGCACCGCTACGGTCTGCACCACCTTGGCCTTGGGATTGGCCAAGCGCCAATTGGCTTCGCCGTCCTGGTTCTTTTCGAGCAGGATATCCGGCTCGGTCAGTTTCAGTTCGGGCAGGACGGTGCGGCCTCGCAGCAGGTCGGCCAGCGAGATGGCGACCGAGACTTGGCCGACCCGCAGCATGTCCGGTTCGCTGCCCCACGGGGCGTTGGCGATCCGTACCTGGTCGGCAACCAGCCTGGTGGTGGCGCCGAGATGGAGGTGGAGCGGCCCGTCGATGGCGACACTCCGGTCGCTGGCATCGCTGAGGCGCTTGGCCAAAGGCCCGCGCGCCCAGTTCCAGGGCATGACGAAGAGCGCGATGATCAGCACCGCCAAGAGGGCCACCAGGCCCCCCAACCCCCAAACCACGATTCGTCCGACCCGCGCCATCTTCCCTCCGCTCTTTGCCGTTTTCGGGAATCTGGGGGTGCCGGTTCGACGCGGCGATGGCGCCGGCGGCCACGCCTCCAATGCGTCGGATGCGATCGCATGGGGGTGTCCGATCCCTCCGGGGCGGTCAGGGGATGCGGCGGCGATCCTTGCCGAAGCCGAACATGGACCGCAGGATCGGCTCGCCGCCCAATTGGTGCAGCATCGCCATGCCGGCGTGACCGATCACATAGACCCACATCGCGTTGGCCACCAGCTGATGGCTCTCCTTGAAGAAATGGGGCAACCCGGCGCCGCCGCCGTTGGGTGACGACAACAGGCTCCACAGCGCTCCCGACAAGGCCATGTAGCTGGCGGTCAACAGACCGAGGCCTTCGACCGCGGCCGGGAGTGGCCGCTGGGTTTCGGCCGAGGGGATGCGACGGTCACCGAACTCGCGGGCCATCAGGTGCAGATCGTTGCGCAAGGCGTCCAGCCGCCGGCGACTGAACCACGGCATGAGCATGCCGAAATCGCCACCGTAGCTGCGGGACAGCGACCACAGCCAATGCACCGGGAGGACGACGAACAAGGCGAACCCCACCGCTTGGTGGATTTCAAACCAAAGGTCGGCCGGCCGGTCCGGCCGTGGGTCCACCATGAACAGGCTGAGCAACAGCTGCAGGGTGACCCCCGAGGCGAGCAGCAGATGGAGCAGTCGGGTGAACGGATCGAAGCGCATGGATGGCAGCCCCCCTGTCGGCATCCTGGAAGGCTAGGCGGTGCTTACTGAACCTCAGCTGAATCAGCGGGGCCTACCAATAGTGGCACCGGCGTCCCTG
>CAIOJO010000545.1 GCA_903858635.1 uncultured Telmatospirillum sp. | reverse complement strand
ATGTCGGCTCGAAGACCGGGCGTGACGGCATCCATGGCGCCACCATGGCTTCGGCCGAGTTTTCCGAGGATTCCGAGGAAAAGCGCCCCACGGTGCAGGTCGGCGACCCCTTCACCGAAAAGCTGCTGATCGAGGCCTGCCTCGAACTGATGGCCACCGATTCGATCGTCGCCATCCAGGACATGGGGGCGGCCGGCTTGACCTCTTCCTCGTTCGAAATGGCGTCGAAGGGCTGCCTCGGCATCGAGATGGATCTCGATGCGGTGCCGATCCGCGAATCCGGCATGACCGCCTATGAGATCATGCTCTCGGAAAGCCAGGAACGCATGCTGATGGTGCTGAAGCCGGGCCGCGAAGCCACGGCACGGGCCGTCTTCGAAAAATGGGAACTGGACTTTGCGGTGATCGGCCATCTGACCGACAGCGGCCGCATGGTGCTGAAGCGCCACGGCGCGGTGGTGGCGGATCTGCCGATCGATCCCCTGGCCAAGGCCAGCCCCGAATACGACCGCCCGTGGGTCCCCGGCGTGAAACGCCCGGTGATCGACCCCGCGACCGTTCCCGCCCATGATCCGATCGAGGCGCTCAAGACTCTGGTCGCCTGCCCCGACCTGGCCTCCAAACGCTGGATCTGGCAGCAATACGACCACATGGTGATGGGCGACACCCTGCAGCGGCCGGGCGGCGACGCCGCCGTGGTGCGCATCCACGGCACCAGGAAGGCGCTGGCCATCACCACCGACTGCACGCCCCGCTATTGCCTGGCCGATCCCCATGAAGGGGGCCGCCAAGCGGTGGCCGAGGCCTATCGCAACCTGTCGGCGGTCGGCGCGCGGCCGCTCGCCGTCACCGACAACCTGAATTTCGGCAATCCCGAAAAGCCCGAGATCATGGGCCAGATCGTCGAGGCCATCGAAGGCATGGGCGAGGCCTGCCGCGCCCTCGACTTCCCGGTGGTGTCGGGCAATGTGTCGCTCTACAACGAGACCAACGGCGTGGCCATCCTGCCCACCCCGGCCATCGGTGCGGTCGGACTGATCGACGACATCGACAAGATCGCCTCGCTGCCATTCAAGGGGGCCGGCGACAGCCTGATCCTCATTGGCGAAACCCGCGGCTGGCTCGGCGCATCGCTTTACCTGCGCGAATTGTGCGGCCGCGAGGACGGCGCCCCGCCGCCGGTGGCCTCGCATCGGGAACGCCGTGAAGGCGAGTTCGTCCGCGCCATGATCGGCGAGAGCCACATCACCGCCGCGCACGACATCTCGGACGGCGGATTGCTGGTGGCGGTGGCCGAGATGGCGATGGCCTCCGGCCTCGGCGCCACCATCGACGAGCCGCATGGCGTGCTGCTGCACGCCTGGTGCTTCGGCGAGGACCAGGGCCGCTATCTGCTGACGGCCCCCCTGTCGCAGGTTCCGGTCATTCTCGAAGCAGCCCGCCGCAGCGACGTGACGGCCCGGGTCATCGGCAGCACCGGCGGCACCGACTTGACACTCAAAGGGACGGGGGCCATTTCGGTGCAGGACCTGCAGAGACTGAACGAGGGCTGGCTGCCCGGCTTCATGTCGGCGCCGGACGCCAACGCTTAAAGGGATCAGACATGGCCATGGAAGCCGCCGCCATCGCGGCATTGATCAAGGAAGCCCTGCCCGACGCCGAGGTCACCATCGAAGACCTGCGCGGCGACGGCGATCATTACGCCGCCCTGGTGGTTTCGCCGATCTTCCGCGGCAAGTCCCGGGTGCAGCAGCATCAGATCGTCTATGCCGCGCTCAAGGGCAAGATGGGCGGCGAACTGCACGCCCTGGCCCTGCAGACCGCGCCCCCCGAGGACGCCCCGACATACTAAGCTCCCGGGAAAGCCGGCGGGGGGCCGCGGCGGCCTTTGCCTCTTATGCCCTGTGGGGCGTCTTTCCCCTGTACTTCAAATTGCTGGCGGGCGAGCCGGCGGTCGAGGTGCTGGGGCACCGTATCGTGTGGAGCGCCGCACTGACGCTCGGGCTGGTGCTCGCCCTGGGCCGGGCCGAATTGCTGGTCGGCGTCTTTCGCGACAAGAAGCGGTTGCTCGGCCTCACCGCCTCGGCCCTCTGCATCACCCTCAATTGGGGCTTCTTCATCTGGGGCGTCGGCCATGGCCGGGCCCTCGAGGTCAGCCTCGGCTATTTCATGTATCCGCTGTGCATGGTGCTGTTGGGCGCCCTGTTCCTCGGCGAGCGGCTCAACCGGCAGCAATTGGCCGCCGTGCTCCTGGTCGGTGCCGGCGTCGCCGTGATGACCATCGGGCAAGGCGGCGTGCCGTGGCTGGTCCTGGTCTTTCCGCTGTCCTTCGGCTTCTACGGGCTGCTGCGCAAGACAGTGGCGGTGGATTCGCTGGTCGGGCTGACGGTGGAGACCATGCTGCTGTTCCCACTGGCCCTGGCCTATCTGGCGACCCGCCCCGACGGCGGCGCGCTGTTGGCGGGAAACGGCGGCACCACGGCGCTGCTGGTCCTGTGCGGGCCGGTCACCGCCGCCCCGCTGCTGCTGTTCGCCTACGGCGCCCGCCGCCTGCGCCTGACCACCCTGGGCCTCATGCAATATTTCAATCCGACCATGCAGATGGCGATTGCCGTCTGGGTGTTCGGCGAGGTCTTCACCAGGATTCACGCGATCACCTTCGCCTGTATCTGGGGCGGTCTGCTGCTATACTCGCTGCCGAGACCGCGGCCCGCCGGTTGACGCGGGACAACGGAAGCGCCATATCGCCATGCGGGCTCGGTTGTTCCGAGCCTTGTCATTGTTCGCGCCGAATGAGGAAGCCAATCGAATGAGCGGAAATCCCGTCTTTGCCCGGATCCAGCAGGATCTCAACGAGAACCCGGTGGTGCTCTATATGAAGGGCTCGCCGATGTTCCCCCAATGCGGGTTCTCCGCCGCCGTCGTGCAGGTGCTGAGCGACCTCGGCGTGAAGTTCAAGGGGGTCGACGTGTTGGTGGATCCGTCCTTGCGCGAGGGGATCAAGGAATTCGCCAACTGGCCCACCATCCCGCAGCTCTACGTCAAGGGCGAGTTCGTCGGCGGCTGCGACATCGTTCGCGAAATGGCGGCCAGCGGCGAACTGAAAGACCTGCTGGCGGACAAGGGCGTGCTGGTCTGAGCCGACGCAGCGGTGCATGAAAAATGGCCCGGCGAGATTCGCCGGGCCTTTTTTTGTGCGGGCATCCTGTTCTTTTCTCGTCATCCCCGGACTTGATCCGGGGATCCATGGATTGCCGGCCCGCCGGCGTTGCCGGCAATTTGTCCGTTGCGTGCGAAGCACGCGGGCCCGGCAATGACGAATAAAATTCAGCCCAATCACACTCCAATCAACGCGAGTAGAACTCGACCACCAGGTTGGGTTCCATCTGCACCGGGTAGGGCACGTCCGGCAGCTTGGGGGCGCGCACGAAGGTGCCCTTCATGTCCTTGTGGTCGACCGACAGGTAATCCGGCACGTCGCGCTCGGGCGACTGGGCGGCCTCGAGGATCAGCGCCATGTCGCGGGACTTTTCCTTGATGCCGACGACGTCGTTGTCGCGCACCTGGAACGAGGCGATGTTGACGCGCTTGCCGTTGACCTGCACATGGCCGTGATTGCACAGCTGGCGGGCGGCGAACGGAGTCGGGGCGAATTTCATGCGGTAGATCACCGCGTCGAGCCGGCGCTCGAGCAACTCGATGAGGTTCTCCGAGGTGTCGCCACGACGGCGCACGGCCTCGTCATAGAGCCGGCGGAACTGCTTCTCGCCGATATTGCCGTAATAGCCCTTCAGCTTCTGCTTGGCCATCAGCTGGGTGCCGAAATCGGACGGCTTCTTGCGGCGCTGGCCATGCTGGCCGGGGGGATTCTCGTGGCCCTTGTTGAGCGGGCTCTTGCTGCGGCCCCAGAGATTGACGCCGAGGCGGCGGTTGATCTTGTATTTGGCTTCCACGCGCTTTGTCATGGTTCTTCCTTATGGTCGTACATTGTCCCGATAGTCCCCGGCGCATGTCCGGGGCGGGGAACGGATTGGTTACCGGCCCACGTTCTCGGGAATAGGGGGCGGATTATGCAAAGCGGGCGTTGAGAGTCAAAGGAAAAAGCGCCGGGGCGCCCGATCTAGCGCCGAAACAGCACGCTCTCGAAGGCTTCGCGGTCCTGCCAGCCGAAGCGCACCAGCTCGGGCAGCTCGTTGTCCTCGACCGGCAGGCCGACACAGAGATAGGCGACCAGCGACCAGACGGCCGGTACCTCCAGCGCCAGGCGCACCGCCTCGGGGTCGAGGATCGACACCCAGCCGACCCCCAGCCCGTGCATCCGGGCCGCCAGCCAGAAGCTGTAGACGGCACAGACCACCGAGAAATCCATGGTCTGCGGCATCGTCTTGCGGCCCAGCCCATGACCGGCCTCGGTGCCGTGGTCGCTGAACACGGCCAGATGCACCGGCGCGTCGTCCAGCCCCGACAATTTGAGGCCGGCATAGAGCTTGGCCCGCTCGCCCTGGTAGTCGTTGAGCGCGTCGGCGTTGCAGTCGAGGAAACTGGCGCGCACCGCTTGGCGGCGGGCCGGATCGGCGACGGTGACGAAGCGCCAAGGTTGGGCGTTGCCGACCGAAGGGGCGAGGCAGGACAGGGCGATCAGCCGTTCGATCAGCCCCGCGTCGACCGGGTCGCGGCGAAAGCGGCGGACATCGCGGCGCCAGATCAGCAGTTGCTCGAAGCTCTGCCGGAAGGCTTCGTCGAAGGACGGCGGCTGGGGTCCGTGGTCGCTCACGACGGCTCTCCCTTGCGTTTACGGAAGGTCGCCAGTTCATGCACCATCCCGTGCAGGGTGCGCACCTCCTGCAGGGTGAGATCGGCCCGTTCGAACATGTTGCGGATGTTGCGCACCATGCTCGGCCGCTTCTCGGCGACGCGAAAGAAGCCGCAATCGTCGAGCTCGGTTTCGAGATGCTGAAAGAAGCCGATGAGTTGCTCCTTGGTGGCCACCGGGGCAGCCCCCTTGGTCATCGCCCGGGGTTCCGCCGGGTCGCCGGCCTGGTACCATTCATAGCCGGCGATCAGCACCGATTGCGCCAGGTTGAGCGAGCAGTAGTCGGGGTTGAGGGGCACCGTGATCACCGTGTCGGCCAACGCCACGTCGTCGTTCTCCAGCCCGGTCCGCTCGGGACCGAACAGGATGCCGCAGGCCAGGTCCTCGGCGATATGCTGGCGGATTTCCAAGGCTGCCTGACGCGGCGTGACCACCGGCTTGACCATGAAGCGGTTGCGTCCGGTGCTGGCATAGACCCGGTGCAGATCGGCGATGGCCTGTTCCGTCGTGGCGAAGGATCTGGCCGCCCGCAGCACCGATTCGGCCCCCGACGAGGCGGCGATGGCCTTGTCCGACAGCCAGTTCTCGCGCGGCGAAACCAATCGCAGGTCGGTCAGGCCGCAATTGAGCATGGCCCGGGCGCTGGTGCCAACGTTCTCGGACAATTGCGGGCGGACCAGGATCACCGCCGGAGCGGCGGCGACGGCGGACGAGGACTGGGCGTCGGACATCAGCCTGCGGCGGCGCTGTCGCGCAGCAATTTGAAGATGATGCTGTCGTGCAAGGCGTTGAACGAAGCATCGATGACATTGGTCGAAACCCCCACCGTCGACCAATGTTCCCCGTGAAGGTCGGCGCTTTCGATCATCACCCGGGTCGCCGCCCCGGCCCCCGCCTGCGGATTCAGGATCCGCACCTTGTAGTCCACCAGCCGCAGGTCGGCGAGCTCGGGATAGACCGGCGTCAGCACCTTGCGCAATGCGGCGTCGAGGGCGCTGACCGGGCCGTTGCCTTCGGCCACGTCCATCAAGGTCTGCCCCTTCACCTCGACCTTGATGGTGGCCTCGGACAGGGTGATCAGCTCGCCCTTGGCATTCCACCGGCGCTCGTCGAGCACCCGGAAACTCTGCAGCCGGAAATAATCGGGAATGCCTTCGAGGACGCGGCGGGCCAGCAGCTCGAAACTGGCCTCGGCACCGTCATAGGCATAGCCGCCGAACTCGCGCAGCTTCACTTCCTCGATCAACTGGCTGATCTTCGGATCCGAGGCATCGACGTCGAGGCCGATTTCGCGGAAGCGGGCCAGGATGTTCGAGCGTCCCGACTGGTCCGACACCACGATGTGGCGCCGATTGCCGACCAGTTCCGGGGCCACATGCTCGTAGCAGCGGGGATCCTTCTCGACCGCCGAGACATGCAGCCCGCCCTTATGGGCAAAAGCCGATTCGCCGACATAGGGAGCATTGCGGTCGGGGGCGCGGTTGAGGCGCTCGTCCAGGGTCCGCGACACATGGGTGAGCTTGGTCAGGTCGGTGGCCGAAACGCCGGTCTCGAAGCCCATCTTGAGCATGAGGTTGGGAATGATCGAGATCAGATTGGCATTGCCGCAGCGTTCGCCCAGACCGTTCAGGGTGCCTTGCACCTGGCGCACCCCGGCCCGCACCGCGGCCAGCGAATTGGCCACCGCATTGTCCGAGTCGTTGTGGCAATGGATGCCCAGGTGGCTGCCCGGCACCACCTTGCCGGCCTTGCCGACGATCGCTTCGACCTCGTGCGGCAGGCAGCCGCCATTGGTGTCGCACAGAACCACCCAGCGGGCCCCGGCCTCATAGGCGGTCTTGATGCATTGCAGGGCGTAATCCGGGTTGGCCCGGAAACCATCGAAGAAATGTTCCGCATCGAACATCACCTCGGCCATCCGCGTCTTCGCGTGGACCACCGAATCGGCAATCATCCGCAGGTTCTCGGCCAGTTCGATGCCGAGCGCCACCTCCACCTGGAAATCCCAGCACTTGCCGACCATGGTGACGATCTGCACGGAGGGGACCAGGATGGCCTGCAATCCGGGGTCGTTGTCGGCCGAACGGCCGGCGCGCCGGGTCATGCCGAAGGCGGTGAGGCGGGCGTGGGACAAATGCGGCGGGTCGGCGAAGAAGGCGTCGTCGGTCGGGTTGGCCCCCGGCCAGCCGCCCTCGATATAGTCGATGCCCAGGCGGTCCAGTTCGCGAGCGATGGCGGTCTTGTCGACCGAGCTGAAATCGACCCCTTGGGTCTGCGCCCCGTCGCGCAGGGTACTGTCATAGATATAAACGCGCTTGTCGCTCATCGCCTGCCACCAATGGAAAGGCGAAGAGGATGCCCGATCGGGACCGGCCACTCAAGCTTGCAATAGCGCCAAAGCCCCTCACCCGCCACGCTTCGCGGCGAAGCTTCGCCGGCTCGCCGGCAAGGGGTCGAGGCCGATCGCCTGACGGGCGGGCAGCAAGGCTTCGCCCAAGGCCTCGGCCACCGCCGGATGGGTGAGCCGCCCGGCATGCACGTTGAGGCCGGCCAGCAGATGCGGATCGGCAGCGCAGGCCTTGCGCCAACCGAGTTCGGCCACAGCGAGGATGAAGGGCAAGGTGGCGTTGTTGAGGGCGAAGGTCGAGGTGCGCGCCACCGCACCCGGCATATTGGCGACGCAATAATGGACGATCCCTTCCTCGATGAAGGTCGGGTTGGCGTGGGTCGTCGGATGGCTGGTCTCAATGCAGCCGCCCTGGTCGATCGCCACATCGACCACCACCGAACCGGGCCGCATGCGCCGCAGCAGGGCCCGCGACACCAGTTTCGGCGTGGCCGCGCCGGGCACCAGCACCGCCCCCACCACCAGATCGGCATCGGCAATGAATCGCTCGACGGCATCCACCGTGGAGAACAGGGTGCGGGCTCGACCGCCGAAATGAAGATCCAGTTCGCGCAATCGGCTCAAGGATTTGTCGAGGATCGTCACCTCGGCGCCAAGGCCGACCGCCATCTGCGCCGCGTTGGTGCCGGCCACCCCACCGCCCAGGATCACCACTTTGCCGGGTGGCACCCCGGCGACGCCGCCCAACAGGACTCCCGATCCGCCACTTTCCTTCTCCAGGCAATGCGCCCCGGCCTGGATCGCCATGCGGCCCGCCACTTCGCTCATCGGGGCCAACAGCGGCAACCCGCCATGGCTGTCGGTCACCGTTTCGTAGGCGATGGCCGTACAGCCGGCCGCCATCAGGCCGTGCGCCTGGGCCGAATCGGGGGCCAGGTGGAGATAGGTGAACAACAATTGGTCCGAGCGCAGCCGGGCGATCTCGGCCGGCTGCGGCTCCTTCACCTTGACCACCAACTCGGCCTGGACGAACAACTCGGCGGCCGTGGCGACGAGACGGGCGCCGGCCGCCTCGTAGGCCGCGTCGTCGAGGCCGATGCCGGCACCGGCCCCCGTCTCCACCACCACCTGATGGCCATGATGGACCAATTCGCGAACCGACGCCGCGGTCAGGCCGACCCGGTATTCATGCGTCTTCGTTTCCTTGGGAACACCGATCAGCATGGCTCGCCCTCCGCTCACCCAGGCTTCGTCCGACCAGGATAGCGGCTCGGCCCCGGCGACGCGACACTGCCCTAAGGAAGGGAGATGGCCTTCCGTGCAAGGCCGCTCTGCGCTGCCGTGCATTGACCGGGTGTCCGGACGTACTAGCTTGTTATCTAGCTAAGAGTCGGCAAGGCGGTGGGGAAGCGGAAAGGAATGTTCCCATGGGAACGATGATATCGCGTCTCTCGACAATCGCCGGGCGGATTGCCGTGGCGGTCCTTCTGGTAATCGGCAGCGTACCGGCGGCCCAAGCCCAAGGGCATGGCCATGTCGGCGGCTGGCATGGCGGCCATGGGGGCGGCCGTGGGGGCGGCCATGTGGGCTTCGGCTGGGGAGTCGGTCTGTGGGCGCCGTTCTATTGGGGCGCCGGTTGGCCGTATTACTACGGCTACCCGGCCTATGGCCCGCCAGTCTATTACGCTCCGCCGGTCGTTGAACCGACCGTCGTCCAGCCGGCAGGACCGGCGCCGGCGCCCGTCTGGTACTACTGCGACAATCCGCAGGGCTATTATCCCTACGTCCAATCCTGCAGCAGCGCTTGGCGACAGGTCCCGGCGACACCGCCGGCCCAGACACCGGCGGCGAAACCCGCCCCGCATTAAGCGTGGGCGGGCGTCTGAGCCTGTGAAAAAATTAGATAGGGGTAGGGAAGGCCTTAGCCTCCCCTCCCTCCGAACCGTACGTGCGGTTGTCCCGCATACGGCTCTCCAGTCGGTGGTTTCCTCATCGGGAGCACCTGGGGGTGAGCCAGGCCGTGTGTAAGGCGAAAAGCCCAGCTTACGCGAAGATGGTGTTGGTCCTGCGTTGATGTTGGGGCT
>CAIOJO010000544.1 GCA_903858635.1 uncultured Telmatospirillum sp. | reverse complement strand
GTAGCAGACGGTAGCAGCTTTCATCGTCGGGAAACCACGTTTGGAAGTCGAGAAGGGACAACTGCTTCGCCATGGTCGCGAACATATCCCGACGTCAGACCCTTCTCAAGGCACTTAATGGGTCAGCGGCATAAGCCGCTTACGGACGATGAGGCCGTCTTCGCTAATGTCACCGCACTTCAGTGCCAGTGCCTCGGAGATGCGGAGACCCGTCGCAGCCAGAAGGCCAAACAGGGTTGTGTACATTATCGGCCGGATCGTACCTTTCGGTGGCAGGTCCGCAGCAGTTCGCAATATCTGAGATATTTTCGCTTGGGTGTAGATGTGCGGAGTTCTGCGCCTTAACGGCGATCCGTGCGAATCAACCGGTGGCACCTCATGGCGAGCGTCCTCGGCCTTGACCACCAGAGCGAAGCGCCGCATCAGGAGAAGCCGCTGATGCCGTTGTTGTGGCGACGTTGCAAGGGCAGCCCATTCCAATGCAGTCGAGACGCGCACCACCGCATCGCCCTGCGCCTCGGCGAAGGCTGCGAAACTTTTCAGCATGCCTGCCGATTTCGCGAACTTGAATCCCGTCGCGTGGCGCAATTTAATGTATGCCGTCACGGTGTCGCTCAGCATGGCAGGTCTCCCGGCCAGGGTTGAACGACTCGCTGCAATGTCGGGATATCCACCTTGGCATAATGAGCTGTGGTATCGGCCGAGCGATGGCGCAAAACGGTTCCGATGGCATCGAGCGTCGCACCGGCGCGAAGCCAAGCTGTCGCCGCAGAATGCCGCAGCAGATTGGCCCCCTGCGACGGGGCGTTCGTGATGCCCGCTCGGATCAACGCCCTCATGACCACACGTGAGATCACGTTGTGGCGGTCAATTGGTCGATAGGGCGCATTTAATCGGAGAAAAATGCGATCGGACTCGATGTTCGGCCGCACCCCGTTCAGATAGGAAAGTACAGCATCTCCAGCATCCTGGGGGAGCGGAAGACGAACTTCTCGCCGGCCTTTCCCGCAGACACGGAGCGTCCCGCTTTCCCAATCGATGTCATCAAGCCGCATCAACCTGATATCGCTGGCCCTCAGACCAAGGCGCGCCAAAAGGAGCAGAATGGCATGGTCGCGAATGCCACTTGGTTTTGTCAGGTCGCACGAAACAATCAACTTCTCGATGTCGGCCGAGACGAGGTAGCGTGGCAATGTGGACAGCCGCCATTGCGCAATGGTCGGCACGGCATGATCAAGCCCCGGCCGACAAATTCCATTCGCCACCAAAAACCGCAGATAGGTCCGCAGGACCGAGGTTATGGACTTGGTGTACGAAGGACACCTCGCGGATTCTTCGAAGACGACGCTACGGACAAGACCTGCATCGTAGGCCGCCGGATCGGGGCCGAGCTTAGGAAGCAGCCGCTCCATCCTGCGGCGATATGTGATGATCGTGCTTTCGGCAATGCCTCGGTGACGTCGGAGCCAATCTAGGAATATAGAAATGCGTTCATCAACGGGTTCTGCTGACGGCACCGCTTTTGGCAATGCCGATGCAGGAACAACTCCACGTTCCACCAAAAAGTAAATAAACCTGTGCAGGTAGCTCATGTTTCGTCTTGATGGTCGAAAACAAGTCCTCCGCCCCCTCCGTTCCGAGGGACATTGGCAGCGATGATGGACAAAGCTTTCAACGGTTCCCTTGACGATTTCATCCGGTCTAATACTTGAAATTCCCAGCCATACCGTAAAATGACGGGCCACCGCTAAATAGTGAGAAGTCGTGTTTGATGTATGCCCGTAGGCGATCAGACAGTCTCCAAATTCCCATACGAACGGCCATAGCGTCCCTGGGTCCATGCGCCGCCGCGACGACGGCGTGATGCAATACGGCTTTGACATATCGGTTCTCCTTCGTGCCCGATGCCAGGGCGGCACCGTCGAAGGACCGATAATTATGTTAAGCAAACTTGACTACACGGGGGCTCAATTCATTGAAAAATGGGCTGGAATTGTTTTGCCCTGCCACGTTCTCCACATATCGTTTTGCTTCTCATAATCCCAGACGATCCATCTCGGCTGACAGGCATCGGCGAGTTCCACGAAACGAAGGGCGAGGTTGCCGCGCTCGTCGTCGAGCGACCGGCGCAGACCGGCCACCGAAAACGCCTGGCAGGGCGTGCCGCCCACCAGCACGTCGATCTTGCTCCGCCATACCCGACCGTCGATGGCGGTCATGTCGCCCAGGTTGGGGATCGCCGGGTGGCGGTGGGCCAGCACCGCGCTGGGGAACGGTTCGCTCTCGGCGACGAAGGCGGGCCGCCAGCCCAGCGGCTCCCACGCCACCGTGGCGGCTTCGATTCCCGAGCAGACGCTGCCGTAC